>DAOUUW010000055.1 GCA_030667965.1 Deltaproteobacteria bacterium
AACTCAAGCTAATGGAGCAGGTGTGCGAAGTAATGCGCTACCATCATTATGCTTATCGAACCGAACAGACTTACTCGCAGTGGATACTGCGTTTTATCCATTTTTTTGGCGGCAAGACCCATCCTCGGGATCTTGGCGTCAAAGCCGTGGAACGTTTTCTTTATTTCTTGATATCTACACAAAGTCTAAAATGCTGACAACGTAATTTCAGCCATATAAGTCAGTTTCTAACCTGATATCATTCATTATCGACTGGATAGCAAGAAACCTGTTAACCTTACATGATCCAAATTCCTGCTCACCTTATCATTCTTAGGTGAAGATGAGTTTTGGCAAGTTCAATCTGTCTATGGCATACACTTGATTGACCTTCTTCCTGATTATACGATAGAGCTACAAGTCAGGTATTATCAGAACTTGAAATATCAAGTTGTCAGATCATACCTAATTTTTTCTATTATGTTAGGCATGTAGGGTGCGCATCGCGCACATTTCGGTCTGAACGGTGGTTATTTAATCTCCAGCGGAATAGGCCTTTTTCTTTACCACATAATATAAAACCGGCACGGTCATGCGGCTGATGAGCAGGGAGGCGATTTCTCCGAACATGAGGGAGATAGCCAGGCCCTGGAAGATGGGGTCAGCCAGGATAACCGAAGCGCCAACCACAACGGCAAGTGCGGTGAGCAGCATGGGGCGGAAGCGAACGGCGCCTGCTTCAACAACAGCCTCCTGAAAGGGCAGTCCCTGGCGTGTGCGCAGGTTAATAAAGTCGACCAGGATAATGGAGTTTCGCACAACAATACCCGCACCTGCCATGAAGCCTATCATGGAAGTGGCGGTAAAAAAGGCATTAAAGGCCCAATGGGCGGGCAGAATGCCGATGAGGGAGAAGGGAATTGCCGCCATAACCACCAGGGGCGTGCTGTAGTCCTTGAACCAGCCGACCATGAGCATATAAATAAGCACCATGACCGCACAGAAAGCCAGGCCAAGATCGCGGAAGACGCGCAGGGTGATATCCCATTCTCCATCCCATTTTATTGAAGGCTCAGACTCAAGAAATGGCTGCTTCATATTGTAAATACGTATGTTTTCACCTGTGCCGCCAAATTCCTTCGGGTTGAGCTGTGCCAGTTTTTTGTTCATATCAAAAATTGCATAAACCGGACTTTCGACAGAGCCTGCCACATCGCCGGTGACGTAGATGACTGGTTTGAGATTTTTGCGGTAGGTTGGCTGCTCAACGTCCATTTCCGTTTGTTTGACAAGCTCCCGTAAGGGGACAAGGCGTCCATTGCGGTCCATGGAAGAACGCAGCTGCAGGGCGAGCAGATCGTCGGGTCGAACCCTTTTATGGCGGGGAAGCTCAAGGACCATGTTGATCTCTTCCCTGTCACCGGGCTGGTGAAAGAGGTCGATGGACATCCCGCTTACGGCAAGACGGATGGTCCGTGAAATGTCTCCCTCGTTAATGCCGTTTAAGGCGGCCTTTTCCTTGTCAACAGTAAAGACAATTTTCTTTCGCGGCTCTTCCCTGAACCAGTCAACATCAACAACGCCTTCCGTTGTTTCAAATATTTCCTTGACCCTGGTTGCCAGACGTACTCTTTCCACATCAGAAGGGCCGTAGATCTCGGCTACAAGGGTCTGTAGAACCGGCGGACCGGGCGGCACTTCGGCAACGGCTACACTGGCCCCGTATTTTTCGGCAATTGCAGCCACTGCCGGGCGTATGCGTTTGGCAATGTCATGGCTCTGGGCCTTCCTATCCTGTTTTGGGAGCAGGTTGACCTGAATGTCGGCCATGGAGGGGTTCTGGCGCATATAATAATGCCGCACAAGACCGTTAAAATTAAAAGGGGAAGCGGTGCCGGCGTACACCTGGTAGTTGACAACTTCCGGTTCCAGGGAAATGACCTGCGCCATTTCTCCGGCAACACGGGCTGTGTGTTCCAGGGGAGATCCCTCGGGCATGTCGAGAATAATCTGAAATTCGCTTTTATTGTCAAAGGGCAGCATTTTCATCTTAACATGGCCGGAATAGACCATGAAACAACTGCCGAGCAGCAGGCAGAGAATGACAAAGAAAAACGACCAGCGAAAAAGAGTATGCCCGAGAAGCGGTTCCATGATGCGGTGGTAGAGCCGGGTAAAAAAATCATCCGGGGTTTCTTCACCATGGGGTTCATTTACATTGTCACTATGTGCACCGTGGTTTCTTTTTTTAAGGATATGGGTTGCCGCCCATGGCGTTACGGAAAAGGCAATGAGCAGTGAAAATACCATAGCAGCACTGGATCCGATGGGAATAGGACGCATGTAAGGTCCCATGAGACCGCCGACAAAGGCCATGGGCAGGATTGCGGCGATGACGGCCCAGGTGGCCAGGATGGTAGGGTTGCCAACCTCGGCAACGGCATCAACGGCGATGTCTGTCAGGGAGCGCTGCCTGTTACCAGGCAGGCGTAAATGACGGACAATGTTTTCCACCACAACAATGGCGTCATCAACCAGGATACCGATGGAGAAAATCAGGGCAAAGAGTGTGATTCTGTTTAAGGTATAGCCGTACAGGTAAAAAATAAAAAGAGTCAGGGCAAGAGTTGACGGGATGGCAAGCAGGACGACCAGTGATTCACGCCAGCCGAGAAACAGAAGGATGAGCAAGGCCACGCCAAAGACGGCAATGCCCATATGCAGCAGAAGTTCATTGGATTTTTCCAGGGCTGTTTCACCATAATCCCTGGTAATAGTGACCTCAATGTCAGAGGGAATCAACGATCCTTTCAGGCTGTCAACCTTGGCCAGCACGGTGTGAACAACGCCCACGGCATTTGATCCGGGCCGTTTGGCAATGGAAAGCGTGACAGCTGCCTCTTCATCTCCTGTACCGTCACCGAAAAGGACATAATTATCCGGTTCTTCAGGTCCATCGATAATGGTGGCCACATCGCGGAGATAGACAGGCCTGTTGCCATGACTACCGACAACAACATTGCCCAGTTCAGCAGCACTGGAGAGAAACAAACCGGTTTCCAAAACTATCTCGTTGTTGGCTGACTGGAGGCTGCCGGAGAAGCTCCGTCTGTTGGCTTGCTGGATAACTGGAATAAGATCAGCAGGGGTGAGGTTCCGTGAGGCAAGCAGAAGGGGGTCGAGCTGAATGCGCATCTGACGACGAACACCGCCGATGAGTCGTGTTTCGGCAACATCATGGACTTTTTTGATCTCTTCATCCAGCTGAACCGCCAGCCTGCGCAGGGTATAATGATCATATTGATGACTGTGCAGGGTAAGGGCGAGTACGGGCACATCGTCAATGGTGTGGGGCTTGATCAGAGGATGAGACACGCCGTGCGGAATGCGGTCAAAATTGGTTTCAAGTTTCTGGTTCAGGCGAACGATGCTTTCTTCCAGATCCTCTCCCACGTAAAAACGAACAACAAGCAGGCTCTGGCCAGGCATGGAGGTGGAGTAAATAAATTCCACCCCGGGAAGTTCGTAAAGAAGCTTCTCCATGGGGATGGAAACTCTCTGGGTGACTTCTGCGGCAGTGGCTCCGGGCATGGATACCATGACATCGATCATGGGAACCTTGATCTGCGGTTCCTCTTCCCTGGGAAGCATAACCACCGACATCAGCCCCAGGAGGATTGACGCAATAATAAGGATGGGCGTCAGCCTGGAACTGATGAATGCTTTGGCAAATTTACCGGCAAACCCGAGATGAATTGTTTCTTTCTCCTTGTCGCTCAATGGACTACCTCAATGGGTTGCCCTTCATGCAGGGTTTCATCGCTGATAATGACTTTTTCTTCGGGTTCAAGACCGGTAAGTATTTCAACCATTTCCCCGCTGCGGGCTCCTGAACGGACAATGCGCAATGAGGCCCTATTGTCAGATTGCAGAATAAAAAGTCTTTCCATCTGGCCGAACAGAGAAATGGCTTTCTGCGGAACGAGGATAAGCGTTTTTTGCCTGGAGGGAATGAGAATACGGGCAAATTGTCCCGGTCTGATATCCGGATCGGACTCGATGTCAAGCTTCACCGCCACAGTGCGGGTGGCAGGATCGGCAGCATGGGAGAGTTCCGCAACGCGGCCTTTGATTTTTTTGCCGCTTGCCGGAATATAAATATCCTGCGGGTCTCCCTGTTTGATATGGATTGCCGTTTCTTCGGGAACGTCGGCAAGCACCTGCAGGGATTTTTCACTGTCGAGCACGAGAAGTGGCACACCCGGCATGGCAAGGTCGCCGACATCGACACGCTTTTCGCTGATCATGCCGTCAAACGGGGCGGAGATACGTGTGTAGCCCTGCATGGTTTGCGCTTCATTGAGGGTGGATGAGCTGATGCGCACCATGTCTTGAAGATCTTTGACTGTTTCCGGCGTGCTGGCGTTCTGGGCGAGCAGTTTTTCTTCCCGTTTCAGATTCCGCTGTGCCTGTTCAAGCTGCGTCCTGGCCTGGTTGACTCGGGCGGTAATCTCCTGGGCATCTATCTTTACGAGTAAATCCCCTTTGCTGACTCTGGATCCCATGGTCACCGGCAGTTCGCTGATGGTACCGGTCAATTTGGTGGCAATTGTCGCCCTCTGTCCTGCCTGTACCGTGCCGGGTATTTCGATAAAGGAGTAGGCGCTGGTCAGTTCGGCCTTATGGACGGATGCCTTTACCGAAGGGAGTTTATTCTGCGATTTTTTTTCTGCCTGGTGCTCAGAACTGCAGCCCCACGTCATAAAGAGCGAAGCCAAAAAAAGAAAAAAGAATTGGGCGATTTTCATTTCTGATCCTTGTTATTTATCTTGCCGGGAAACTGTTCCAGGGTAAGAGAGCGGCGCAGGTCGGCCAGGGCAATATGTCCGGCTGCGGATGCCACACTCTGGCGTACCAGCGCTTCTGTAAGTCTGTCTTCCGAATCAATCAGTTCCGAAGACAAAATAACACCTGCCTTAAATCGTGCCCTGTTTAACTCCGCGCTTTCCCTGGCTTGTTCCACCATTTTTTCTGTGACGGCCAGCTGCTCAATACTGTCTTTCAGAGCAAGCCTGGCCTGCTGTACTTCAAGATCAATGGCTAGTGATATTTTATTACGTAATGCCTGTAACTCAGCGAGCCTTGCTCCTGCTTCATCAATTTTTGCATCAGTGAGGCTGCCGTCAAAGAGTGGCAGATCGAGCTGCACCCCACCCATCCAGCTGTTTCCGCCGGAACCGGTGACACTGCCGTGATCAATCTGGTAGCCGGCAAAGGTGGAAATGTCGGGCCGGTGGCCGCCGCGTGCCATGCGCAGATGTGCCCTGGCCGCTTTTATACGGGCATCAAGACCGAGCAGTTCGGGTCTGGCGGAATAATCGGAATGAAGCGGAACAGGCGTATCGTCAAGGCATTTTTCAGGCATACTGATGGTAAACGGGTAAAATTCAAGGCCAAGGAGATTTAAGAAAAGGCGTCGGGCCATTTCATGGGAGTGGCGTGAAGAAATTAATTGTTCTCGTGCTTGGGAAAGCTGGGCTTCCAGGGTGAGAACTTCGGCCTTGAGAAAAACTCCTGCTTCAAATTTTGCCCTGGCTGTTTTCAGGCTTTCCTCCAAGGCCAGAACGGCAGATGTACGGGCCTCGGTCATTTCCGCAGACTGAATAATTCTCCAGAATACGCGGATAACCTCAAAGGAAAGTTGATTATGCAGGGCCGCCAGATCAAAAGCACTGCCTTTTTCCATATCCTCCGCTGCCTGCAGGGCGGCCTGGTTACTGCCGCCATTATAAAGCTGGTAGCGAATTTTGGCCTGAAGAGAAAGATTGTCCGTCCTGCCGGGGTCATTAAAGTCAATGGTATTGCTGAATGCCCCTTGATTTAGAATGTTGCCAAAGGAATACATCGGATTGTTGGTCGCCGTGTAAGCTGATGAAAGGTCAAGACGAGGATAAAAGGCGGAACGGGCCTGCCTGCTTGACGCTGCCGCTGCTTCCATCCGGCTTCCGGCCATGTGGGTGTCGGGACTGTTGGCAAGAGCGAAATGCACAGCCGTGTCAAGATGCCAGGTTGCAGGTTTATCAGCTGATGCAGAAGCTTGACTGCAGAAAAACAGCAAGAAAATAAGGAAAAAACAGTATTTGTTCATTGAGTCACCGGGAAGGAATCTTTTCATTTCAGCCAACAATACCATAACCGACTTTTTTGGCCAAAAGGAAACATTCTTTTTATCAATCTTGTCGTTGCGCTTTACCTGTCAGCGTATCATTCATATAATGTCTTTTACTACGCGACTCCAGATAAAACGGGTCGTTTCCAGAAGAATTAAATTGAGGAAATATTTTGCCATGAACGATTCAATACATATCGTCTGCCCACACTGTACAACTGTCAACCGAATCCCTGCCGTCAGACTGGCCGACCGGCCTGTGTGCGGAAAATGCCGTAAGCCTTTATTCAACAGCCGGCCGGTTGAACTTGGCGCTGCATCCTTCCAGCGGCATCTGGGCCGCAATGATATCCCATTGCTCGTTGATTTCTGGGCTCCCTGGTGCGGGCCGTGTAAGATGATGGGTCCGGCATTTGCCCAGGCAGCAGGCCGGATGGAGCCGGAAGTACGGATGGCAAAGGTCAATACCGAGATTGAGCAGGTCCTTGCCTCCCAGTTTAGCATCCGTTCCATCCCCACCATGGTGCTTTTTGTCAATGGTCAGGAGAAGGCGCGTCAATCAGGGGCCCTTGATGCTTCAGCTATTATAAAGTGGACAAGGCAGCATTTTTGATTTTTATTTGTGATCGGTTAAAACCACTTATATTTGATAGTTGTTACTATTTATTTGAATAAATGGTTGATATCATGTACAGAAGAACATGCTTGACAATTTTTGACCAAAGGCTATATTAAGCTCTTGCTTAAAATACCAGGAATGACAAAGTGTTAGTTAAACTTATTCGTTTGTTATAAAGTGGTATTACAGCTTATTTCTATCAAAACAATTAATCACAAAAGCAGGAAATCGTTATGAAAATCACAGGCGCACAGGCGTTGTTAAAATGTCTGGAAGAACAAAATGTAGAAACAATCTTCGGTTTTCCCGGAGGCGCGGTCATTGATATTTACGATGCAATTTTAGCGCAGGATAAGATTACTCATGTCCTTGTTCGTCATGAACAGGCAGCTGTACATGCAGCTGATGCTTATGCGCGGGTTATCGGAGATGTGGGAGTCGCCCTGGTAACGTCAGGACCGGGTGCGACTAATACGGTCACCGGCATTGCTTCGGCATATTTGGATTCCATCCCGATCGTGGTCTTTACCGGACAGGTTCCAACCGCTCTTATCGGCAATGACGCCTTTCAGGAGGTTGATATCGTTGGTATCACCCGCCCGTGCACCAAGCATAATTACCTGGTGACGGATGTAAACGATCTGGTGCCGACCATACGGGAAGCCTTTCATATTGCCAGGACAGGCCGACCCGGCCCGGTTCTCGTTGATCTGCCCAAAGATATTATGGCATCCCTTGTCAAATTCCCGGAACCGAAACCGGTGAGAATGCGCACGTATCAGCCGACCTACGAGCCTCATCCCGGACAGATTGAAAAAGCCTGTAAAGCAATCATGGCTGCTAAAAAACCAGTTCTGTATGTCGGTGGCGGCGTCATAGCAGCAAAAGCCCACGAAGAACTGACCGAACTGGCCAAAAAGCTGGATATACCCGTTACCATGACTTTGATGGGCCTTGGCGGCTTTCCTGGAACCGATCCTCTCTCCATGGGTATGCTCGGCATGCACGGCACCTATTATTCCAATATGGCTGTGGCCAACTGTGATCTTCTGATCAGTGTCGGAGCCCGTTTTGATGATCGTGTCACCGGACGCATCGATGCCTTTGCCCCTAAAGCTCAAATTATTCATATTGATATTGACCCCACCTCCATCAGTAAAAATGTCAAGGTTGATATTCCCATAGTTGCTGACTGCAAGCATGCCCTGGCCGGAATGAATACCTGGCTTGATCGTAATCAGGACCTCAATGTAAACGCTGAAAAGGAAAAACATGGTCCATGGCTCAAGCAGATTAATGAGTGGAAAATTGAACACCCCCTCGGATATGTCGATGACCCGGATGTTATTAAGCCGCAATTTGTCGTGCAGAAACTGCACGAGTTGACCGGGGGTGATGCCATTATCACCACCGAGGTCGGCCAGAACCAGATGTGGGCTGCCCAGTTTTATCATTTCAATCATCCAAGAGCCTTCATGACTTCAGGCGGACTCGGTGTTATGGGTTATGGTTTTCCTGCGGCAATTGGTGCCCAGATGGCGGCCCCGGGGCGAACAGTTATTGATATAGCCGGAGATGGCAGCATCCAGATGAATATTCAGGAGATGGCTACGGCCATGCAGTATAAACTCCCGGTAAAAATTGCTATTTTAAATAATAACTTCCTTGGAATGGTTCGTCAGTGGCAGGAACTTTTTTATGATAAAAAATATTCCGCAACTCCTCTTGATGTTGCTCCTGATTTTGTGGCTTTGGCCAAGGCATATGGTGCCGTTGGTCTACGTGCAACAAAGCCCGGCGAAGTTGAGCCTGTGATTAAAGAGGCGCTGAAAACCGATAATCTTGTTGTTATGGATTTTGTGATAGCCAGAGAGGAAGGTGTTTACCCAATGGTTCCCGCTGGAAAAGCGACAACTGAAATGCTTCTGGTGTAATACCGGAAATAGATAAAAAGAAAGGTGTTGTGATGAAACATACTATATCCGTATTATTACAGAACAGGCCGGGGGTGCTTTCGCGTGTTACAGGTCTGTTCAGCGGTCGGGGATTTAATATTGAAAGCTTATCCGTTGCTCCGACTTTGGAAAAAGACGTCTCCTGTCTTACATTAATGACAAGTGGTGAGGATCATATCATTGAGCAGATCACCAAACAGCTGCATAAACTCATTGATGTCATTAAAGTAACCGATATCAGTGAGTCTGATTATGTGGAACGGGAAATGGCCCTTATCAGAGTAAAGGCCGAACCATCCACCAGGGCGGAAATATTGCGTATTACAGATATATTCCGCGGTAGGGTTGTGGATGTCAGTCAGAAAAGTTATGCCGTGGAGGTGACAGGTACATGTGACAAAGTTCAGGCAATGATCGATATTCTCCGACCTATCGGTATTCAGGAAATTATTAGGACCGGCACAATTGCAATGACCCGTGCCAATAAAAAATATTAAAATCTCCTTCTCACAACAAGAGGTTGATTGAGCATTTTTGTCTGGAGATAAACCGGTGTCCGATTCGGATACCGGTTTATTGCGTCTCGGCAACGATACTATCTTAGATGCTATGCGCGATTTATCAATGCAAGAAAAACATATCCCTGTAGCCAGGGAAGGTTATCCGTTTATATTTTTTTGCGCCTTTGTAAGCATAATTTTTGCTGTTTTGGGCTATATTGTCATAGCCTTGCCTGCCATGATGCTTACTGGTTTCGTTCTATATTTTTTTCGAAATCCGTCCAGGGTCGTCCCTGATGGAGAGGATGTTTTTGTTTCTCCGGCTGATGGGAAAATCATACTGTTGGAAAAGGTTTTTGATGACCGCTTTGTCAATGAACATGTTTATAAAATAAGTATTTTTATGAATATATTTAATGTCCATGTCAACAGGATTCCTTTCCCCGGCAGGGTTGAAGCCATCACGTACTCACCTGGACGCTTTTATTCCGCGAACTCGGAAAGAGGAGCTCTTGAAAATGAATTTTGCGCGCTGACAATGTCAACCTCTTCTGATCAGCGCTATGCTGTAGTGCAGATAGCCGGGCTCATTGCCAGGCGCATCGTATGCTGGGCTCAAAAAAATGATACATTGGGTCGTGGTCAGCGTTTCGGCCTTATTCGTTTCGGCTCCCGGGTCGATCTCTACCTTCCTTTAAAAACCCAGATCGAGGTAGCAACAGGTCAGAAAGTGAAGGCCGGGGAGACGGTACTTGGTTATCTTGCCTGATGGTGCTTTGCAGTATGCAATTTGACTAACAAATCGTTTTGTAAGAAGATAAAAGAAATTGCCATTAAAACAGAAATCAGAGGTGTAACATGAAAGAAAAAGGACATCAGCAGCAGAATGCCCCACATGTTACGGTTTGTTTGTTGCCGAATCTTTTGACCACCATGAGTTTGTTCAGTGGTTTCTATTCTATAATTGCATCAATTAACGGTGATTTTTTTCATGCCGCCGTGGCCATCATTATTGCTGCTGTCTTTGATGGACTTGATGGACGGGTTGCCCGTATGACCGGGACGACCAGCAAGTTCGGCATGGAGTATGATTCACTGTGTGATCTGGTTTCATTCGGTGTGGCTCCTGCCGTGCTGACGTATCTCTGGATGATGCAGTCCTATGGCAGGTATGGCTGGCTGGCTGCATTTCTTTATGTGGCAACTACCGCATTACGTCTTGCCCGTTTCAATTCACAGATTGATGAGACGCCGAAAAATATCTTTGTAGGACTTCCCTGTCCGGCGGCAGCCGGCTTGATAGCCACATCAGTGCTTTTTTGCCGCTTCGTTGGTGTGGACCGGGATTATCTCGATATCGGTACATTGCTCATGGTATATGCGCTTTCCTATCTCATGGTCAGCACACATCATTACAGCAGCTTTAAACAGGTCAGCAAGGCAAAAACGTTTCAGTTCATGGTCTTCATGGTCTTGATTCTCATCGTCATAGCAACTGAGCCCCAGGTAACGCTTTTTCTCGTCGGTGTTCTTTATGTCCTATCCGGGCCCCTGGTGGGGGTATACCGGATGATAGTAAAGGATAAAAAAGTTGTAGAGGAACATGAAAAAACCGTGTAAACGGCGGCCGGCAACACCGGTCTACCGCATCGAGGATAGAAAATGACACAAGTAAACAACAAGGCCGAAAAAGAAAAGGTCTTTATATTTGATACGACCCTGCGGGATGGAGAACAGTCCCCCGGGGCAAGCATGAATATGCAGGAAAAGTTTCGTCTGGCCCAGCAGCTGATAAAGCTACAGGTGGATGTCATTGAGGCCGGTTTTCCCATTGCTTCAGTCGGAGATTTTGACTGCGTTAAAAATATTGCCGATCACATAAAGGGCGCACAGATTGCAGGTCTTGCCAGGGCCAATGTAAAGGACATTGATACGGCCTGGGAAGCCTTGAAAAAAGGGGAGAATCCACGCATTCATACCTTTCTGGCCACCTCTGATATCCATCTGAAATACAAGCTGAAGATGAACCGTGACCAAGTGCTTGACCTGGCGACCTCCTCTGTCAGGCATGCGGCGAAATATACATCCAATGTGGAATTTTCTGCTGAAGATGCCACACGCAGTGATCTTGATTTTGTCTGCCGGGTTTTTGAAGCTGTCATTGATGCCGGTGCAACTACCCTGAATTTTCCCGATACCACAGGGTACGCTCTGCCCGATGAGTTTGCCGGCCAGATACGTTATGTCATGGAAAATGTCCGCAATATTGATAAGGCGATTCTCAGTGTACACTGCCATAATGATCTTGGACTTGCCGTTGCCAACTCTCTGGCTGCTATCAATGCCGGGGCAAGGCAGGTGGAGTGCACCATCAACGGTATTGGTGAAAGGGCAGGCAATACAGCCATGGAAGAATTTGTTATGGCCCTGCGCACCCGGGCTGACCAGGTCAACGTGCGTACCGATATTGTTACCGAGCATATTCTCGCGTCAAGCCGCATGGTAAGCTCCATCACCGGCATGGTGGTGCAGCCAAACAAGGCCATTGTCGGCAGCAATGCCTTTGCCCATGAGTCCGGTATTCACCAGGATGGCGTGCTGAAGGAACGAACCACCTACGAAATCATGAATCCGTGTGATATTGGCCTGAACAAGGGCAATCTGGTGCTGGGAAAACATTCCGGACGACATGCTTTAAAGGATAGGCTCAAGTCGCTGGGGTATGATTCCCTCACCGATGATGAATTGAACCGGGTGTTTCTCCGCTTTAAAGAGCTGGCCGATGTCAAGAAGGAGATGTTTGACGAAGATCTGGAGGCCATCCTCCTTGATGAAGTTGTTTCAATCCCTGAGACCTATCAACTGCTGTCCCTTGGCGCCATGAGCGGCAACCAGACAATGCCCACCGCAGCCGTCAAGTTGCTGGTAGACGGAAAAGAGGTGAAAGATGCCGTTATCGGGGTGGGCCCCATTGACAGTGCGTTCCGCACCATTGCCAAGTTGACGGGAACCACGAGCAAATTGTTGTATTTTGCGGTAAGTTCCATTACCGGTGGCACTGATGCCCAAGGGGAGGTTCTGGTGCGGGTTGAGGGAGACGGCAAAATTGTTGTCGGACAGGGTGTTGATCCCGACATTATTACCGCAGCAGCCAAGGCATATTTAAAAGCCCTGAATCGTCTTGTATATTTAAAGCAAAAAAAATAAACTATCGCCTCAAAGGCGGTATCATTTATACATGAACCGTATGGTGCGAAATCAGCACCATGCGGTTTTACTCTTTTTATCAACATTCGAGGAAAACAATATGACTAGAGAGGAAGGATATAATATTGCAATTGCCGGCGCCACCGGAGCTGTTGGCGGCGCCATGCTTGATGTGCTGGAGCGCAGAAATTTTCCTGTTAAGGAGCTTCGTCTTCTCGCCTCTGAGAGATCGGTCGGCAAAAAACTTGTTTTTAAAGGCAGGGAAATTCCTGTGCAGCTGCTTGATAAAAACGCTTTTGCGGGTATTGATGTCGCCCTTTTTTCCGCCGGCGCGAGCAGATCCCTTGACTTTGCTCCTGCTGCTGCCGAAGCAGGAGCCGTTGTGGTTGATAACTCCAGCGCTTTTCGTATGGATCCGGAAATTCCCCTTGTTGTCCCGGAGGTGAACGCCCATGCCATCGCCCAATATACAAAGCGGGGAATCATCGCCAATCCCAATTGTTCCACGATCCAGATGCTTGTTGCCTTAAAACCGATTTACGATTCAGTCGGCATCAAGCGAATCGTTGTTTCCACCTACCAGGCTGTTTCCGGATCAGGGGCAAACGCCATTGAGGAGCTGAAAAACCAGGTAAAGGCCTATGCAGCCGGTGAAAAACTGCAGAACAATGTCTATCCTCATCAGATCGCTTTTAACTGTCTGCCCCACATCGATTCCTTTCTTGATAACGGTTATACCAAGGAAGAGATGAAGATGGTCAACGAGACGAGGAAAATTTTCGAGGATAACTCTATTGGCGTAACCGCAACTACGGTAAGGGTACCTGTTGTGTTCGGTCATTCCGAGTCTATTAATATCGAAACAGATAGAAAAATTTCCGCCGCCGAAGTTAAAGAACTCATGCTGACTGCCCCGGGTGTCAAACTTGTTGACAACCCGGCTGACAACGAATATCCACTGGCCCTGGACTCGGAAGGAAAATTTGAAACCCTGGTGGGACGTATCCGTGAAGACGAATCCATAGAAAAAGGCATTAATATGTGGGTTGTGGCGGACAATATTCTCAAGGGTGCAGCTCTGAACGCGGTGCAGATTGCCGAAGTGCTCATCGAGAAATATATAGATTAATTCAACAAGTAAAGTGCAGGTTGAACTTTTTCAATTTGTGATTACCACTAATTTTCAGCCAATTTTAGGGCACGGTGTTGTAGGAGCGGCTTCAGCCGCGAAAAGGGTGGCCAGGAGCTGGAAACTGGTTACTGGTCAAACCAAAAAATTCGCGGCTGAAGCCGCTCCTACACGGTTCAGTAGCAATTGTGTTAACTGTGGCTGAATTTCGTTGGTAATCACATTTCAATTAGCACTTTACATTATGCATTTTGCATTATTATGCGTATCATTTCCGGCACAGCCAGAGGACGAAGGCTTTTTTCTCCAGGCCCAAAAGGGAAAAAAGGGGAAATACGTCCCACCTCAGACCGGGCCAGAGAGGCCATTTTCAATGTTTTGGCCGACAAACTCCACGGAGCCGAAATCCTTGATCTTTTTGCCGGCACAGGAGCCCTCGGCCTGGAAGCCCTGAGCAGGGGAGGGCATTCAGCGTTTTTTGTTGACAATGGACGTACGGCTCTTGAATTGATCCATAAGAACATTGCATTATGCGGCTTTCCGGATAAATCCATTGTGTTTAAAAGGGATTTATCCGGAGGCCTTTTTTTTTTAAAGAACCATGCCCCGCAGAAAGGTTTTTCCCTTGTTTTCATTGACCCCCCCTATAAGAAACAGTTAATTGAACACCTGATGCATGAATTGGCCAATCAGGATATCCTCAATGATGATGTGTTAATTGTTGTAGAATGCAGTTCACGAGACCAACTGCCGGATGAGGTGTCATGTTTTGTTCTGCAGGACCACCGGGTATACGGAGAGGCGGCATTTCGACTGTATGCAAAAAAAAGAATGTTGATTCGAAAAAGGACTTAATATGAGCAAATATAAACCCTTTGTCTCCCCTGATGTGTCCAAGACCATTGCCGTTTATCCTGGGACATTTGACCCCATAACAGAAGGACATCTTGATATCATTCAGCGGGCACTCTATCTTTTTGACCGCGTTATTGTGGCAATTGCTGAAAATGTCAGTAAAAAGCCATTGTTTTCGTTGGAAGAGCGCGTACAGATGATTAAAGATTGTTTTCCTGCCGATGAAAAACGTATCGAAGTTGACACGGTCAACGGACTGATTGTTGATTATGCCTACACAAAAGGGGCCAAGGCCATTGTCCGCGGCTTACGTGCAGTTTCAGATTTTGATTATGAGTTTCAGTTGGCCCTGATGAATCGGCGTATTGAGCGGGAGGTTGAAACCGTATTTCTCATGACGGGATTTCGCTGGATTTACATCAGTTCAAGTATTATCAAAGAGGCGGCCCGGTATGGTGGCGATGTGGGCGGGCTCGTGCCGGATCATGTTTGTGAAAAATTACGCCTCTGTTTCTTGGGCAACAATAAATGAAAGGCTTTTTTTCATGAAACACGTTACGGCAAATAGTAGAAATTTTGCGACACAAAGTGGCAAAATAAAACTGCATGCCCCGTCATTTGTAGCACTGGGTCTTGATCTTTTCCCTCCTACCGGCTTTATCCGTTTACAGAAACAGGATGGTATTCGCTCCTTAAAGCCTGTCAAGATAAAGGTGACAGCTGGAATCCGTGTAGATTGTGCGTATATAACCTGTGAATACGGATGCCCTGCCACAAGCATGCGAAACAATTTCATCAAACTTGCCAGGGCGGCGTAACCGCTTTTTTCATATTCGAGCTTAGAACAGAGAAAATGTCGGAAGAAAGAAGAAATTTTTTACAAAAAGGCTGGACATGGATCCGCCTTGCTGCCGTTGCAGCACTTTGCTATCCCCTTGCTCGTTTTCTTAATTTCCAGGTACCGAAAAAACCGCGCCTGATTAAGGTTGAAAAAAAACTTAATGACGGGGATATATATCTTGCCCCTGACTTTGCCCTTTTTAAAGATAAATCCGAAACATGGGCCGTATCGCGAACCTGTACACATCTTGGTTGTCGGCTTAATTACAGTGAGGAGGAGCATCAGCTGATATGTCCCTGTCACCAGAGCAAATTTACCCCCAAAGGGGAGAGACTTGCCGGGCCGGCCAAGAAGAATCTCCCTCTTTTTCCCGTTGAAAAAATGAACGATACCGATGACAAGGGATATGTGGTAACTCTGTGATTCCTGACTACCTGCCATGAAACGTTTACTCATAGAAACAAAGTGGGGGGCAAAAAGCCTGGTGTCTCTCTATGTTTCCGTGCTGTCCGGGATTATTCTTGCCCTGCAGTATGATCCGGCCCACCCTTTTTATTCAGCCAACTCCCTGGACCTGCTTATCCCCTATGGCGTTTTCTGGCGATCTCTTCATTTTTACTCCAGCCAGATCTTTTTCCTTCTCTCCATCGTGCATATCATTGCTGCGCTTGCCGGTTCATCCAAACGTTTTTCATTGGGGAGATGGAGCTGGCTGATAATCACCTTTCCCCTTTCGCTTCTTCTGCTTTTTACCGGTTATGTGCTGCGGGGCGATGCCACCGGTGAATCGGCCGGGCGCATTGCAGAAAATATCTGCCTTTCCATTCCTGTTATTGGTGATTTGCTCAACAGTGTTCTTTTTGCCGTCAGCGAGGATGGCATGAAAAGGGTGTATGCCAATCATGTGATAGGTCTGGCAGTTGTCTGGGGGATTTTTGCCTGGGATCATTTGCGCCGATACACGGTGAATGTGGCTGAGCACAGTGGAGTAATTCTTGCTTGTCTGTTTGTATCGCTGGCTTTTAATGCACCGATGGAATTATTGAAAATCGGTGATTCGTATATTTCCGGTCCCTGGTTTTTTCTAGGGTTGCAGGAACTGTTGCGCTATATTCAGCCATTCTGGGCCGGGGTTGTTTTTCCCCTGTTGTTTCTTTTCTCCCTGGTTTTTTTACAGGAAGAAGAGATATGGGCCCATAAGGCACGTATGTTTGCCGGGGGCTGGTTGGTTGTGTACGGGATCGCAACGGTTTTTGCCCTTGGACATTAGATATTTAG
>DAOUUW010000119.1 GCA_030667965.1 Deltaproteobacteria bacterium
ATTATGAGCTGCATCGGATTGCAACTACTCGGAATTCGAAGATAAAAAGAGAAGTCAACGCTCTACCCAACTGTCAGCGGCAGCGAAAAGGGAGCAAAATTCAAAAAGATGGGTTAAATGTCCATGGCTGAAAGCAGATTCCACGTTACACAAAGATGCATCATAGCCGGTTGAGCGGACAGATGGGCTGCGTGAGGGTGAAGGGGGTCAAGTCTGCTCTTGACTCTTGTGGGCTGGCTCCAAGGTCAATATACTTCCAAAGAATACTGACCTGAGATTATTCAGTAGAATTGTGGCGATCGCCAGTGCAAATCAGTCGCTGACTGGGTGTACTCTGAAATAAGACATTCATGTCGTTTTATTTTGCGGTAAATGTCGAGTTGCTACTTGTTGAACAGACTTTTCTTATCGTTAAGCAATTTATAGATCCTGCAGGTGGAATTGTTGGTTGACGTTGCTCTGTATCCTTCTGACAACTTCGAATGCTTCTTTAAGTGTCTGCTTTTCAAGATCTGAAAGGTCTGCCGGGTTGATGTAGTTGTCCGGTGTTTTTCCTTCCTCCAGCATATAGAGCTGGTTAATCAGACGGAGTTGCATGAGAAATTCATAGGCGGCCACTGTTTCCGTATAGAGATCACGAGAAAGATACCCCTGCTCGTTTAACAGCTGCAGGCGTCCCATGGTGTTGCTTTCCGAAATACCATGTTTCAGGGACAGGAGCCTGGCGAAATCGACAAAAGGAACCAGTCCCTTTTCCTTCAGGTTCAAACTGTTTTTATGTTCTCCGTCTTTTTCAACGATGAGATTTTTGAAAAATGACAGAGGCGGACGGTTTGTCAGGCAGAATTTCGCCAGGTAGGTCAAAAATATTTCCTGTTGCGGAACGGTCTTGTTCAGGTGGTTTCGTAAATTTTTAGCTAACCCCTCATCACCATATCCGGCTCTGAAATCAAAAAATATGGTTGAGTTGAGAACCTCCTGGGGAGCGGGATTAAGAATCCAGCGGTTAAATGATTTTATCCAGCCATTACTGTCCTGGCGCAGGTCGGGGTTGGATGCCATGATATTACCGGGGCATAGCGGATAGCCGCATTCGACAAGATGCTCGATTGCCAGTTCTCCGAGTTTTTTAAAATAATCCATTGCCGCCTGCTTTTGCGCCTCGTCTTGAGGTATTTCATAGATGATGGCATTGTCCTGGTCGGTACGGAATGTCTGTTCCCTGCGTCCTTCGCTGCCCATGAGCAGCCAGCAGAAATGAATGGGTGGAGGACCCAATTTCTCAATGAGCAGGGTCAGGAGGCGATCCAGAATGTGATCGTTTAAGATTGTAATCATCCTGGTAATATTATTTGCCTTTGCCCCTTCTTCAATAAGAGAGCGGACAACGAGGGGTACTTTGCGGGAAAGCTGGTATAAACCGGAAATTTTGCGTTGGGCGACAATTTCCCGGAACAGATAAAGCGGTGAGGTGCCCTGCAGCACCATGATGTCGTGGGTGGTGACCACGCCTGTTATTTTCCCCTGTCGTTCGATGGCCAGGTGGTGAATACTTTTTGTCATCATTTTCAGCAGGGCATCAAAACAGACTGCATGGGACTGGATGGTCTGCACCGGGGAAGCCATAATCCACTTCACCTGGGTCTCGTAATCAAGTCCCTGGGCCACCACCCGGGTGCGCAGATCCTTGTCAGTGACAATGCCGACGATGTCGCCTGTTTTGTCTTTCACCAGAAGTGATCCTATATGGTAGATGGCCATATTGATAGCGGCATTCTGTACGGTGTCTTCCGCATCGATCGTATATATTGTATCCTTGCCCACTGCCCCCACCTGGGCGCTGAACAGGTAAAGCGAACCTTCCGTGCGAGTTGACACACGGTGCTGTCTCAGTTCTTTGTACGCCGTCCTGACAAGTTTGTCGGTCATGCTGTGCAAAAAGTAGTTTGTCACCTTTGGGGCCGAGTTGAGCAGGTCCATGAATGCTTCCTTGTGAAACAGGAAGCAGAAGGTGTCTTCCACCGTCTCCACATTGAGGTTGGCTGTGGTATTCCGGATCAGAGGCAATGCGCCGAAATATTCCCCTTCACCGCGGAAATCTTTCAGGGTGACGTCACCTTCCTCGTCTTTTAAATAAATTTTGATGCCGCCTTTCTGAATCAGGTGAAAGTGGGTAACCTCCGTTTCATCCTGTTTGAAGATCAGTGTTCCTTTGGGGTAGAAATCAATAATGCACTGACTTGCCAGTTTTTTCAGGTAGTCGGTGTCAAGTTCGTTGAAGGGAAGGGTTTTTTTGAGGAATTCGAGGACGATTTCCGGTGAAACTTCATGTGTGACTTTAGATGATTGCATAATAGTAAGGGGTTAGCCGTTTTTTGAACAGCAATTTCTCAAGTTGTATTGAAATCCGGATCGGATGTAGTGTTGATAATGTTATGGGTTCGGTAACATAGAGAGTCGTAATTTGTATCATTTTGTGCTGTATCCATCGAGTATTTTTTTCTTATTTCTGCAAATAACTGACTTTGCACCAAAAAGGCATCAACAATGTCAGGGTCGAAGGTCCGATTTTTTTCTTTGATGATAATTTCCATGGCCTCCTGGTGGAGGTTGGGATTTCCGTATTTTTCTGTTGTGGTCAATTCATCGTATCTGTCAGCTAAAGAGACAATGCGGGCGGCAAGGGGAGTTTCATCTTGTCTGAATCCATAGGGGTAGCCGCTACCATCCCATTTTTCATGATGAAAATAGGCAATGTTTTTGGCCATGGATAAAAAAGACTGGCCCTCGGTTTCGGCATCAACCGCCTTGAGGATATTGCCGCCATGGGTTGTATGTTGTCTGATATGTTCGCGTTCGGCATCGGATAACGGCCCTGTTTTGAAAAGAATTTTATCGGAAACCCCCACTTTGCCGATGTCGTACAGAATAGAGGAATGATAGAGATCTTCAATGAATTGCTCGGTGATTATGTCGGTAAATTGTTTTTTTGTTGCCATCTGCCGGGCAATCGCTAGAGAGTATTCCCTGATTTTTTCCAGGTGGTTGCCGCTGTTAACGTCACGGTATTCCGATAGTTTCGCCAGTCCAAGGATCGTTGCGTTTCTTGTCTGCTGGATAGTTTTAAAAGATTTCAGCAGTTCCTCGTTTATCTGTTTATGAGTGGAAATATCCCTGATGAGTATCTGGAAGCCGACGAGAAAACTCTCTTTTTGGATAATGGTCGCATTGCATTCAACGTCAATAATGGTCTCATCTTTTCCTTTGAGCCTGCATTGAAAATCGCTGACATTGTCGCCTTGTTGTAATATGCCCAGCAGGTCGTTTTTTGCCGATGAAACGTCTTGGGGATGGACAACATCAAGTAGTGGAATGTCCTTTTCAGTATTTTCGGATAAATGTAATTTTTTGTAAAAAAGCTGATTGGCCAGCAGGATTTTCCCCTGCCGGTCAACAAGAATGACATCATCAATAATATTTTCATACAAATCCCTGAAATGATTTTCAGAATCCTGCAGCTCCTTTGTCCTTTTTTTTACGTCATGTTCCAGTTTGTCTATATAAAAAGAAAGTTGCGAATGAATTTCCTTTTCCTCCATACGCAGGTTAAACTCGTTTTGTCTTGCTTTCTCTTCAGCACTGCTTCGTATAAAAATGATACAAAGAAAAGTAATAAAAAAAGAGCAGTTGGTAAAAAAAATGACGACATTGTCTTTGTCAGGGATGTTAAAAAGAAGGATCGGTATGGCGTAGACGGCGAAAAGAAAAATTCCTGCCGAAACAGTCTGTTGTACCGTCAGGGGAAAGATAACCGTGTAGGCGATAAAGGACAGGATGAGTCCGACATAATAAACCGAAGAGTAGCCCCCCATAGAGACGATCATGGCGGAAATCATCGCTGAGACGACGATGAAGCCCGCTGTAACAATGAACAGGGCGTATTTGTGTTGTTTGTCGCTTAAATTGCAAAAGATGGAAAATAGAAAAAAGAGGAAAACCCCCACGCGCCAGTTTAAAAATGTGGTGAAATGTTCGCGAACAACCACATAGTCGAGCAAGGAAAAGACGGGGATGAGGATTGCCCCGATCCAGAGGATGGCAAAGGCGCGTCTGTGCAGGAGTTCCCAAAGCTCTTCCTCGTATAAGGAGCGATATTTTTCTTTGATACGTTTCATTTTGCAGACATTGCCTGATTCAATGAAAGTCCCTCTGTGAGAGACATTTTACCTTCGTTGTGGAACCGTGCAGCATGGGTGTTAGTCGATATTACAAACTATTAAGAACAGCATAGCGGAAAATAATCTAAAAATCCAGCAGGCTGTTATAAGAGACACGGCAACGGCAACGTCAAAGTTAAGTGATTGTTAACCACGAAGCCCGCGAAGAACACGAAGAGGTCGCTTTGTAAAAAGATAAACAGAATATTATTCTTGTCATTGTGTAAGTACTCGTTTAATATATTTTGTTTTTCCGTGAATTTTTACACCAATATAAAAATCTAAAAGTAAGAAGGTGCATCCTTTTGTGGGTCAAAGAGGGTTAGTCGCCGGATTCCGAAGGTGCAGGGATAAAGAATATGGATCAGAACAAGATCAGAAACGTAGCAATCATCGCCCATGTTGATCATGGCAAAACAACCCTGGTTGACCGGCTTTTTGCCCAAAGCGGTATGTTCAGGGAGAATCAGGATGTTGCTGAGCGGCTTATGGACTCAATGGATCTGGAGCGGGAAAGGGGCATCACTATCGCCTCGAAAAACGGATCTTATAAATATAAAGATCACTGGATCAATATCATTGATACGCCGGGGCATGCCGATTTTGGTGGACAGGTGGAAAGGGTGCTGCGAATGGCTGATGGGTGCCTGCTGCTGGTTGACGCCCAGGAAGGCCCCATGCCCCAGACCTATTTTGTTTTGAAAAAAGCCCTGGCCAACTCCTTGCCGGTTGTGGTTGTCATAAACAAAATAGATAAGCCTGCCGCCCGATGTGACTGGGCGGTTGACCAGGTTTTTGATCTTTTTGTCAAACTTAACGCGCCGGATGAACTGCTTGATTTCTCTGTGGTGTACGCCTCTGCCAAGGAGGGTTATGCCCTGGCTAATCCGGCTGATAAAAATAATGATATGTCGCCTGTTTCCGACCTGATTATTGCTTCGATTCCTCCTCCTTCCGGAGACAGCGCCTCCACCCTGCAGATGCAGATCAATACCATTGATTACTCACCGTATATGGGACGGCTCGGCATCGGTAAGGTGGTAAGCGGTACATTGAAAATCAATAAGGATATTGTTGTTGCCAGAAGGGATGGTTCTATTTCTCCTATTCGCATTTCAAAGATTTTTCGTTTTGAAGGCAATGAAAAGGTTGCTGTTACCGAAGCGGTAACCGGTGAAATTGTCGCTGTGGCCGGAATGGATGATGTGACGGTGGGCGTAACTTTTACTGATCCAAACGATCCGAGGCCTTTGCCGCTTATTGAAATTGACCCACCGACCCTTTCCATGAATTTTGTGCCGAATGATTCACCGTTTGCCGGGCGTGAGGGGAAATATGTTACCTCTCGACATATCAAGGATCGTCTGGCAAGGGAAACCTTGTCAGATGTGGCCCTGCATGTTGCACCTTTGACGGATGCGGTTGGTTTCATGGTGTCCGGACGTGGCGAACTGCATCTTTCTATTCTGATTGAAAAAATGCGTCGGGAAGGCTACGAATTTCAGGTGACCCGTCCCCGGGTGATCATGAAGGAGGAAAACGGCAGGCAGCTTGAACCTTTTGAGGAGTTAACCGTTGATGTGAGTGAAGAGTTCCAGGGAGCGGTCATTGAAAAGCTTGGCAAGCTGAAAGGACAACTTCTTGAAATGAGCAATGAAAACGGTATGGCGAAGCTCATTTTCAAAATTCCCACCAGGGGACTGCTCGGTTTTCGTTCGCAGTTTATGACTGATACCAAGGGTATGGGAATCATGAACTATGTATTTGCCGAATATGGGCCATATGCCGGTGATATCATTAATAGAGTGAGCGGGGTGCTGGTGGTTAAAGAGAATTGCACGACCGTTGCCTATGCCCTGTTTAATTTGCAGGACAGGGGCAAGCTCTTTGTCGCTCCCGGACTTGATGTTTACGGTGGACAGATCGTCGGTGAGCATTTACGGCCTGCTGATCTGGTGGTTAATCCTGCCAAGGGAAAGAAACTTACCAATATGCGCGCCTCCGGATCGGATGATGCTGTTATCCTCACCCCGCCTGCTGTGATGACTCTGGAAGACTGTATCGCATATATTAATGATGATGAGTTGGTGGAAGTCACACCCGCGGCCATTCGCCTGCGCAAGAGCAGGGGAGGAAACTGGAAGCCATAACGGAATTCTTGTTTGCAGTTTTTTAGCCCGGTGAATTTTTTTCGTAAAATTCACCGGGCTTTTTTTTGTTTTTTTTTCTGCAGTGTAAATGTTGCTTGTTAACCCATCTTTTTGAGTTTTGCTACACTTTAGCTACAATTGACGGTTTGGAGGAGTATTGGTGTATTTTTTTGTCCTGTGCCTCCGAATAGTTACAAGTAGATGGTGTCATCTTGGGCAAAGTAGGGCCATAAAGCGAGGTTAGGCGCTTGACGTAATTGGTAATCCATGTAAAAGATATTGCAACTTATGCAAACGCATTGAAATTGTTGAGAAAACATAAAAATACAAAATTTGTAATGCCATAAGCGCACCTTTGAAACACGTAAGTTATTGGAATTACACATATTCCTTTTCTGTACTCATAAAGATGGGTTAAAAAAAAATGAGAAAAATTTTTCATAAAATAGGTAACTTCTCCAAAAGTGGTGGCAAAACTCCTGGATCGGAGTCTTCGCTTACCTCCCGATAACGACATTCGGGGATGACGATCGTAACTTCCCGTAAATCCGTCATTCCGGAATTCTTTTAGCCGGAATCCAGAAAATCGAAAATAACTACTTACCACCACTTTTGGAGAAGTTACTAAAATAGTTTGTAACTAGTGGATAAAAAATGATATTCTTACCAGGAACTATTTTAAATAACAGAGTTTTTTGTAACAAAACTGTAAACAGACCGGCGGGATCATCTCTGAGTGGTTGAGAGATAACAGAAATGCTGATACAGCTTTAGGGAGAGAAAGGTGCATGTTCAATTCAAAGTGATTAAAGGAGGAAGATGATGAGGCTAAAAAAATATTCAGTTTTCATAGCAGCAGGGATGTTGATGTTGGGGAGTTCTTTTGTACAGGGAGAAACATTGCCGCAGGCTGTCAAGTATTTGTTGCAATCTAATCCGGATATCAGAGCTATAGATTTTAATCGGAAAGCGCGGGAAAAAGAGGTGTTGCAGGCCCGTGCCGGATATTATCCCACCCTTGACTACATCGGCGCCATTGGTATTAATGATACCTATGAACCGCAGGATTATACAAGTACCCCGAAAGAACATACCCTAAGTTTGCGGCAGAACATTTTCAGGGGGTTTTCCACTGTTAATGAGGTTAAGCGCCAGGAGGCCCGTGTGGAATCTGCTTCCTACAGACTTCAGGGGGTAAAGGAATATACCGCACTGGATGCAGCGGATGTGTATTTGAATGTCCTTCGGCATCTCGAGTTGAACGAACTTGCCAGGGAAAATCTGCTGATACATGAGCGTATCTTTGATCAGATGAAGCTCAGGACCGAATCAGGTGTAGATGATAAGGCAAATCTTGACCAGGTGACCGGGCGACTTGCGCTGGCCAGGTCCAACGCTGTAGTCACATCTATTAATGTGGATGATGCCAAGACCGCATACCAGGCCGTAATCGGCCACTACCCGGAGGATCTTGTCAAGCCACAACCCTTTGAGTCCCACATGCCGAAATCACTGGAAGAGGCCCAGCAGATTGCCGTGGACAACCATCCTATTCTCAAATCGGCCCAGGCAGATCTTGAGGCCAGAAAGGCCCAGGATCTTGTAGCTGAAAGCCCCTTTTATCCTGTTGTTGATCTGGAAATTGACAGAAACTGGAAAGATGAGGTGGATGATTTCTATGGCTGGGAGGAAGATTTAACAGCTATGATCAGGCTCCGATTTAATCTTTTTGCAGGAGGAAAGGACAAGGCGCGAAAGGAAGAAACAGGTGAATTGATCAGAGAGGCCATGGAGATTAAAAAACAGACCCATCGGCAGGTTGTTGAGTCCATACGTTTGTCATGGATGGCCAACAAGGCGGCAATGGACAAAATGGGCCATCTTGAGAAGTATGTGCAGTCAACTTCCTCTACGGCAGAAGCATTTTCAAAGCAATGGAGAATCGGCAAGAGGACCATGTTTGATGTGCTTGATACTGAGGCTGAAGTCATTAATGCCAGGAAAGACCTGATCAACACCGTGTATGACGGCCTATACGCCCAGTACCGGACTTTAAGCGGCATGGGGAATTTGATTCAGGCGCTTGGGCTGGAAAAACTGTAAAAATGGTTAGTTAGTTACAGCTGTATTCGCTTTTTTCTATGTCCGCCAGCCGGAACCATCATGCATCTTGAAGTTCTTTTTTTACAAAATGAGGCTGAGTTGAGCACGGTTTTGGCATTTTTAAAAATAAAACAATGTCCTCTGAAAATCTTAATTTTTGTAGGTTTTTTTGTCTGCACTTTGCCTGTTCTGACAGAAGAAAGGTTTTTTCTTGACAACGAAGTATTAAGCAGGGTGGAAAAGAAATATGGCAGTGATGCGCGTGTTCGGCTGGTTGACTGGCAGAGACTCATTCTCCGGGAAAATTCGGATAATGATGGAGAAAAGCTGAGTAAAGTTAACGCATTTTTTAACCGTATGGAATTTGTTGATGACATCAGTCTCTGGGGTAAAG
>DAOUUW010000111.1 GCA_030667965.1 Deltaproteobacteria bacterium
AGGCACAGAGGCACAGAGTTTTTTTGATTTTTTCCCTGTGAACTCTGCGCCTCTGTGAGAGATAAATTCAGGTGAAACATGCTGGGATTGTTCAGTAGAAATAATGAAGAGATTGATGAGCTTGTCCGGCTTGCCGCAGAGAGAACGGGAAATTTATATGACAAACATAAGCTCTGCTGTTCCGAGTCAATCCTTGTCATGATGAATGAAGGGTTTGGCGGAGGCCTGCCTTCCAATGCAGCCAGACAGATCGGCGCGGGGTTCTGCCATGGTATGTGCGGTTCGGGATGCTCTTGCGGCGCCCTTAGCGGGGCGGTTGCCGCCCTTGGTATTTTTCTCGGCCACCACGGCGAGGAAGGCTTGCGCAGAAAGAAGTTTCAGAAAACCGTGCGCCAAATGCACGACCAGTTCCGGGAGCGTTTTCGCTCCACCTGCTGCCGGGTTTTAACAAAAAAAGTCAAGGACGACAAAAAGGCCCATTGGGAAAACTGTCTCATGCTGACCAGAGGAGGCGCGGAAATTGCAATACGTCTTCTTGTTGAAGCAAGACCTGAACTTGTCAAAAAAGCAGACCGTGATTTTCTGGAAAGTTCGCAACAGGTAGAATTTTAAGAATAAAATCGTTCCACCGTATGTTGTTGCTGTGAGCAAGAGTTGTTTTGAAGTTCATGCTCCTGTAACGTCATTTATGTGTTTCTCTGATGCTTAAGCTGAGTTCAACAGGTTGGTAATGTTTTTTGGGGGGGATTTCTGTGAAGAAAGCGCTTGTTGTTGACAATAACCCCGTGCTTCTGAAAATGATCTCGGTCATCCTGGAAAAGATGCAACTCCAGGTCAAGACAGCAAAAGACGGTCTCGCCGCGCTGGATGTTCTGCAAACGTATTACCCGGATATTATTTTTATCGATCTTGTCATGCCGCGTATCAGCGGCGAAAAGCTGTGCGTTATTCTACGCAGCATGCCTCAGTTTCAAAAAACATATTTTGTTATTCTTTCCGCCATCGCACCTGAGCAGCATTTGGATTTTAAGGCCCTTGACATAAATGCCTGTATTGCCAAAGGCCCCATCAAGGCTATGGAATCAAGTATTGCCTATGTCCTTAATATGCTTACAACACAGCAGTATGATGCGTTGATCGACCGTGTTATCGGTATAGAGAATATCTATGAACGTGAGATCACGAAAGAACTCCTTGTCGAACGGGAACATTTTGAAATAGCCCTCAACCATATGTCCGATGGTTTTCTCGAATTAAGCGATGATTTTAAAGTGGTATTTGCAAACATTGCTGCCGCCAGACTCCTTGGCCTTGCCGAAGAACGGCTGCTGTCCTTTTCTTTTTTGGAAATTTTTCAGGATGATGCGCGACGGCTTATTATGGAAATAATGGAGAAACTTGATGAAAGTCATGTGCAGATCGGAGAGCAGGAGCCTTTTGTCCACTTGGGACGATATTTATTTCTCAAGTTCGAGTTGGTTAAAAATTCCCTAAATTCTTATATCGTTATTATCGAGGATATTACCGAGAGGAAACAGGCTGAAGAAAAAATTAAACAGTACAATGCCGAACTTGAGGAAGGCATAGAAAAAAGGACACAAGAGCTTCGGCAAACAAACGAATTACTGTCACGGGAAGTGGAATCGAGAAAAAAGACGGTTATTCAACTCCAACATGAAATGTTGAAGCTCGAGATGTTGACCGGCAGTATTGGCGTTGGTCTGGCTGAGATTTCCCGTGATTATAAAGTGGTGTGGGCCAACAAGATTGTTAGAGGTCTTTTTGGCGATGTTATCGGATCCTATTGCTATAAAGCATTCAATCGAAAAGATGTAGATTGTGAAGGATGTCCGGTGAGAGAGGTTTTTGAAAACGGCAAACAAAAGGCCGTCAGCGAGCAGAAAGGTTGTGATATTGATGGCAAGCTGATTTGGTCTGAGATGACTGCAACCCCGCTTTATGCCGAGAACGGGACGATAATGTCCGCATTGGAAGTTCTCGTGCCCATCACAGCGCGGAAAAGGGCTGAAGCGGAAAGAGAATGCCTGATCAACGCTTTGCAGCAATCGTTGAATAATGTCAAGCAGTTGAGTGGTATGCTGCCCATCTGCGCCTCCTGCAAGAAAATACGCGATGATCAGGGGTACTGGAACCAGGTTGAGTTATATATCCGCGATCATTCTGCGGTGGAATTCAGTCACTCCATCTGCCCGGAATGTACTGAACAGCTCTATGGTGATTTTCTTAGAGATCATGGGGGGAATAAGAAATTTTCCTACATCATTGATGTGGAGATGAATTTGGTGAGAGTGGTTGCCAAGTGGGCATTTACAATTGACGACATTCTTTCGGGAGCGGAATGTCTTTATGCTGATCCGTTGTTTCGTAAGAATATGAACAGTATTGTTGATTTAACGCGCTGCAGCCTGGAATTTGATTACAGCAGGATGTCGGAGATTATTACGTTCATCAGGAAAAATGAAAATATCAGGGGGAAAGGCCGTATCGCGGTTATGGTCAGCGGTGATCTCATGTACGGCATTATCAGCATGCTTGCTGTTCTTGTAGTGGTTACCCAAACGAAAATAAAACCCTTTCGGAATATGAAGAATGCCCTTAAATGGATCAAGGAAACGTAAGAGGTTTTTTTTGAGATAGGTTATTCGTTTTCTTTGTGGCGGCAATTATTATTTGAGAAAGGAAAGAAACCCTCCTTTTTTTGTTTTTTGCGGGGCAAGGCGCACCTGTTTTATGGTGTCCTCCAGAACATTTTTAATGTCGTTGACAATTTTATTTTTTTCAATTGAGTCTTTCTGGTATTTTCTGACATAATTTGTCACCTGATCGACTTCTCTTATTATTTCATACATTTGCTGGTTTTCAACCACTGGGATCGTTTTGCTCAGCAGAAGATGGCAGAGTCCGTTAAAGCTGTCGATGAGCAGCAGGCGCTGCTGGATTTGGTCTCCTCCTGTTTTTTTACAGGCCAGGGTGATGTTTTTTCTGTTGACGCTGGCAGGAGCATCTATGTGGAATTTTCGAACAAGTTTTGCTTGAGAGCTTGGCAGATTTTCCTTGGCTTCTTCGACGAGAAGAGAGGCTGTTTCTCTGGATTCCATGGCCAGGGGAGTGGTTATTATTTTGAAGAGGTCGGCATAAATTGACAAGATGAAACCAAAATCAAGGCCGGTGTCCTCTTCTTTTTTGTGTAAAGATTTGTCAATCAGGCCGGAGGAGAGAAGAGAGTACAGGGCTTTGTAAGCTGAGAACTCGCCAAAATGGCTTAGGTCAATGATGTCACGCACAGTGCGTTGGCCGTTGATAAAAGACAGCAGGCACCGTTCGTCCGGGCTGAATTCGAAATCATGATTTTTGCTGCGGTCCTTTGGGGAAATGGTGTAGATCAGCTGGTCGCTCGTGATAAGCTCGGTGAGCAGAGACATCTCGTCTATGCGGCGCGATGCTTCTAAAATGAGCTTCATGGGGTTTAACTTGGTGACGACCATGCCTTCAAACTGCAGGGAGGCATCCTTGTAGTGAAATTTCCCCTTTTGCCAGAAAAGCATGCTGTAGAGGATCTCTTCAGCCTGTTTTTTGTTATATTGTTTTAAAACATCAAGGGATATATAGTTTTTTTCAACCAGGCATTTGCCAAGGGCTATATTGTTTTTTTGCGAAGAGATAAGAGCGTCCTGGAGTTGCTCCGCCGAGATGATTTTTTCTCTTCTCAGAATAGCACCCAGGCGGGCCTCTTTACTGGAACTCTGCGCATAAACAATGGTTCCCTCCCTGAAAAAAACCTTGCATTCCCTCGTGCCGCAGTTCACCTGCAGGATGCCTGTATTCTGGTCATCGCAGAGAAGCTGCAGGATGCTTGTCAGAAAGGGGCCTTCAAAATCACCTTGTAAATTCATTTTTCTGTAGCACCCGACCGGGTGGCTTGCTTATATTTTTCTCAGAGGTTGACATCAAAAACATTCAAAATACGCTTGCACTTTTCTCTGTTTTTGGGATCAGTATAGGGCTGAAATTTCAGTGTATCCATTTGAGAAAGGAGTTCGTCTTTGGAAGGAAGAGAGGAAAAACTTTCAGATAAAACCTTCCCGGTATAGGTGTCAAGAAGCTCAAGAGATGTGCCGTTTGTCACCACGGCAAAGGGAATCTGATAGGCCTTTTCAAGTATACGTGCTGCTGCCACAGCAGCTTTTTCACGGGTCACCAGAGATCCGGGCGCATAACGGATGATCATCACCCGCTTGTTTTGGAGACTAAGCGTCACGGTGATTTTTGAGGTAACAGCTTCATTGTTAAAACATGTTTTAATAATCAGGCCAAGTTCAAGGTCGGATTCGGAAAAACCTTTTTCTTCGATAAAAAAGCGAGCGAGTTTTTCCGGAGCATCTCCCACATCATTACACATGGAGAGATGAGATTGTTTAGCTGAATTGGGCATTTGGTTCACTTCTGATGATTTTAAAATGATTGAGTGCTCATAGATGTTAAAGATAACGTGTCTTCCTGTCAAGCCTGCTTTCAAACATCACCGTCATTATAACATACTTGATTTAAAGAGACGCATGAGATTCCGCTGTTGTTAGTCAATGTCATTAACTTAAGCCATCCTTTAAAGTCCTCGCCCCTTTGGGAGGTAAGCGACCGGAGAGAGACTCCGGGAGGATTTAGGTGAGGGGAAAAATAAATTGATAGCTTAAGTTAATGACATTGTGTTGTTAGTAACAACGGTAACGTTTATTTTTTTGTCGAAAAAGTAAATTTGATGGTCTCGTAAAAAGTTAAAATTGACTGGGAATGACGACAAAACGGACTTTTTACGAGACCATCAAATTTATGATTTGTTACGTATAATCAGGAATAAACTACTATACATTACACTGGCCTACCAACATATTAACCTTGCCTCCGGCAATTCTAATAGGCTATACATATGTCTCCCCCCAAAAAAAAGAGATTAATAAGAAAACACAAATGATAAAGGTTCTTGTAATTTCCCTTATCAGGACAACGTGCAATTTCTAACAAATGAAAGAGTATGTGAAGAATGAAGATAAACAAATTGAAGATTGGCGTCCTTGCAACTGTCTTGTTGTTCTGTTTGCTGGTACAAAGCATTCACGCGTCAGAAATGCCAAAAAATATTACCATCGCTATTTCCCCTTGCACTGACGTGGTGGTGATCTACGAGAAATTTCACCCCCTTATAGCATATTTGCAAGAAAAGACGGGTTACAACATAGAGCTCGCCTTTCCTGAAAGTTATGAAGAATTTGAAAAAGTTATTCATAACAAGGATATTGATTTTGCCTTTCAGGATCCTGACGTCTACCTCAAGTTTGCCCACCGCTATAATAAAGATTCTCTTTTAATGGCATTGAGCCCGAAAGGTGAAATTGTCCAGTCCGGCGTGGTTATCGTCAGAAAGGACAGCAACATTTACAAGATTGAAGATTTAGTCGGCAGGAGTGTCATTTTTGGTCCCAAGCTTTCCAGCACTAGATGGATAAATGCAAAATTATTGTTTGCTGAAAAGGGCATCAACATTGACAAAGATTTGAGCGAGTACAGTAATGGTGGCTGTTGCGTAGATGTCGCCTTTAATGTCCATCTCAAAGCAACCGATGCAGGGGTTGTCTGTGAACATTTTCTTTCAGAGCATGAAAAAAAACAGCAGGAACTCGGTGTGGAAACGCAACAGATCCGCGTCATTGCCCGTACTGAATCCGTGCCGACAAGGGTGTTTTCCGCCCGTCTCGATGTGAGCGCTACGCTTGTCAGCAGGGTGAACCAGGCCTTGCTCAGCCTTGACAACACGAACCCTGCACATGCAAAGATATTGTCTCGCGCTGAGGTTGGTGGATTTCGTAAGGTAAACCATGAAGATTATAAAAAAGGATGTATTCCTACAGATACGGCACAAACCAGGTAAAAAGAGAGGGGAGTCAAGCTAAGGCAACCTCAAATAGCTTATGAAGTTACGTGCTAAGTTAACATTGTTGATAGAGGGGTTAGTGGTGCTTCTTGTTGTGGTCACGGGAGTCATCACGACCATGCGGGAAAAAGAAAGCCTGGAAAACGAACTTCGCAAAAGGGGGCTGGCTTTAGCGGCTGATTTGGCCAAGTTCACCACCAGACCCTTGCTGGATAACGACTTGCCCACTTTGCGTCGTTTTGTTAACCACTCGATGGAACAGGACTATGTTCGCCATGTCTTTCTCCTTGATCTGCAAGGGAAGGTTGTCATGCACAACAACCTGGATGAAGTCGGCAAAACCTATGGTGACGGAATAAATGTGGCAGCTATGCAGTCCCATGATCCTGGTTGCCTCAAGTCACATTTCCCCAACAATGGAGAACACTACTACGATATTTTTACGCCTATACTGGTTGCCGATACAAGATTGGGAACGGTCCGCTTAGGTTATTCCTATATGGCCGTTGAAAAGGAAATCGCAGCTGCCCGGCAACAGATTATCATCCTGGGACTCGTCACCATTATAACTGGCGGTATTGTTGCTTATCTGCTTGCTACCTTTATTTCTTCGCCGATTAAGCAGATTACCGATGCAACCAGGAAAGTGGCCGAAGGCGACCTTATTACGCGCCTCACTATTCAAAGAAATGATGAGATTGGTGAACTCGCCCTTTCGTTCAACAGGATGACCGAGGATCTCCATAGAACGACGATCTCCAGAGATTATGTCGACAATATCATCGGCAGCATGAACGATACACTCGTTGTCCTTGACCAAAACGCCAGTATTGTCAGCGTCAACCAGGCCACCTGTGCGCTTCTTGGTTACAGACAGGATGAACTTGTCGGCAGCTCTATCAATAAGATATTGCCCAGGGAAGAAAAAGACTATTTCAAGTTTCACTTTAATACATTTCTTGCGGGGCAAAAAGTTGTCAACCTTGAGTTGAATTACCAGACCATCGATGGTTTGAAGGTGCCCATTTTTTTTTCCGCCGGCCTTTTACACAGTAAAGAGGGTGCAGTTGATGGAGTTGTCGGCATTGCCCGTGACGTTACGGAACGCAAACAGGCCGAGGAATCACTCCGGCAGTCGGAAAGCGAACTGCGTTATTTATCCTCCCAATTGTTAACGGCCCAGGAAAAAGAACGGAGACGTCTTTCCGTTGAATTGCATGATGAACTGGGCCAGGCCCTGATGGTCTTGAAGCTCAAGGTCAGAGCAATTCAAAGGGTGTGGGGAACGGATCAAGATCCTTTGAAAAAAGAATGCGACGAGGTTATAGGCTATATCAATGAGGTCTCTGAAAATGTTCGTCGTCTTTCCCGGGATCTGAGCCCCTCTCTACTGGAGGACCTGGGGTTGACCATTGCCATGCGCAGGCTCGTTGAAATATCCTGTGCGCATTCCGGCATTGCCTATTCTCTCGACATGACAGAGTTGGACGATCTCTTTTCCCATAGTGAAAGAATTACTGTCTACAGAATTTTGCAGGAGTGTCTTACCAACATTGCTAAACATGCTCAGGCAACCAGACTCTCAATTATCCTCAGAGAAGAGGATGGTTCTTTTTATTTTCGTATAGATGATAACGGGCATGGGTTTGATTTACATGAAACATTTGCCGGAGATCCCTCTAAAAGAGGATTAGGATTATCTGCCATGAACGAGCGGGTCAGAATGCTGGGAGGATCACTCGACATTGTCAGCCGGAAAGGATCAGGCACCACAACCAGCTTTCGCGTCCCAATAAAAACAAAAGGATAGAGCAAGTGAATCCTTATCGTATTATACTGGCAGATGATCATGCCATGTTTCGCCAGGGTATCAAAAATATCCTTGAAAGCGTTGATGATATTGAAGTGGTTGGCGAGGCGGGAAACGGCTTTGAACTTCTTGAACTCATCAGGCAGGTGACACCTGACATGGTCATTCTGGACATATCCATGCCTCAGCTGCGTGGCATTGAAGCAACCAGGGAAATAAAAATGATCTCTTCCGACATCAAAGTGCTGATCCTGACCATGCATAAAGACAAAGAATACGTTTATTCCGCCATGTCAGCAGGCGCTGAGGGATATCTGCTTAAAGAAGATGCTGATACGGAGCTCTTTGCCGCCATAGAAAAACTCCGTAATAAAGGCCATTATTTATCACCTCTTCTTTCAAGCGATGTGGCTTTTGAGTTGATTCAGGCCTCACTCAAAGGGGAATCCCCTACAACGTCAGACATCCTGACCACTCGCGAGCGCGAAGTCTTAAAGCTCATTGCCGAAGGCAGCCCGAACAAAGAGATTGCCGATCTCCTCTATATCAGTATCCGCACAGTGGAAAACCACCGCGCCAATATCATGCGGAAATTAAACATCAGCCAAACAGCAAACCTGGTGAAATATGCCATCCGCAAAGGCTATACCCAGCCCGGCAAATAAAGTATTTGCTTTTCCCCAGTCCTATACTTCTTAACATCTCCCCTGTTCGCTCCTAAGTAGCTCCACTCACCTCTATATAAATAGTACATCCGGTTTATTCTCGCATCATTTCAGCTTACTTTTCACCTGTGCTTTGATGACCGGTGGAATCTATCTGAGTATTAACACCTACGCATGAATAGGGAGTACAACGGATTTCTTTTGCCGGGGGGGGGGAGCTATAGTTTCAAAAAAGAAACGATATTAAAAATAAGTGTTCAAAAAATATAAGCGAAGAAGGTGCTAAAAAAACTACTTTTACAAGTAGTGATGGAACATCAAATAGTTAAAGGCTGGTTTTTTTCTTGATGGTGCGACATTTGCTGATTCTTGCAACAACAAACGCAATATTCAACAAAAAAATATAAATCGTTAAAAAAACAGGAGGTTAGATGCCATTGTGGCTTTAAGCTGGTTGTTTTTTATACATCAATAAACCTATGGAGGTAATGTTATGTTAAAAAAAATGAGTTCTATTATTGCATTGGGTCTGGTTGTGGCGTTTTTGACTATTCCAGCCGCTGGTTTTGCCGGTAAAGGCCCTGGCGATGGGACAGGTGATAATCTTAAATGTTTAGGTGGGACTATTGTCGATGGCGTTTGTATTTGTGATGCTTCCGATATATTCGGAAGCATAACTACGGAAGAAAATTTTGTTGTCGCAGCAGGACAAACAAATCGAAATGACGCTGATCCAATCTGTGATGAGCCTGATGGAGACCCTTGGTGGATGTCACAAGGCCCCAATGGTGGTGGTGACCAAGATGGAACGCCTGACCAAGAACGTCTCCGGGATGATTCGTGTTTAGGATAAATGGAGCATAGTTTATTTGCCTCAATCAATCAAAAAAAGGGGTTGCCGTTTCCGGCAACCCCTTTTTTTATAATAACCAATGGCATTGGTTCATCGTTTCCGGTTAATCCGGCTATTCTGTAATAGATGAGAATTTCATAATTCCATGGTATTCTTTCTCTGTAGAAATCATGGAATTATTTTCATTTATCCCGTCCTATAGCCACACCGGCCATTTGCTTCTCCTTGTTCTTTTTATTTTTTCAGGGGCAATGGGAGTGCTGGGGGGTGCTGACCTGTTTCGATCCAGGCCTCTGGCCTCACTGCCGGGCACTCTGCTTTTTGTCTGTACCTCTCTTCTTTTTGCGGCTGGTTTTTTGTGGATCTGCTGGTTTCATTACCATATATATCTCCATCTCCCCCTGGAGCTTCCTGATCATTTTGGCGAGATGCTCAATCGGCAGCTTGCTCTCATGAACAAAGG
>DAOUUW010000243.1 GCA_030667965.1 Deltaproteobacteria bacterium
AAAGAGGCCTATCTGGTCAGGGCGAAGTTTTTCAAAGCCGATCTCACCGGAGCCGACCTGACCGACGCAGTCATCCAGCGAACATCCTTTAAAGAAGCAAAAGGCTACACCCCGCCGGTGGAGGAAAAGGCTGAAGTTGATGTTGCAAAAGACGAGGAGGAGCAGGAGAAGGACGAGGATAAAAAATTCTTCTTTGGCCTTTTTTAGGAGTAAAGGTTGAAGGTTGAAGGTCGATAAGCGTAGACATCGAGAGGGTTGACGATGATCTTGTTTTTAACCTCTCGATGTTTACGCTTATCAGCCATCAGCCATCATCCATCAGCCATCAGCCATCAGCCTTTCTACAACACCGTATTCTTCAGCCAGTTCACATCATCTCTTTCCGGATAATCGACAATATAATGCAATCCCCGTGATTCCTTGCGGATCATGGCGCTTTTGACGATGAGTTCGGCAATCAGGGCCAGATTGCGCAGTTCAATGAGGTCCGGTGTGAGCAGGTAGTCACAAAAATGCTGGGCCACCTCGTCAAGGATGGGCTGCATGCGTTTCTGGACGAGGCGCAGGCGTTTTTCCGAGCGGACAATCCCCACATAATCCCACATGAGGCGGCGTATCTGGTCCCAGTTATGGTTGATAAGGATGCACTCTTCAATTCTTTCCGCCTGCCCGGCAAACCAGGGTGAAATTTTCGGGTGGTCCTTGGTGCGCAGCTCCTGCCAGTCCTTCTCACATTGCACATAGGCCTGGTGGGCAAAGACAACGGCCTCCAGCAGGGAATTGCTTGCCAGACGGTTACCGCCATGCAGTCCGGTACAGGCTGTTTCGCCAAAGGCATAAAGATGTTCAATGGTTGTTCGGCCCATTTTATCCGTCAGCACACCGCCGCACATATAATGGGCGGCTGGTACCACCGGAATGGGCTGGCGGGTCATGTCGATGCCGTAGGACAGGCAGGTTCGGTAAATATTGGGGAAACGTTTTTTGATAAAATCAGCCGGTTTATGGCTGATGTCGAGAAAGACATTGTCGTTCCCGCTGGCCTTCATCTCCGTATCAATCGCCCGCGCCACCGCGTCGCGGGTGGCCAGATCGCCCCGCTCGTCGTATCTGGCCATAAAGGCCTCACCATCCTTGTTGACGAGATGTGCTCCCTCACCCCGCACTGCCTCGGAAATAAGGAAGTTTTTGGCCATGGGATGATAGAGGCAGGTGGGGTGGAACTGGACAAATTCAAGGTTGGCCACCTTGGCCCCGGCCCGATATGCCATGGCAATGCCGTCGCCGGTGGCGATGTCCGGGTTGGTGGTGTAAAGATATACTTTGCCCGTACCGCCGGTGCACAGCACGGTGATTTTTGCCAGGTAGGGACTGATGGAATTGTCTTTCCGATCGAGAATATAGGCGCCAAGGCAGCGATCGGGAACAGGGCCGCCGGCAGACAGTCCTGCTTTGGAAGCGATCAGCAGGTCCACGGCAAGATGGTTTTCCAGAACCGTGATGTTTTTGTTCTCTCCTACTTTTTCCAGCAGGCCCCTTTCGATTTCCTTACCGGTGAGATCATAGGCATGGGCGATACGCCGGGCCGAATGGCCTCCTTCCCGGCCAAGATCGAGTTTTGTGCTGTCCTTCTCGTCATGGGTGAAGGAAACGCCGAGGGCGATGAGCTCCTGGATACGCTCCGGGCCGTTTTCAACCACAAGCCGGACAACTTCCTCATCACAGAGGCCTGCGCCGGATTTCAGCGTGTCGGCCACATGCATGTCGAAAGAGTCATTATCCGACAAAACTGCGGCGATGCCGCCCTGGGCAAGGTTTGTGGCTGTGTCCACCTTGTTTTTTTTGGTCACAAGGGTCACATGGCCCAGCCTGGCCGCATTGAGGGCAAAGGAAAGACCGGAAATTCCGGAACCGATAACGAGAAAATCAGTTGTCAAGGGCATGAGGACGCTTTAAGATAATAGATTGTATTGTAAAATATTGAAAGAGTGTTCGGGAAGTTGAAAATTCATACTTACCACCTTGTACTTAAAACTTAAAACGTTAAAACGTAAAATTGAAAAAATTTACTGATATGCCGGAATTAAAACTTGTTATCTTTGACTGTGACGGCGTTATGTTTGACTCGAAAAACGCCAATAAAATGTACTATAACAACATTCTTGAGGCTCTCGGCCATCCGCCCATGAGCGATGATGAGCTTGACTATGTTCATATCCATAATGTCATGCAATCTGTGCGCTATATCCTGCGCCATTATCCTGAAGATATTGAGCGGGCCGAGGCCTTTCGGGCCGATCTCGACTACCACCCCTTTCTGCAGTACATGAATATGGAGCCGGATCTGGTGGAATTTCTCCAGTTTCTCATGCCCCGCTACGACAGGGCCATCAGCACCAACCGCACCACCACCATGCGCAATATTCTCGACATCTTCGGTCTTTCCCAGTATTTCGGCAAGGTGGTCACCGCCTTTGACGTGGAAAACTCCAAACCACACCCGGACGCCCTGATTGACATACTAAATCATTTCGACAGGAAGGTTGAAGAGGCCATCTATATCGGCGACTCCACCGTTGACCGTGAGCATTGCAACAGCGTGGGCATGCGCATGATCGCCTTTAAGAATGAGGGATTGGACGCCGAGTACCATGTCAACAGTTTCATGGAGATTACCCGGCTGCCGGTGTTTGATAATGTAAAATGAAAAGTTAAAAGTTAAAAGTTAAAAGTTAAAAATGTGGGGGTGCTGCCGTTTTGCTCTCATCAAAAAAGAATAAATCATGACAGCAATTTTACATTTTACACTTTTCATTTTGCATTAATGGTCGTGATGGTGCCCTTCTACAGCGCCGCCGAGGGATTCCAGGGCTTTTTTCAGCAGGTCTTCCGCTTCAGTCAGTTTTGCCAGAGCCTTTTCTATTTCTCCCGCAGCTTTTTCTTTGCCATCCTGGCGGACCACGTCAACCCATTTGCCAAAATCGTGTCGGTGGCTGTGGCTGTGCTCGATCCAGTGGGGGATGAGGACACGCAGTTTTTCCAGTTCTGAAAGTTTTTTTTCAGTCATTTTTTATTCTCCCAGGGGTGCCAGGGTCACTTTTCCCCCCATGAAATCAATTTTTTTGACATATGCCCCACTGATGACCTTGGGTTCTTCAAACATGGTGCTCACAGTAATGTTGTTTTCGGACGACTCCAGCAGGGTGACGTTTTCCATCAGGGTCTTCTGCTCGCCCTTTTCCTCAAGAATGATACTCATTTGGCACATGGCATATTCTCCTAAAATTGTTTGAAACCACGAAGCACACAGAGAT
>DAOUUW010000003.1 GCA_030667965.1 Deltaproteobacteria bacterium
GGTTCAAGACCCAAGGCACATCCCTTCTCTTTCCCATATTTAATTAAAGTTTCTACCGAAAAGAAGATTAAATTTATTTATTAACTTTTGTTTAACTTTCACCATACAAGGCACGGAGTTCACAGAGTTTTTTCCTCTGTGTCTCTGTGAGCTCTGTGAGATATAAACTTTCATGCTTCGTTGTTCCCGCCCGCGCAGATGGAGGTTACTTAGAAGAAGCGAGGTGATCCAGGCCGATGTCGCATCTCAGGAGGTCTTGATAGGCAAGGCCTTTCCGGATGACCTGTATCTCGCCGCCGGATGTTACCATGACCGCCGCTGCGGCCGGCCGTTGTACGTGGACATCTGTTCCAGGGTGACCCCTCTCATTTTACCACCAAGGAGGTTGGTAAGGGGACCGGACTCGGTCTTGCCGTTATTCATGGAATCATCCAGAGTTGTCATGGTTTTATCAGGGTGGAGAGCACTCTTGGCAAAGGAACAACCTTTCATGTGCATATCCCGGTTTTTCAGCAGGATGTGTCACGAGTAGATAAAGGTGTCAGCCAGGACCTTCCCACCGGTTCGGAACGAATTTTGATTGTTGATGATGAACAGATGATTGTTACTATCAACAAGACAGTTCTGGAAAAACTTGGCTACACGGTAACGGCTACAACGGATAGTCTGGAGGCCTTTGAGAAAATTCGTAGTAATGCCGATCAGTTTGACCTGCTCGTTACCGATCAAACCATGCCAAACCTGACTGGTGCCGAATTAGCTTATAAGGCGCTACGGATAAGGCCTGATTTGCCCATAATTATCTGCACCGGATACACTTCGGTCTTTACTGAACAGGATGCTCTGGCAATCGGCATTAAAAAATATGCCGGAAAACCAATTGGCAGGAAGGATCTTGCCGGCATTGTCAGGCAGGTGCCGGATGAAAATGCAGGGGTGTAGGCTGAAGGTAAAAGGGTGGTAACCATTCAGCGTAGGCTGAAAATTACCCTTTACTCCAGACTTTAACTGTTCAGATGTGCTTTAGATGTGCACCCTCAAGGGGCATAAACTCCAGCAGGCTGGCACAGCATACTGGTGCTATGTAAGACAGCCTGATCGCGTGCATATGAAGTGCAGCTGAATAGTTACAAAGGGTGAAGCAAAAGAAAGGGTATTAGCAGCAACCATGCTGCTAATACCCTTTCTTGATTTCATTATCAATTGTCAATTATCAATTAATAATTGCTTTTCTTTTTCTTAATCAAGTTCTTTCATGATGGAGGCGAGAACTTCACCGATGGAAGCAGAGCCGTCAACAGAGATGACTTTAGGGCCGTCGATGCTCTTAAAGAAATTCACTGCGGCCATGGTGCCGGTCCCGGTGTCATAGTAGATATTGTGGCGCTTGTCGATGGCATCTGTGTCCTGATCGTCGGCACGCATGCTCAGCTCACCGCCACAGACACGGCAAACAAGTTTACCGTCTTTTTCTACCGGTTTAATGGCTTCAAAGGCGATGTGGTTCGGGTGGTTATTGTCGTTGGCACACAGGCGGCGGCCCATGATACGCTCTTTGGCAATCTGGCGGTCAAGTAAAATTTCAATGACGAAGTTCAGATCGATACCGGCATCTTTCAAGGCTTTGGCCAGGGTTTCACCCTGTACCTTGTTGCGCGGGAAGCCGTCCAGCAGCCAGCCTTTTTTGCAGTCATCTTCTTTCAACCTGTCCAGGATCATCGGAATGGTGATATCATCGGGAACCAGATCACCCCTGTCGATATACTCTTTTGCCTGTTTGCCAAGTTCAGTTCCGCCGCCGATATTTTTGCGGAAGATAGCACCGGATTCGATGTGGGCAATATTGTATTTTTCTTGTACCTTGGCGCCCTGTGTACCTTTGCCGCTGCCGTTCGGGCCGAAAATTAAAATGTTCATCACGTTTCTCCTTGCAAGTGGTTAATAAATGAATAGTCCTTCATGAGTGTGTAACGTGTAGTAATTACAATAATTTTATGAAAACCGACGTGGAACTATAGCGCAAGTTTGTAAAGTATGCCATAAAAAAAGAGCGTCTTTGTCGGTAGGGAATGAAATAAAGAGATGCGAAGAAAAAGGTGACAATCAGGTTGGGGCATCTTTATTTTTTTCTTGTGTCATGGAGTTTACAAAACTCTTTGATCAGCTCTTTCCTGTCACCCAGGCTCATGCGGAAATAAAAGGGACTCAGCATTAAAATTTTGATGGCTTCCTGACGGCTCATGACTGACCAACTTTAGCAGAATTATGTTTCTCAAATCGTTTGAGAGTTTAATGAAAGTATCGGTTTTTTCACTAATAACTTTACGAAATAGTTTGAATGAATACTCATTCATTTTTTACAAAATTGCATTTCGTTACCATGGAAACAAAAAAAAAGCATCCTTTTTTTTAAAAAAAATGATTTCTTCTGCTGCTCAAAATGGGTGTGAGGGGCAGAATGAAAAGGTGATTCTCGCGTGTGCCGGAAGTTTTTCATATTGTTTGTTTTTTTCTGTGATTTTTGGTGGTAAAGACATTCTTGGAAATAATGAAAGGCAAGGTGTCACAGCATACAACAAGACGAAGGCATTTCCATCAGCATGCATAAATCTATCACGGCAACATTACTTCTTTTTGTTATTCTCCTTTTCGGCGCATGCGGCTACCATGCTGCTTGAGCACAGTACCTTTGTAGATGGGCTGTATATGACTCTTATCACCATTTCCACGGTGGGTTACGGAGAAGTCGTGCATCTCAGTCCGGCGGGGCGTCTTTTTACCATGGTGCTCATTCTCATCGGAGTGGGATTTGTCATGTTTGTTTTCACGAAAATAACAGAGGCCGTGGTCGAGGGTGAACTTCGGGCTGTTTATGGGAGGTTGCATATGAAAAAAAAGGTGGGAGATCTGTCCTGACACCATATTCTGCGGCCCACTGTGACCGATTTTATTGATTTGACTGTCAGTGGCGGCGAACTTGGCCTGCGCCTGGAAGAACTCCGGGTTTCCGATAGCGGGGATACGGTTAATAAAACATTGATGGATTCAAACATCAGGCGCGATTTTGATCTCATTGTGGTGGCCATTAAACGAAGCTTGGGGGAAATGCTGTTTAATCCGAGCCCGAATACCAGGATTTTATCCGGAGACACACTGGTTGTGCTCGGCGAGTATGAAAAAATAAAGGAGATTGAAAAGATTATTTAATGAGGCAGGACATGTTGTGATACAATGTGCCTAATGTATTGAGAAATAAAGAAGTTTCGATATTTTCCGGGGCGGACAAACCGTATCTGTACAAACGCCCCACAGCGGAAAGGAAGGGTGATGGCCGATCTTACTAACAAGCCGGTAAAAATCTGTAATGACCGCGTTCTGTTAAAGCTGACCAAGGACAAGCTCAAAGCTGTTTTACAACTTGCCAATCCTGATGACCATTTTGAAGCGATTGACTTCCCGGAAATATTAAAAGAGGTGCAGGAGCACGGTGTGTCATTTGGTTTTTTTTCCAAACTTCCGCCGGCCAGGGACGGTAAAACCATTATTGCCAACGGCAAGGCGGCGGTACCAGGGGAGAATGCAAAGGTGAAACCAGTGGTCAAGCCGGCTCTGCAGTTTACTCCCAAAACGAAGGAGGGGGTGAAGGACAAGGTGGATTTCCGCGAGCTTGGCAATATTGTCAATGTGCCTGCAGGGCAGTTGCTGCTGCAGAAAATAGCGGCCACTGCCGGGTCTCCGGGGAAAAATGTACTGGGGGCGGTAATTGCCACCAAAGCCGGCAAGGATGTAACCATGAAATGCGGTTCCGGCGCCGTTTTGTCTGACGATGGAATGCAGGTCCTGTCCACCCTGGATGGCAAATTTATAATGCGCGACGGCAAAGCATGCGTGTTGGAAGAGCATGTGGTGCAGGGTGATGTTGACATGAGTGTCGGCAATATTGCCTTTTTCGGTTCCCTCCTTGAAATTCAGGGAGAGGTGATCTCCGGCTTTAAAGTCAAATGTAAAGGGGACATTTCCGTTGCCAAAGGGGTCGGGAATGCTGTGCTTATTGCCGGGGGCAACCTGACCATTAACGGAGGCATGGTGGGCGAGGAGGCCGAGGTGAGGGCCAAGGGTAATATCCGGGTAGATTTTTGTGAGAATTTCGGTTTGCTTGAAGCCAGAAAATCTTTGACGGTCACTAATTATCTGATTCAGGGACAGGTCAAAGTGGGCGAAAAGTTGACCGCCCTTGAAGGCAAAGGGAAAGTCATCGGCGGCGCATTCGTTGTCGGCGGCAGTATGTATGTCAAGGAACTCGGCTCCGACGCCGAGGTTGTTACTCATGTTACAGTGGGCTTAAAGCCCGAGCTGGAGAAGCGCAAGAGAAAAATCGAGGTGGCAAAACAGTACTGGCCGGATCGGATGAATGAGCTGTTGAAAAATATCAGCGCCATCAATGAGATGAAAAAAAAGGAGGGCAAGGATTTCGGTGGTGAAAAGGCAAAGGTGCTGGCGGAAATCAATGACATGATGCCCGAGGTGATGGAGATGAATAACAAGCTCACCGAGATGGAGGCTGAGCTTGAAGATGAGCTGAATAAGGCGGCCTGTGAGTCCGTATATGTCTATAAAACCCTCTACCCTGGAGTGCATATCAATATAGGCAGTTCCTCCCTTTTTGTGAACAAGCAGGACAGTCAGGTGGTTGTTGAACTTGATAAAAAGACTCTGAAAGTCAAAGTGCGGCCCATGACATCGGAAGAGAAAGAAGGAGTTGGGCAGTAGTGCAATTCTCTCCGGTCTTAAAACGTTTTTGACAGAAATCGTCTTTGCTTCTCTGTGAATTCCCGGAACTTTCCCTGTCCTTATTCCCTCTGCATATAAAACGATCGATAACGTAAAGGACCATTTGATGCGCTGCATCTTCTCTCTTATCATACTTACCATTTCCATGTCCGCCTGCACTTTTTTCAGGCCGGACGACACCGCACCTGAACTGGAAAACATGCCCCTGCAATTTTCTCTGTATTCGGAGAAGGCGGACAATTCCGGCCTGTGGTGGAAAGATTTTAACAGCCTTGAACTGGACCTTCTCATTGATGAGGCAATTGCAGAAAATTTCTCCATCAGAGAGTCCTGGGCCAGGCTTGAGCAGGCACGTTACGCGGCCCGAAAAGAAGCTTCTTCATTCTGGCCGGAGGCAAGTGTTCCGGCAGGGGCGGCCGATAGCGAGATAAAGGAAGAAGGGGAGTCTCGTGTTAATGTTGATGAATGGAGCCTTGGTTTTTCCGCAAGCTATGAGGTTGATCTGTGGGGCAGGATCAAGGCGGACACGGAAAGTTCCCTTTCTCTTGCCGAGGCCTCCCGTGAGGATCTGAAAACGGCTGTCATGAGCGTCACCGGCCAGATCGCTGAAAACTGGATTGCTCTTCTTTCAACCAAAAAACAGCAGGCTCTTTTTGCCAGCCAGATGGAGCTGCAGAAACGGCTGCTTGACCTCATCCAATTCCGCTTTCCTCTGGCCAGATCCACAGCTCTGGACATTTACCAGCAGCAGCAGAGCATAGAGAAGATCGAGGCGGCTTTGATACCTCTGCAGAGCCGGGAGAAGGCCCTTGCGCGGCAGCTGGCCCTGTTCATGGGTAAGGCTTCCCTGGACAAAAACAGGCTGAGTCAGAATGATTTCCCTGTTGTTGATAAAATTCCTCAGATAGGTTTGCCGGCGGATCTTCTGGCCGTCCGGCCCGATGTGCGTGCCGCCGGCCTGAAGCTGCAGTCCGCCCGCTGGCAGATCGCTGCGGCAAAGGCTGACAGATTGCCGGCCCTGAAACTGACGGCCTCCCAGACCTACTCATCTGCCGACATCGGCAGCATCTTTGATTACTGGCTTCTCAATCTGGCGGCAAATCTGACAGCACCGGTATTTGACGGTAAAAAAAGGCGGCTTGAGGTGGCGCGGACGGAGGCCTTGGCCGATGAGCGGTTTGCAGCCTATGGTCGCGTTGTTTTCACCGCCATTAAAGAGGTGGAAGATGCCCTGGCGGATGAAGAACAATATGCTGCAATCATCGAGTCTCTTGACCGGCAGCTTGAACTTTCAGAAAAAACCATGCGTGAGGCGAGGCGCCGCTACCTCAACGGCAGCAGTGACTTTATCAATGTGCTGCGGGAGGAATTAAATGTTCTGCAGCTTCAGCAGGAGTTGATTGTTGCCCATGAAAACAGGCTTGTTGCCAGAATAAAACTCTATAAGTCCCTGGGCGGGTCCTGGGTGGCTGCGTATGTTGAATAAAGGCGTTAGATATGTCTGAACCGGAACAAGAAAAATTTGCCAGTGATATGCCTATTCCCAGGCGTTCCTGGAAACAGAGACTGCTGGCCGCTGGAATTATCCTGATAATTCTCGCCCTGGGGGCGCTTGTTGCCGTGTATCTGATGAAAACAGGTCCACAGGCCCAAAAAAAACCGCCGAGCAAGATGAAAGTTCTGGCAAGAGCGATGGCTGTTGCGCCAACAGCAGTAAATGTGACCATTGATGCCCTGGGCAAAGTCATCCCGGCCCGGGAAGTGCAGTTGCAGGCCCGGGTGTCGGGCACTGTTGTCGAGCTTCATCCCGGTCTTATTCCCGGCGGATTAATCGGCAAAGATGAAGTGGTGCTGCGTCTTGATGATGTTGATTACAGCCTGACCCTGCAGCAGAAGCTCAATGCCCTGGCCCAGGCCCGCGCTGATCTGCGCATTGAAGAGGGCAGCCAGTTTGTCGCCCTGCAGGAATGGCAGCTGATTAATGGGGAGATTGAAAATATTGACACATCCAGCCAGGACCTTGCCCTGAGAAAACCGCAGCTTGCCAAGGTGCAGGCCGCTGTCAATGCGGCTGAAACAGAGGTTGAGCGGGCCAGGGTGGATCTTGATCGGACAGTCATACGAGCGCCGTTTAACGCCATTGTTTTTGGGAAAAACATTGATATGGGCTCCCAGGTTTCAACCCAGTCAATTCTTGCCACCCTGACCGGTATTGACGAGTTCTGGGCAGATATTTCCATTCCGGCCGACAAGCTGAGCTGGATTGTTTTTCCCGGAAGAAAAGAGGCTCCTTCAAAAGTTGAAGTGCGGGATAGCCAGGGGAACCTCTACTCCGGGCAGTTGCTTCAATTGATGCCGGATATAGACAGGGAAGGTCTGATGGCCCGTCTGCTCATCGGAGTGCAGGACCCCATGGGCATCAAAAGTGGGAAAAAACCGGTGCTGCTTGGCAGCTTTGTCCGCGTGCGCATAGAAGGAAAGAGGATTGAGAACGTGTTTCAGGTTCCCCGCTCCGCCCTGAAGGAGAATGACAGGGTGCTGCTCGTTACCGATGCCGCCACGCTGCATATCCAGCCGGTGACGGTGAAATGGCGTGATGCTGATTTTGTTTTTGTTGATTCGGGCCTGAAACAAGGGGACCGCATCATTGTTTCCAATGTGGCGGCGCCCATTGAAGGCATGGAGCTGGAGCTGACGGAAAACGGCGGCGGCGGTGTCCGGGCTGCGCAAGGAAAGGCGGATGGCCGAAAATAGTTATAACAAAGGCCCCATTGCCTGGATGGCGGGTAATTCCGTTGCCGCCAATTTCGTCATGATTTTTCTGCTGGTGGGAGGTTTTTTCTGGGGCAAGAACATTAAGCAGGAGGTTTTTCCGGAATTCAGCCTGGATACGGTGGTGATTTCCGTGGTCTACCCCGGCGCAAGCCCGGAAGAGGTGGAAGAGGGCATCGTTCTACCGGTTGAAGAGGCAATTCAGTCACTTGACGGCATCGAGGAAACAACGTCCACGGCTAATGAGGGAATCGGTACGGTCACCGTGGAAGCTGTTGTTGATACGGACCTGCAGCAGCTGGCAACGGACATCAAAAATGAAGTGGACCGTATACTTGCGTTCCCTGAGGAGGCGGAAGAACCCCTTGTCACCATTCCGTCACGCAAACGGCAGGTTGTGACCCTGGTTGTCTCCGGGGATTATGAACGCAGTGTTCTGCGGGAAGTGACCGAGATGGTGCGCGACAGGCTGCTGCAGGATGAGGAGATCATCCAGGTGAATCTGCTCGGTGAACGCCCTCTGGAAATGAGCATTGAAATACCCCAGGATACCCTGCGTTTTTACGGGCTGAAGCTTGCCGATGTGGCGGCAAAAATCAGAAATACATCCATTGATCTGCCCGGCGGCAGCATCAAGACAAGGGGCGGGGAAATTCTTGTCCGCATGACGGAAAAACGGGATTATAAGAATGAATTTTCCCTCATCCCCATCGTTGCCTCTGCCGGCGGTTCCGTCGTCACCCTCGGCGATATCGCCGATATTAAAGACAGCTTTGAGGACACCGACCAGTTTATGGTGTTTAACGGCAAGCCCGCCCTGGGCATCGAGGTCTACAGGGTGGGCGATCAGACGCCGATTTCCGTTTCCGATGCGGTGATGAAGCATCTGAGCGAACTGCGGCAGACCTTGCCCGATGGTATCTCCGTTGATTATGTCAACGACCGCTCCGAAATCTTCAAGCAGCGCATGCAGCTCCTGGTAAGAAATGGTTATATCGGTCTTGTGATGGTTTTTGTCCTGCTGGGTCTCTTTCTTGAGCCCCGGCTTGCCTTCTGGGTCACCATGGGCATTCCCATTTCCTTTCTCGGCTCGTTGCTGCTTATTCCCCAGTTCGGTATCAGCATTAATATTGTTTCGCTCTTTGCATTTATTATATCCCTCGGTATCGTGGTGGATGATACGATTGTAATCGGCGAAAACGTATATCGGTATAAACAGCTGGGCTACGGCACTTTTGAGGCGGCGGTGCGGGGTGCACGCGAAATGGCCGTTCCTGTCACTTTCAGCATTCTCACAAATATTGTTACTTTTCTGCCCCTGTATTTTGTCCCCGGGGTCATGGGGAAAATTTTCAGTAATATTCCCGTTGTTGTCGTCTCTGTTCTTTTTATCTCACTCATTGAAGCGCTTTTTGTCCTGCCTGCCCATCTTGGTCATCAGAAAGACAAGACAAACGTCCTCATGGCCTTTCTTATCCGTCAGCAGCAGAAGTTTTCCCGTGGTTTTACCGCATTTGTCAGAAACGTCTACGGCCCCTCCCTGATGTTTTCCCTGCGCTTCAGGTATATCAGTGTGACCATCGGCGTGGTCATTCTGCTGCTTACCGTCACCTATATTAAGAGTGGCCGCATGGGCATCATCATGTTTCCCAAGGTGGAATCGGATTTTTCTTATGTCAAGGTCATCCTGCCGGTGGGCGTGGCGGTGGAAGACACGGCTGAGGTGCATGACCGTATCATGGAATCGGCTGTTAAACTTTCCGAAGAAATTGGCCGGGTGGACCAGGTAGAGGGCATTCTGTCCTATATTAACAAAAACACGGCATGGATCCAGGTCTATATGACCCCGCCTGAAGAACGGCCCGTGCCAACGGCGGAATTTACCGCACGATGGCGGAAGATGACCGGCAATATTGCCGGCATTGAAAATATCAAATTTCTCTCCGACTTCGGTGGCCCGGGCTCCGGCGCCGCCTTGACTGTTGAGCTGCAGCACCGGGACACGGAGGTTCTGCGCAAAGCCAGTGCTGAGCTGGCCGAGGCCTTGAGTTATTTTCCCAATGTTTCCGATATTGACGACGGTTTTACCCCGGGCAAGGACCAGTTTGACTTTACCCTGACAGCCACGGGCTACCAGCTGGGCCTGAGCCCCATGGAAGTGGCACGCCAGTTACGCAATGCCTATTACGGTTTTGAGGTGGTGCGGCAGCTAAGGGGCCGCAATGAAATGAAGATCATGGTTCGGCATCCGGAAGAGGAACGGGAGGCGGAATACTATCTCGATGAGATGCTTGTGACCACCCCCGGCGGAGTCAAGGTGCCGCTGAAGGAAGTGGTTGAAATTAAAAGAGGAAAAGCCTACACCACCATAGACCGGCGCAACGGCAGGCGCGTTGTTACCCTCAGTGCCGACGTGCTGCCCCAGGATCAGGCGGATATAGTGCTGAATGCCGTTAAAAAAGACACCCTGCCGCAGCTGCGGGAGAAGTATCACGGGCTGAATTTCAGTTTTGAAGGCAAGCAGGCGGACAGGAAGGAAAGTATGATGGGTCTGGCCAGGGGCATGGTAGTGGCCATGATGATTGTCTATGTGCTGCTGGCAATTCCCTTCAGGAGCTATATTCAGCCCCTGATTATCATGGTCAGTATCCCCTTCGGCATTGTCGGCGCCATTGGCGGCCATCTGCTCATGGGTTACAGCCTGAGCATTCTCAGCATGTTCGGCATTGTAGCCCTGTCCGGCGTGGTGGTCAATGATTCCCTGGTGCTCATTCATGCGGCCAACCGCAGGGTGCGGCAGGGTTCCACCCATTTCGCAGCTGTCAGCAATGCGGCAATCCAGCGTTTTCGCCCCATCATTCTGACCACGCTGACAACCTTTTTCGGCCTGACGCCCATGATATTCGAGCAGTCCCGGCAGGCGAAGTTTCTCATTCCCATGGCCATATCCCTGGGCTTTGGCATCCTTTTTTCCACCCTGATTATTCTGGTGCTGGTACCTGCTCTCTATATCATCACCGAGGATGCCAAACTGGGATTTAAAAAATTACTACAGCTGGACTCTTAGACGTTCGGCCCGTTTGCCCGGGGCCGGATGGCTTGACAGGAAGCTGTGATTATTGCCCAGGGTGGCAAGTTTTTCCAGGGCGGCAACTGCGGATTGGGGATTATGGCTGGTCTGTTGCATATAGAGCAGCCCGTAATCATCCGCCTCTCTTTCCTCCTGTTGGGAAAACCGGGCATTGAGCAGCCGCTCGACAAAGCCGCCGATCTGGGAGCCTGCAATGAGGCCCACCTCGTTTCTGAGGGAGGCCGCCCCCTTGCGTACGGCCCGGGCCGCATAGGCAAGCCGCATTTTTTTGCGGATATGATCGTTCACCACATGGCCCATTTCGTGGCCGATGACAAAGAGCAGTTCCCCATCATCCATCATGTCCATCAGGCCGCTGTAGATGCGGATGGTGCCGTCCGCCATGGCAAAGGCGTTGACCTCGGGCGCCAGGTAGACTTTGAAATTAAAGCGCATTGCATCCTGCTGCAGATGGGCGTTGGTCAGCCTTGCCAGGCGTTGGGCATAGGGATTGCTCTGCGGGGCAACACTGTTGCTGCTGTCCGCATGCTGCGATGCCTGGACAGCCATCTCCTGCACGGCCTCATCGTTCAAGGTGATGGCCTTGACCGCATCAATGCCTGCATCGGCGACAAGCATGATATCGGCGTCTTCACAGCCGGACGACAGCAGGCAAAGAATCAGAAAGGGAATGAGAAGAAGGTTTTTCATTGTTCAAATGTAAACCTTCAACCTTTAGCCGTCAACATCTCTCTCATCTGGCACCTATCTTGCAAGAACTCCTTGTGTGGAACACAATAAATTGTAATGACTAAGGGAAAAAATCAGTTTTTTCACGCAACGACCTGAAGTTTTTGCAAAAAATATCAATTATTAATTGACCGGAAGTGCTTGGACTGATAGTTTCACTTGCATTTGCCATAAAGTTTTTTTCTTTTTTGATGGAGATTTCATGACCTCAAGCTGCTGCAACCGAAGATTCTTTCTTAAAATGTCACTGTTCACGACTTTTAGCCTAGTGGCCGGTGATACTGCATGGGCACGACATGTGACAGGAGACGAAGAACTTCCGGGCAAGCTGCGGTTGCTCAATACACATACCGGGGAACGCCTCAATGTCATGTACAGAAGCAAAGGCGGTTCCTATGATAAGGAGGCGCTCGATTCCTTGAACTGGCTGCTTCGCTGTCATCACAACAATGAGGTGCATCCCATAGATATCCAGATCATCGAATTTCTTAACAAGATTCATCACAATCTCAATGGTGAGCACGAAATTCACGTCATTTCCGGTTATCGTTCATCTCAATACAATGACCTTCTTCGCAAAAAGAACGGCGGCGTGGCGAAACGAAGCCTGCATTTACAAGGAAGGGCGTTGGATATCCATATTCCCGATGTTCGTCTGTCAACTTTACGCAAAACCGCTCTCAACCTGAAAATGGGTGGAGTCGGTTATTATCCCAAAAGCAGTTTTATACACATTGATTCAGGGTCTTTTCGTACCTGGTAAATGGCCGGCTTTCCAATAATGCGTTCTTTCTGTTTTTTTCTCTTTTCATATTGTTTTTTTACTTTTATTGCCTTTGCAAATGTCGGCGTGGCAGGATCATCTGACTTTGACGAACAGGTGAAAAAGAGACTCTATCAGCAGCTGGATATGGCTGGTCTGACAGGTGTTCTTAACATATGCACGGAGTGTGTTTATGATCGTAATGCAGTGAGGGATTTTTATCTTTCCAGGGATTACAATCCTGCTTGGATTGTTGAAGGACAGCCCGGGCCAGGAGTCCGGGAGTTGATACAAACCATCAGTGAAGCACGAGACCACGGATTGGTTCCTGATCATTACCATCTTAAAAGCATCCATACCTTTTTAGAGGATTCCGATAGTAAGTTTTCTGTGGAGACTGCGGCTTCTCTTGATCTACTCCTTACCGATTCATTTCTTGTTCTTGGCTCCCATTTCCTCAGTGGACGTATCAACCCCACCACCATTGATCCTGAATGGCTGGTGCGGTTGCGTAACGGAAATATCATACCCACCCTGAGTAAGGCATTGGCTGATGGTAATGTCAGGGGGGAACTTCAGGCATTGCTTCCCAGGCATTCCACCTATACCGGGTTGACAAAGGCGCTGGCCAATTATCGGAAGATTACAGATGAAGGGGGCTGGCCGATGGTGCCTGATGGTTCCACGCTGCGGATCGGCGACAGAAATCCTCGGGTTGCCTTTCTTAAGCAGCGTCTTGCTGTTGAAAGGGATTTGTCTCAAGAGGTTGCTGAAGGAGATTTTTTCGACGAACACTTGTCTGCTGCTGTCCGGCGGTTCCAGGTTCGGCACGGGCTTGAAACAGACGCCCTGGTTGGACGGAATACATTGACAGCACTCAATGTTTCCGCTGCTGAACGATTGCAACAGATCGAACTCAACCTTGAAAGGTGGCGCTGGCTGCCGGAAGACCTTGGAGAGCGATACATTATTGTCAATATTGCCGCTTTTGAACTTGACCTCATGGAAAACACGGACCCTGTGCTCGCCATGCGCGTTGTGGTCGGTAAGCCGTTTCGGCGTACCCCTGTCATGAGCGGGACAATAACATATCTTGTTTTGAATCCCGGCTGGGAAGTGCCGACATCCATTGCCTCAAAAGATATCCTTCCAAAAATCATCAAAGACAGGCAGTTCCTTTCGAAGATGGGATTTCGCCTGTTCAGTGGCTGGAGACCTGAAGACCATGAAGTTGATCCGGAATCAGTGGATTGGAACTCAATACGGCCGGGAACTTTTCCTTTCCGTCTGATTCAGGAACCTGGTCCGGGAAACGCTTTGGGAAGGATAAAGTTCATGTTCCACAATCCCCATGATGTCTATCTGCACGACACCTCATCAAAGGCACTGTTCAGCAAGGAGTTCCGCACCTTCAGCTCAGGCTGTATCAGGCTTGAAAATCCTCTGGAGCTTGCCGGCCATCTGCTGCGGGGAACTCCCCTTGCCCATAGGGAAGCGTTGGAGATGGAACTTGCAAGCGAGGAGACCAGAACAGTGCGACTGCTTGAGCCTGTTCCTGTGCATCTTCTCTACTGGACGGCCTGGGCTGACAATGACGGCACCATCCATTTCCGCAATGATGTCTATGGACGCGATCTCATATTGGAAAAAGCCATGGAGCAGCCTCCGCCCAGAGCGTTTTACCAATGACCGCTCCATCGTGTAACAAGTCAGGGAACAATGCTTGCTGACGATATTTCTGAATATCCGTCAACATCACACCCGCCGGTTACATACACACGAACATTTTTGCCGTTTGTAACAGCACCTAACAAAGCACGAAACATATGGTCGGCGCCCGTACCTGTATAGTTACGGTAAAACCATTGCTTATTCCGGCAACCACTGGGATTGGAAGACGCATCAATTTTCACCAGAAAGCGGCCAAATGTAGTTGGGTTGAGCTCAACGACCCTTCCATATGAGGTCCAACCGGCAGCCCCCCACGCATTTGTGCCGGTAAGCATGAAGCCTAATGCCACGATCATCATTTTTCGTTTTACAGCCATTTAGTCATCTCTTTTTTTTGTTTATTTCTTTGGTCTCACACGGCTGGTTGCTTGTGCCGTCAGCGGATCATCCGGCCAGAAGTGTTTGGGGTAGCGGCCTTTGAGTTCTTTTTTCACCTCATGATAGGTGTTCTGCCAGAAACCGGCGAGATCCCGGGTAACCTGGATGGCTCTGCCTGCCGGTGACAACAGGTGGATAAGCACCGGGATCTTTCCGCCAAATACCCTTGGAGTGTCTGTGGCGCCGAACATCTCCTGCAGACGGACGGCAAGAATGGGCGGTTCTCCGGGCTGGTACAAAAGCCTTATTTTTGATCCGCTTGGGACCTGAAAATGGGTGGGAACCAATCTGTCAAGTTTCTGCTGATCCTGCCAGGAGAGAAGAGAAAGAAGGATTGGATAGAGGTCAAGCTTTTTAAGCTGTTTTAAAGTGGTTATGGAATCAAGATACGGTTCAAGCCAGGCAAGATTGTTTATTAAATTGTCATGCGATACATCAGGCCATCTGTCTGGACCCCAGTCATGGGCGCATTGCATTCGGGCCTGGAGTTCCCTGCTTTTTTTCTGCCGGCCCAGACAATCAATTCCTGTCTGTTTTATGCCTGCAAGAAGACAGTGGCGTATCTGGTGCAGATCAATCGCAGGCAAAGGTTCCCTGGCCAGTTCCAGGCTGCCGAGTAACAGGATGGAGGTAGAATCTACACGGTTATCTTTCCATTCCACCCTGTCTTGCCTGGTCAATAAGTGACCATGATCCTCGATAATCTCCTGCCGGGACAGGGCAGCCCCCAAAAAAATACGACCCTGTTTTTTACCCCCATCCACATTGGCCGCCAGCAGAAAATCAGCCTGATGCAGATGATCACCCACAGGGAGGATCACCCCGCGACCCGAGGACAAGAGATGCTGACTGGAATCCGGTTTCTTCATGGCGATGCGATCAGGGTAAGCAAAAGCAAGTAGGGTACCAGACTCTTGGGGATTTTGTTTCCCTCCATCCACGCCAAGCAAACGCTGGTATTGGCCGGCTTCCTGGAGAATACGCCGACAGAGAGATGGGTCGGCCCCCCTGGCCCGCACAAGGCTTGGCCCTTTCTGCTCAAACAGACGCAAAATCTCCAGCCGATCCTCGATATCAACGCTTCGTTCACTATTATTTCCACGAAAGGGATCACGGTTCTGCAGCAGGGCCGCCAGCCGACAGGCCAGCAGGCCATTTCCCTGTTCACGACCACGCAGCAGCATGAGCGCCAGGCGCGGATGCAGGGGAAGGGAGGCGATTTGTCTGCCAATATCCGTGAGTCCACCTTTTTCATCAACAGCTCCCAGCTGGGTAAGAAGCTCACGGGCCTGGTTGACCGGACCTGGACGTGGCGGATCAAGCCAGGTCAGTTCCCCCGGGTCCGTCAGCCCCCACTGCAGAACCTCCAGAAGCAAAGGGGCGAGATCAGCACCAACTATCTCCGGAGGCAGAAAATCAGCTTTTGAGTGATGTTCACCCATCGTCCACAACCGGTAACAGACCCCGGGAGCAAGTCGCCCAGCCCGCCCGGCCCGCTGGTCGGCTGAGGCCTTGGAGATGGGAATGGTGTGCAGGGTGGTTAAACCGGTTGCCGGAGAAAAACGGGGGACTTTCATGAGCCCGGAATCAACAACAACCGACACACCTTCGATGGTGAGACTGGTCTCGGCAATGGGGGTGGACAGGATCACTCGCCTCTTATCTGCCCGGGCAAAAATCAGATCCTGCTTCTTCTGGGGCAGGTCACCATAGAGAGGCAAACAAAGGATGTCCCCGTTAATCTGCTTCTGCACCGCCTTGATTTCACCTGCCCCCGGCAGAAAGACCAGGATATCCCCGTCCTGTTCTGCCATGGCTCGGTTGATGGCTTTGACCGTGCGCTGAATAAGAAAATCAGTGGATGGGCGGGGAAAATAGCTGGTTGTCACCGGAAAACAGCGGCCCTTGCCTGAAATCACCGGCGCTCCGCCAAGGAGTCGTGACACCCGGGACGTATCCATGGTGGCAGACATGATCATTGTTTTCAGATCATCACGCAGTTCCAGTACATCTAAACAGAGGGCCAGGGCCAGGTCGGATTGCAGGGAACGTTCATGGAATTCATCAAAAATCACCAGGCCCACGCCGGGAAGTTCCGGGTCGCGCTGGATCATGCGGGTGAGAATGCCTTCGGTAACCACCTCAATTCGTGTTCCGGGGCTGATTTTTCTGTCAAAACGAATGCGATAGCCAACAAGCCCGCCAACCGTATCCCCGGCAAGCTCACTCATACGTTTTGCCGCCATGCGAGTAGCAAGACGCCTGGGTTCCAGAATGATGATTTTTTTTCCTGCAAGCCATGGTTCATTCACCAGGGCCAGAGGAACAATCGTGGTTTTACCGGAACCGGGCTCTGCGGCAAGGATTACGGACCGGTGGTTTGCAAGGCTTTCCTGCAGCTCGGGCAGGACAGCGTGAATGGGCAAGGGAGGCAGGTCAAATTTCATCGTTTACCCATACCACCGCTTACGATTCTCCTCAAGAAGTCCTTCAGTATAATGTAATGGAATCAGGCAGTTTGTAGGCTGTATCTCAATGAGAACCCATAAATTGACCACACAACCTGAAGAGCAAGCTCAAGCGGTAAAAAACCGGTCGTTTATTTTACTGCAGTTGCCAGCATATTCTCTGACTTAAAACTGACCACTTTTCTGACTGGATCGAAAAAAGGGACAAGTCTTTAGCCGTGCCTTTTTCGAAGAATTGAGCAGTGAAAATCTTAGAAAAAATAATTAAGAGAATGATGGTTAGGATTTATACTCACGTGAGTCAAGCAGTTTTGGAATATCTTGACTCTAAGTCCTGTTTGCACCTTGACAGTTTTTGCCACTAACTGCTAATTAAAGATAGTGGCTGTTTTTTTCCCACGTTCTTTTTCTTCTTTTTTTCCGTATCATTAAGGTACAAACTGCATCAGGCTGGTTATGGGTATTGATACTGTATTAGGGGACGTTGTTGTTTAGTATGCAAAAAATATATTGACATATCAATGAGACTCCTGCATACGGGAGGCGGGTGAAAGAGAACTTCGACAATTGAAAATAAAGAGGGGTGGCAAGGTAATTACTGATCTTATAGAAGAAGAGTGTTCGCAACGGTCAGTAAGTCCACAGGAATTGCAATCCGGCAGTCGGCGCCGTAATGTGAGTGAAGCTCGAGCTGTAATTGCCTTTCGGAGTATAGAGGAGTTGGGTCTGACAAGTGCTGAAATTGCCGGAACTCTTGGCGTGGCGACTTCCACAATCAGTCGAGCGATTGCCAGGGGAAAAAAACTAACCATGAGGTGATTTTGCATATTGAACAACAACGTCCCTACTCTTTCTACTCTTTGTATTGTAAACAAAGGTGACAACAGATGATGTCCTGGATGCTGTCAGAGAATCCAGATCAAGAGAATAGATTGAAATCTGATAATAGGGAAAACACTGGTTGCGTTTGCATCAGAAAGAAATATGATCAAGAGGACTTGAAAAATGATGAAACAGAAAGATATACAATTTTCTCCAAAACTTATTGGCGATCTGCTGGACATCATCCACAATGCCATTATTGTCATTGATTCTCTTAATCATATTATCTTTGCCAACAAAAGAACTGCAACGATGTTCAAGGCAACGAGAGACACATTACACGGACTGAGTATAACCCAACTCTTTATGCCTGATGACCTGGATATTATGGTCCCCAACATCCTCTCCATTATCAGAGAAGAGGGAGAATTTGATAGTGAGATCATGCTTCAGCGTCCAGATGGCAGCACCTTCCTGGGCTTGATCGCGGGAACCTGCTTTCATTGGGACAACAAAAAAAAAGGGATGGCCTTTACAATCCATGACATTTCCGATGTCAAGGCCATCGAGCACGCTCTCAGGCACTCTGAGCATAGTGCTTTTTTGGGCCGACTCGTTGATGATATCAGTCATCAATTACGTAATCCTGTAACAGTCATCGGCGGTTTTGCCCGGCGGCTCAGTACAGAATGCTCAAACCCAATGGCAGCCAAAGCCATCATGAAGGAGACAAGCCATCTGGAGAACCTGCTGGATAGTCTCAACAATTTTATCAGGTTGCCAAGACCCAATCCCAGTTGTATCCGCATGGACACGCTCATGGATGCTATGGAAAAACGTCTCGGTGATATGGTCCGCGTTTTGGGGTGCAAATGGGTCAGTGAGTATGAACCTGATATAGCAGGACAGATCATTCTGGTGGATCAAAGCCTTCTTTTAGAAGCTCTTGAGACAATTATTATTAATGCCTGTGAGTCCTATGATAGGTCTGATAGAGAAAAAAATGTTATTTTTCAAGTCAAATACAGCGATGACCCTACCATGTACTATATGATTAAGGTTATAGATCATGGAGTTGGTATCCCAGACGAAAAATTCCGCCAAGTATTTGCCCACTTTTATAGCAACAAAACGAAGCATATCGGCATGGGCCTGACATTTGCTCAGAGAATTCTGGAAGAACAGATGGGCAAAATAAATATCGATTCCACCATTGGCAGGGGAACAACTGTTACCTGTCACCTGATCAAAGAAAGAAGGCGGGCAATTCGGACGACAAAACGGGAGTGTTGATATCAATCAAAGCTATTTTTTTGCTACTCAGGCGAGCTATCCGGAGGCCCATTCTCGCAGCAAAAAAAGTTAGTGTAACGTTCTTGATCGCGTCGAGGAAGCGCTCGTGGACTTCGCGAAACGCGAAAAATGGCGTAGCGAACTCGAAGCCGAGGACAAGCCACGCCCAAAGGCCGTTTTCCTTAAACCGTCAACAGGAAACCGCCAATTTATTTACAAAGCGCCAATATCTCCCTAACCGCCTGATCAAGGCCGACAAAGATTGCCCGTGCCATGACCGCATGGCCGATGCTCAGCTCTTCGATTTTTTCCAGGCTGGCAATGCGTGCTGTGTTGACATAGTTCAGACCATGGCCGGCATTAATTCGCAACCCGGCCTCATGGGCCTCGTCTACAGCCTTGGCGATCAGATCAAACTCCCTATTCTGCTCAACTTTGTTCGCAGCGTCGCTGTAACGGCCAGTGTGGATTTCGACAAAGGTCGCCCCCACCTCTTTTGATGCCTGCACCTGGTCGGAATCAGGATCAATGAAAAGGCTGACCGGAATTCCGGCGCTGCTCATGCGGGAAATGGTCGATGTCAGATGCTCTTTCTGGTCGGCCACGTTGAGGCCGCCTTCGGTTGTGAGTTCTTCTCTTTTTTCCGGCACCAGGGTGACCATGTCGGGTTTGAGATTAAGGGCGATTTGAATAATTTCCTCGGCAGCCCCCATCTCCAGATTGAGTTTGGTTTTCACCGTCTGGCGCAGGAGTTGGACATCCCTGTCCTGCATGTGGCGGCGGTCTTCGCGCAGGTGAGCAACAATGCCGACAGCCCCTGCCAGTTCGCAGATGCCGGCAGCCAGCACCGGGTCGGGCTCATCAATACCCCTGGCCTGCCGCAGGGTGGCGACGTGATCGACGTTGATCGCTAGTTGAACCATGGTAATCTCCTTTGGAAAAATGATAAATTTACCACGAAGGTCACAATGACGAAGTTATTTAGAATTATTTCTTCGTGTTCTTCGTGACCTTCGTGGTAACAAAATGGTTTATGTCGACAGAGGAGCAGGTCCTTTGCCTTGAAAGAGTTTTTCCAGCAGCTCCGTTTCCCTGGCCGTCATTTTTTTTGCTTCCGCGTCGCCACGTTCATGGTCATAACCGAGAAGATGCACCAGCCCGTGGACGAGCAGAACGGTGACATGATCAAAGAGGTTTTTATCTGCGCTTGCAGCCTCACGTGCCGCAGTGTCCAGGGAGATGACGATGTCGCCGAGCAGTTGCGGGCCGACTGATATTTCATCGTCCAGCATGGGGAAGGAAAGGACGTTGGTTGTTTTATTTTTCCCCCTGTAGGAGGTGTTGAGCTCAGTCATTTTTTTATCATCGACCAGCAGTATGCTCAGTTCGCTTTCAGCATAACCTGCCAGACGAAGTAGTTCGACAGCAGTGTTTTCCAGTTTTTCCAGAGGAAAAGGAGACGGATCAACGTCACTTCGCAACAGAACGCTCATGTTCCTTGTCCTTTTTTTTCGCCTTTTTCTCCTTCTTCTCGTAGGCCCTGATAATCTGCTGTACCAGAGGGTGGCGCACCACGTCAACATCAGTGAAATAACTAAAGGCAATTCCCTTGACATTTTTAAGGACCCGGGAGGCATGGATCAGGCCCGACCCCCTGTCGTGGGGCAGGTCAATCTGGGTGATGTCGCCGGTTATGACTGCCTTGGAGCTGAAGCCGAGCCTGGTCAGAAACATTTTCATCTGCTCATGACTGGTGTTCTGTGCCTCGTCAAGAATGACAAAGGCGTTGTTTAAGGTGCGGCCACGCATAAAGGCAAGGGGGGCAATTTCGATAATTTCCCGTTCAACCAGTTCCTTGGCCTTTTCCCGGCCGAGCATATCATTCAAGGCATCATGAAGCGGGCGTAGGTATGGGTTGATTTTTTTGACAAGATCACCCGGAAGAAAACCGAGATTCTCACCCGCCTCCACGGCAGGGCGGGTGAGAATGATCGATTTGACCTGGTTTGCGGTGTAAGCGGCAATGGCCATGGCAACGGCAAGGTATGTTTTGCCGGTACCGGCGGGACCGATGCCGAATGAAATATCATGGTTGCGGATTGCTTCAATATACTCTTTCTGATTGATGCTTTTCGGCGAAACAATCCGCTGTTTTGCGGTGATATATACCTGGTCCAGAAAAATGTCTTTCAGGTTTGTCCTCGGTGAACGCTCCAGGATGTGCAGGGCGTAAACCACGTCGGAAGAATAGACGGGGTAGCCGGTAATAATGAGATCATAAAGCTGGTTCAAGGCTGCGGAGGTGATCCCAACATCATGATCAACACCTGCAATGGTCAGTGTTGTTCCCCGGGCCTTGATCGTTACGCCCATCACTTTTTCAATGGCCATCAGGTTTTTGTTCAGGTCGCCGTAAAGAAGGCGGGCAGCCTCGTTATCGGCAAAAGTAATTTCTTTATGCGCGTTTTTACTTGATGCCATGGATGCTTTTGATCAGCTGCCGCCTTTCAGCTTGGCCATTTCCTCGTCAATGATTGTCTGGAAGCCTTGTACGCTTCTGTCTTTGAGCCTTCTGCCGTTTATATATATGGCAGGAGTTCCCTTGACACCTGCGGCAGCGCCGTCAATCATTTCTTTTTTGATCCTGTTTTTTGTCGCAGGGTCAGCCATGTCCTTGATGAACTGTTTTTTGTCCAGGCCGAGTTTGTCGGCGATTTCCAGAAATTTCTGCGGACCAAGGGTTTTCATGTTGAGGAAGAGTTCGTCGTGATACTCCCAGAATTTCCCTTGTTTCTGGGCGGCAATCGCCGCCAGAGCAGCAGGATGGGACTGTTTATGACCGCGCAGGGGAAATTGTTTGAAGGCTATTTTGACGGTTTCAGGATTTTGTTCGAGCACCTGCTCGAATAACTGCCCGAGGCGGGCACAGTAAAGTCACTGGAAGTCGCTGAAAACGGCAATTGTAATGGGCGCATCGGCCATGCCGAGAAAGGGGGCGTCTGCGGTATCGATATCAACAATGAACGAGTAGCTGATTTCCTGGATAAGGCCGGAGCTTTCACTGCTGAGAAAAAGCTTGTCTTCCAAGTTGGCCAGGTCAAGTCCTGAAACGGAAATCCGGTTAAAGGAAGGATCAACCGTAATTTGATCCTGCAGCTTGCCGTCTCTGCTGAAAATGTTGACAGTGCCTTTGTTTAAAACAAAGACATGTTTGCCGTTAACCGAGCTGGCCAGGTCAAGAGGGAAGCCGGCAGTCTGAAAAGAGCTGCTGACTTCCGATTCAATTTTTGCCTGTGCCGGAAGGGCAAAACCCATCGTGCCGATGAGTGCTGCCAGGAAAAACGTTTGTAGTTTCATAACACCTCCATGAAATCACTGATGTTTTCTTGCGTAAAGAGATAAGGTTATCAAAAGATAACCCTGTTCGGGTTGATATTCAATAGTTCATGATCTGCTAATAATTTTCAACTTTTATTTTATCGTTAATCTTCATGATTGCAACGCATATATGGTTGCCGTTTGTTGTGAAAAATGTATGTCAACGCTTTATCCATTCTGCCAGAAAAACTGCCAGATGGCGGGCCCGGGCTGTCTCCTTTGAGTTTTGCAGGCCCTGCTGCCATTGCAGCAGGCAGCCGCTACAGGTTGTGACCACCATGTCGGAAGATAGTTCCTTGAATTCAGCCAGGGCTCCGGACATGATTTTTTTGGAAATATCCGGGTGGGCAATTGTAAACAGTCCCCCCTGACCACAGCAATGAGGTCCGAGAGGGAGTTCCTGGGGAGGCTGTCCGCATATTTTTTCAATCAGCTGCCGGGGGGGGGAAGTGATTTTCTCTGCACCAAAACGAAGATGACAGGGATCGTGATAGAAAACACGGAGTTCCGCTTGATTGGATCCGGGTGAAGAGCTGACTTGTGTATCAAGAAATTGAGAAAATTCCAGGAGCCGTTCTGCAAAGAGTTCTGCCTGTCTGCTCCAGTCCGGATCGTCGGCCAGCAGTTTCGGATAGGAACGTAGATGGCTGTAACAGGAGGCGCAGGAGGTGAGGATGGGCCATGTATTGTCTGTAAATGCGGTAATGTTTTTTCTGGCAAGCTTCTGGGCCTCTTTTCTGTTGCCGGAAGCAAATGAAGCAAGGCCGCAGCAGGTTTGTTTCTCCGGAGTTTCAATGCCTTTGCCGCTAAAGTGGTTGACGAGAAACTCCGTGGCCCTGCTGATGTCATGGCTTAGATATCGGGCCAGACAGCCGCTGAAATAGTTGATTTCGGCAGGAGAGGTGACAGTATCTTTTTCAGCCGGTATGGGTGTGAGGGGCTGCAGAGCAAAATCTTCCGGCAGCAGGGACAGTTTATGTCGGAGGCCGCTTGATTGCGGCAGCCGTTTTAAGAGGTTTTGCCGCAGACGGGCCAGGCCGGAGAGAAGGGATGGTGCGGTGAGGCTTTTTCTTGCCAGCAGTTTTTCGGCAAAATGGGGCTGGTTCAGCAGGGGGATTTCGTGACGTGCGGCAATCATCAAAGACAGGGTGTCTATCTGGCGGGGGCAGGCGTCCAGGCATGCCCCGCAGGCAAGACAGGCTGAAAAGAGAGCGCCGTACGTTGAGGATGACGGGCTGGTATGACGGCCCAGCAGATGGAGTCTGCCCCGGGGTGTGTGCGACTCCCTGCCTGTCACCTGATAAACAGGACAGACCGATGTGCAGGCCCCGCATTTCGCACAGCGCTCCGCCAGGCAAGAAAGGTCGTCATTATCAATTGTCAATTTGCAATAATCAATTGAATTTTCATTTTTGCCAGAGCAGATAGTCTTTGATAAAGGGATCAAGGGCGCCGTCCAGAACAGCACTTACATTGCCTGTCTCGTGATTGGTCCTGTGGTCCTTGATCATTTGGTAGGGCTGCATGACATAAGATCTGATCTGACTGCCCCAGGCGATTTCCTTTTTCTCCCCCTGCAGTTCCTGGCGTTGCTCTTTCTGCAGCTTCTGCTCCCGTTCGTAGAGGCGGGATTTGAGCATCTTCATTGCTATGTCCTTATTGCGGTGCTGGGAACGTTCGTTCTGGCACTGGACAACGATATTGGTTGGCAGGTGGGTGATGCGGATGGCGGAATTCGTCTTATTGACATGCTGGCCGCCGGCACCGCTGGCCCGGTAGGTGTCAATGCGCAGGTCTTTTTCGTTGATATCCACTTCGATGGCGTCATCCAGTTCGGGGAAGATGAAGACCGATGCAAAGGAGGTGTGGCGTCTGCCGCAGGCGTCAAAGGGTGAAATGCGCACAAGGCGGTGAATGCCCATCTCCGAACGTAAATAGCCGTAGGCATAGCGTCCCTTGACCATGATGGTGGTGCTCTTTACCCCGGCTTCGTCGCCCGGCTGCAGGTCGAGGATATCAGTTTTAAAGCCCTTGGCTTCGGTCCAGCGCAGATACATGCGCAGCATGATGTCTACCCAGTCCTGGGCCTCGGTGCCGCCGGCCCCGGCATGGATGCTCAGCATGGCATTGGCGGTGTCATGTTCGCCGGTGAACATGCATTCCAGCTCAAAGGCATCCATCTTTTTCTGCAGCTGTTTCAGGGTTTGGATTGCTTCCGCCTCGGTTTCAGCGTCATCCTCGTCAATGGCCAGTTCCAGCAGAATCTCGGTATCTTCACTCATACCATGAAGGGCTTCCCATCCATCAATCGGGTACTGAAGCCTGCTTATTTCCTGCTGCACCTGCCTGGCTTTCTCGGCATCGTTCCAGAAATCGGGGCGGGCGGTTTGCTGCTCAAGCTCTTCTATTTTTTCTCTCTGGCCATCTAATTCAAAGACGCACCTTTAAGGAGAGGAGCCTTGATTGGATTTCCTGGAGTTTCTGTTTTAGTTCGGCGGACATGTTTTATCTCTTAAAATGGGGCGTTTGCCCGGGATTGTATACGGTCGGAGAGGCTCTTTGTGTAGCTTTCTCTCCTGGCAGGTGATTTTATGTAGTAAGTTGTCAATGCTGTTGAGCAAAAAATATAATACCCGAAAGAAGAAAATGCGCCAATAATAATCACGGCCTGTTGCTATTTGATTCGCAGTATTTTGAGAATTTTTGTGAAAAAAGATTCCTTCTCAATCGTCACCGGTTCTTCCGTTTTTTCAACCGTTTCATCCTCTGCAGCGGAGGGTTCCTCCAGAATCTCTCGTTCGACGGGACTGATTTTCGCTTCCACCGGGGCAGCAGTTTCTTCCCGGGCTTCTTGCTCTTTCTCTAGGGTTTCTTTCTGCACCTCTTCTTCAACAGGGCTGACGTCTTTCTCAAGTTCCAGTGGCGTTTCAGGTATTTCCTCCTGAACGGCTTCCTCGGCAGGAGCCGGCGGCTTTTCAATTTCTATGATCTCAGGTTCTGCAGGAACTTCTTCAGGTGTTTCTTCAAAGGTGATTTCCTCGTCAAATATATCTTCTATATCAGGAAGTTCCTCAAGGATTATTTCATCCTGCTCGACGTTATCCGCCTCTTTAAGTAAACTGAATTCGTTGAGGTCAATGTCAAGTGAGGGCAGTTCGACCTGACCTGTATCACCGGCATGGATCTCTGCCATTTCAATTTGTTCAACGTTTCTGCCGCTGATTATTTCACTCATATGTTGTTTTGCTTCCTGCCAATATTCAGGAAGATGTTCCTCAAGGCGTAGCCTTGCCGCTTTCTGCTCCCATTCGGCATTTAATTGAGTGATTTCCTGATCAGTAAAGCCGTATTTCAGCATATTTGCCGGAGTGAAAATTTTTGTTTTGGCCATTATTTTACTCCTGTTGGACAATGGGGATTACGTTCAGGTTTAAACGGCTTATTGCCGACTTCTCTTTATCCATAGTAGCAGAAAAAAAGAATAAATGAGGCAAAGCACGGGGAAAAAATGGCCTTTTTGTGTAAAAAAAGATGTTGTGTCCAGCATTGAGACAGAGCCGTTAATAAAGCAATCGATAAAAAGAGGTGTCGGCCGGCTGATGCGACCTGCCGGATCAATAAAGCAGCTGATGCCGGTGTTGGCCGCCCGGGCCAGGCTGCGGCGGTTTTCCACGGCGCGCAGAACGGCCATGGACATATGTTGGATTGAGGCAGGTGACCTGCCGAACCAGGCATCATTGGTGATATTGACTAGAATATTGGCCTTGTTTACCGTTTCTTTGCGCGCCAGTTCGGGAAAAATCGACTCAAAGCAGATGAGCACTCCCAGGCGGGCCGCACCATCTGTCAGGGGGAAAGCTTTTGTGCCGGTACTGAAATTGCCCACCGATTCCACCAGCGGACCGGGCAGAGGAAGAATGTCGGCAAAAGGAATATATTCACCAAAGGGGACAAGGTGCTGTTTAAGATAACGAGATTCTCTGCCATCCCTTGTCACCAGAACGGCACTGTTATAGAGTTCCGGACCGTTCATTCCGGGTTCAAAATAGGGTGCCCCGGCAAGCAGGGAATAATTATGCTGAAATACAGTCCTTGAGAGCAGTTCCGCAAAGAGAGGATGTGTCTGCGGGTTAAACGGCATGGCCGTTTCCGGCCAGATGACGATGTCCGGCTTGTCTTCTTTAAGCGAATCATTGCTTAAATTGATATGTTTGTAAATGGCCTCTCTCTTTTTCTCGGGATTCCATTTCTGGTTTTGGTCAATATTGCCCTGGATGATGGTGATTTGATACTTGGGGGCAAGGGGCAGGGACTCCAGGATATTTTCATAACGATTCAGCGAATAAATCGAAGTTGCGGCAATGAGGATGAATCCTGTTACTACAGGGAAAGTTATCTTTCTATAACCCCATGGCGCTTTCTTGTCTCCGGCTACAAGCACTGTGAAAAGAAGGCAGTTGGCAAGGATAATGAGAAAGGTGATGAAGTGATGACCGCCCAGATCGGCTGCCTGGATAACAAGAGGTGTCTTGAACTGGGAGTAGCCCAGATCCTGCCAGGGAAAGCCGCTGAACAACCGGCCCCGTATAAAGTCAAGCGCCACCCAGAGAAAGGGAAGGGTCCAGACGGGTGTCATCGTTTTCATTGTGCTTGCGGCAGCGCAGAACACAGCAGTGTACAGGGCCATATAGGCGCTGAGAAGCAGCAGGGCAATGCCGCAGAGCCACCAGGGCAGATGGCCGTAAGTGCCGAGTGAAATAACGACCCAGTAGATGAGATAGGTATAATAGCACAGGCCGCAGACAAAACCGAGTAGAGCCGCCTTTTTTGCTTTTATCCTGGAACAGCCGAAAAGAAGCGGCACCAGACAAAACCAGGAACAGAATGACAGACCCATTCCGGGAGAAGAAAGGCTCAGAAGCAGGGCGCTGGATAAAAACAACAAGAGGGTTTTCATATCAGGAATCAGGAGTCACCACTCGGATCACTCCTGAACATTTTCCTTTTTGATCTTCACGCTCTTGATGTGCCTCATACTTGCCGAAAGAACGGTAAAGGTAAGCGATTCAAACTCGACTTTTTCGCCCTTCTTTGGAATGCGGTCAAGCTGGTTGATGATAAACCCGCCAATGGACTCATAGGGGCCTTCCGGCAGCTCCATATTGAAAAAATCCTCTATCATTTCAATGTCCTCTTTGGCCGAGGTGATGACGGTATTATCATCGATAACCTGCCATTCTTCTATCTGCTTGTCGGTTTCATCGTCGATTTCGCCAACAATTTCCTCCAGGATGTCTTCCATAGTGATCAACCCCCTGATGCTGCCGAATTCGTCGTTGACAACGGCCATGTGAATTTTCTGGGTTTGAAAATCCCGCAGCAGGGAGACGATTTTGTCGTTTTCGCTGACAAAGAAGACGGGATTGACCAGTTCCTTCAGCGGCGGCAGGGGCGTATCCGCAGAACAGGTGAGCAGTTGTTTGGCATGCAGGGTGCCGATGATATTGTCAGAATTTTTGTCAAATATAGGAATACGGCTGAAGCCTTTTTCCTTAATGATGTTGATGATCTCGCAGTGGGTAGAGGACAGGGGCGCACTGACGATTTCGGCGGTGGGAGTCATGATTTCCCGGACAACAGTGTCGCGGAACTCGAAAATGCTGCTGATCATCTGCACTTCCTGGCTTGTGATCAGCCCCTGTTCCTCGCCTTCATCAATAAGATCCTGGATTTCCTGCTCCAGGATTTCCGTAGTGTCCGGTTGGGGTGAGAGTTTTAAAAACTGCAGTAATCGTCGAATAGACGACTGGTTCGTTTCCGGGGGAGGTTGATTATTTTCCATTCGTGTATTTTAATGTTTTTTCATAAAACTATCAAAGAGCTGAATCTTAAAAACGAAAGGTTTTTCTGGTCATTTGCTACGGTTAATAACTCGTTATGTCAAGAAATAAATTGACGCGACAGGGTGAAATCGTTATAAGCAGCTTGCTTAAAATAGGGATTAGCGATACAAAATATTCATGTTGTCTCGTTTATTTCGAAATTGACTGTTGTAAATATCAATGCATACTGCCGGCTATCCGGATCAGGGTATAGTTTGAAAGAAAAAGTTTTAATAGCCAACAGAGGTGAAATTGCCATACGAATTGCCAGGTCCTGTCAGGAACTGGATCTGGATTTTGTCGTCATTTATACGGATGCAGACAAAGATTCTGAGCATGTGTTTCCTTATCTTGCGGAAAACGGCTCCGAAAAAAGGGCCTGGAGGGTGGCAAGTTACACCGATCCCAACGACATTCTTTCCGTTGCAGACTATACGCAGTGCACGGCCATTCATCCGGGTTATGGCTTTTTCTCCGAAGATTTCCGCTTTGCCAGAAGGGTAACGATCCGTGAACGACCGTTGACCTTTATCGGCCCTAAATGGGAAGTTATACGTGATTTAGGCGACAAAATAAATACAAAGCACGTTGCCAATAAACTTGGCATTCCGACTATTCCGGGGACCGACGGACCCATTTATAATGAAATGGAGGCCGAGGCCATTGCCGAACAGCTTCTCGATGACCAGCGGGAGCAGGAGATCAAGGATCCCTCCATCCTGGTCAAAGCGGCGGCAGGCGGCGGCGGAATGGGTATCGAGGAGGTGCATCGTATCGATGAGTTCCGCAGGATCTACCGTCAGGTGCAGAATTATGCCAAGCGGCAGTTTGGCGATGGCGGGGTTCTTATTGAACAGTGTTTGCGGGATTATAACCATCTTGAGGTGCAGCTTGTCTGTAGCCGTCATGGTGAAAGAGTGCATTTCGGTACTAGAAACTGCACTATTCAGAGCACCGGCCGGCAGAAACGGCTTGAAGCCGCGCCCGGCTTTGATGACGGCTGTTTTGCCTATGATTTTCATGCCGGGGATGTGCTTGACAAGGTTGTCAAATATTCTTTAAAACTGGCGGCCCATGTCCGTTATGATAATGTCGGCACCTGGGAATGGATTGTCAGCCGTTCGGGAATGCCTTATTTGCTTGAGGTCAATACTCGTATTCAGGTGGAGAATGATGTTTCGGCGCGGATTAGTTATGTAAACGGCAAGCAGCCTAATTTGATTAAAGAACAAATTCGACTGGCCCTGGGGGAAAGGATCGGCTACAATCAGAAAAAAATAGATTTCAAGGGAGCCAGTATAGAATTCAGGATTGTGGCGGAAGATCCCCGCCGCGGTTTTGCTCCCTGGGTCGGTACAATTTCCACATTTGATTTCCCGCAGAAAGATTGGGCAGCCGTTTATACCCATGTTCCCTTTGACCGTCCCTATGTAATACCCAGTGATTATGATCCGAATCTGGCTCTGGCCATTGTCTGGGGAGACAGCATAGAAGAGGTGAAAGAGCGTGGCCTGCAGTTTTTAAATGGGGTCACCATTGAAGGCACAAACGGCGCGGGGGATCCTATTTTAACGAATCTCACATACCTGAAGAATAACATCGACAGATTGTTGACATTTTAATAGCACGCGGCTTTTAGCAGCATAATTTTTGCCTTAAGCTGCCTGCTTTATATATTTATGGACGATATAAGAAAACGGCTTTTAAAGAGTGCGGAGCGGATCTCCTATTTGAGTCAGCTCAAGGAGGGGATGGACTGGGGAAACCTTGCCGGACTGCAGGAGCGGCTGGAAACGATTAGGGAAGCGTTTTACGATTTTTCTCTGGAGGATCTGCATAAAGAAACCGCAGCCCTGGAGGAAAGTCTTTTTTTTCTGGAACAGCGCTGTGAAGAAAATCTGACCCCCATGGAAAGAGTACGCATTGTGCGTATTCCATTGCGTTTTTCCATGCAGGATATCCTGGAAAACGTCTATGAGGATTACACCGAATTAGGCGGGGAAGACGAAGCCAGCATTGATCCATCAATGGTTGCCGCCAAGGCGACTATTGTCCGCCAGGTAAAAAATAAAAGTTTTACCCAGCAGGTGATGGTCATTGGTCATGAAAAGGGCCATGGTGAGGAATATCGCAATGGCGGCTGCAGCATGCCCTGGGGCAATGAAAAAGCATTGCGTTTCATGCAGGTTGCCCAGACCGAGGGCATACCCATCCACTCCTATATCTTTACCCCGGGCTCTTTCCCTGTGGAAGAGTACCCTGGTGCTGCCCAGCAGATTGCCAGAAATCTTTATGCAATGACCAAGTTACGGGTTCCCATGATTTCGGTCATTTCCGAAGGTGGGTCCGGCGGCGCCGAAGCCATCGGCCTGTCCGATTACCGCATGATGTTTTCCCATGGTTATTATTCGGTTATCTCCCCTGAGGGGGCTGCTGCCATTGAGGGAAAAATCCGGGAAGGCGAGAAGCTTCCCAAGGAACTTGTGGAGCGCTGCGCCGAGAGTTTGAAGATAACGGCTACCGATAATCTGGAATTGGGCACCATCGACCGGATTATTGATGAACCTTTACTTGGTGCCAAACGTGATGATTTTGCCTTTTTCAAAAGGTTGAAATTTGAAATGATCCGCGCAACGGACGAGGTTGTTCTCAAGACAAAAAGTTTTCGTGCCTTCAGGGCCTATGAACTCAAATTGAAGAAGAAAAATGAGGACATCAACACGGAGGATCACCTTATTCAAATTTCCTGGGATCTCAGTAAGGATGAGGTAACACGTCTTCTTCGCCTTCGTTCAAAAAAATACAGGGAAATGGCCACCGAGGCTTTTGTCGGCAAGATTTCGCCATTCACAGCTTTCTGTGAGAAGATGAAACTTGCCTCCAGTAAGGTCTATTACACCTTTCGTTATGATATTCTGCGCAACCAGCAAAAGCAGGTCAGGCAGGTTATCCAGGATATGTCAAGTGAGGGTTCGGTCTTTCTGAAACAGGTTCGCGAACCCATTGCGGCAGCCTACGATTTTGTCTCTCTGAAGCAGGCCGGGAAACAGACCCGTACTTCGGTAAACAGTCAGCAGAGTGTTGAAGCCGAGTTTGGTGACACCTATACCAGTCCCCTGGCCAACGAGGATCGTACTGTAAGTTGTCCCAATGCGGGAAAATATGGTTGCAAGGATCTCTGGGTGCCTGATCTGTACGGTGAATTCTGCGGTGTCTGTGAAAACTGCGGCCATCATTTTCCGCTCGAATATCATTGGTACCTGCGCCATATCATAGACAAGGACTCCTTTAAGGAGTTTAACAGGGATATTACAGCCGGCAATCCACTGGGTGCCCCGGGTTTTGATACAAGGCTGATGGACGCCAAATCAAAAACCAACCGTAAGAGCGCCATTATCACTTTTGAGGCCAGCGTCATGGGTATTGAGCTGGTGGTGGCCATGCTCTACAGTAATTTCAGGAATGGTACCGTAGGTTCGGCGGAAGGCGAGAAATTTGTAAGGGCCTGCGAGCTGGCCAAATTGAAGCGGCGACCCCTGTTGGCCTATATCCATACCACCGGCGGCATCAGGATTCAGGAAGGAACCCATGGCGTAGTGCAGATGCCCAAGTGCACCATGACTGTGCGTGAATATGTGGACTCCGGCGGTTTATATATCGTTGTCTATGACAATAATTCCTATGCCGGTCCTGTGGCCAGTTTTCTTGGATGTTCTTTTTATCAGTTTGCCATACGCTCCAGTCGGATCGGTTTTGCCGGACCCAGGGTTATCCGTGACACTACGGGTGAGGATATTCCGCCTGGTTATCATAGTGCTAAAAACGCACTGAAACGCGGCCATGTACACGGTCTGTGGGACAGGCGCGAATTCCGCCGCAACCTGCATAAGGCGTTGATGACCATGGGTGGCGGTAATGTGTATTATCGCTAAGGTGATGAAGCTATAAAATGGTTCAGGTTGAAGGTCGAAGACTGAAGGCTGAGCCCAATTATAAAAAATACTGATTGAATCATGATGATCCCGTAAAAAGTCAAAATTTGCTAATTATTGTCATTCCCGCGCAGGCGGGAATCCAGTAATTTTGACACGTTATAGATTTCCGCCTACGCGGGAATGACGAAATGATGTATTTTTTTACGAGACTATTATTATTGAACGAGCAAGACCAGTCATTTAAACCATGCAAACAGACGAAGTAGTAGATTACGATCAGATTCTTGGTGCATACCGTAAAGATCCTTACGGTTATGTTGATATGTGCACCAAACATACCGGGCAGGTTCGTTTTCATGTCCGTCTGGACGATAAGGTTGAAGGAACATCGGGGAAATGGCATCATATTCCGGGAACCAAGCTCTTTACTCTCACCAGGGAAAGAAACAATAAGTCGCTTCACTCCACCTCCAATGGTGTCATTTCCTTTATTCGTGATGATTTTGAAGGGAGGTTTGTCGAGGCTGGTGAGAAGATTATCACCATCAAGCATCCTTTGAAAAAGCGGGAAATTATCGAGCAGATTCTGCGCAATGTTCTTCTGCCTTTTCCGTCACCGGAGCGGGCAAAATACTTTTTTTCCATGGATATCCAGGCCAGGATAGAGAAATTCGGCCAACGCTCCATATCCATCAAACCCGGAGACGAGCTTTTTACCATGTCGCTTATGAAGCGTGACACCCCGGTATATTACCAGGGTGACCCGGGTATCATTCATTCCGTTTATTTTCAGCCGGGTGTTTCCGTTGATCAGGGTGAGCCGTTAATTGGTATCTGTCCGCCGGAAAAACTTCCCTTGATTGAAAAAATCATTACCCGGGTCAAGGCGGAATGGGAATAATTTTAATTGATAATTTGTGGTAGAATTTTATTTTGTTATTTCCGAACCACCCTACTCCTGCCGATATCCAGCATTACATTTCCAGCCATGAAGTAGTGCGTCGAAGCCGCCTGCTGCCTTTAGACAAGGTGCAGGCGGTTTTTCGTTATGGGGCCATTGTAGGCTCGGTCATTCATTCATATGAAAATCTGGGTCGCGGCATGGATCAGGCTAGGTTGATGATTGATGAGCATGAACGGCAAGGCCGTTCCTTTGCCAGCGGCACGGTAATTCTGGCTTCAAGTCTCTCCGGCGGCAAAGGCCGTTTCCAGCGCTATTGGCATGCTCCATCAGGCGGCATCTGGATGACTTTGGTTCTGGTGAACACCCTGCTTCCTGAAAAAAGCCGGCTGCTGCCGCTGCTGGCGGGCATGGCCTGCTGCGAAACCGTGAACCATTTCGGCGTGCCGGGAAGGATAAAATGGGTCAATGATGTGCATGTTCAGGGGAAAAAGGTGGCCGGTATTTTAACGGAAACCGTGTTTGGCCGTAAAACGGGTGAGGAGTATGTGCTGATTGGTGTGGGAGTGAACGTGAATAACTGTGAATTTCCGGAGGAACTGCAGGGTTTGGCAACCTCCATGCGTTTGACTGCTGATCGCGATTTTGATCTGGGGCAGGTGGCAACTTCTTTGTTAGCTAATTTTTCCTGGTATGTGGGGCTGCTTCATTATCTGGAGGACTTGGAGCTGTCGGAAGATAGCGGCGCAAAGGATGAGTTTGAACAGTTTTTTCTCCGGCGCTGGCAGGAGATGAGTGATTCTATGGGTCGCAAAGTCCTCTTTGGCTACGATGTGCAGAAAAATCCCCAGTACGAAGCAGTTCTCCTTGGACTCGAGAGTGACGGTGGCTTACGCCTGAAAAATATGGAAGACCATGTTGAACTGACCGAATATGGTGGAGAAATTGTCTATAATGACTGACAGTCAGCCGCAAAAAAGGCCCCGTTTGGGAATTTCAAAATGGTAATCATTATTACGTGTTCTGCGATGTTGCGGTAAATGGAATAAAGAAAATGTCAAAACGTGATCTCCGAATTTCTGTAATTATTCCGACATATAACAGGCTGTCGTTTCTTGATAAGGCAATTGCTTCTGTATTTTGTCAACGCAGGGATGGTTTTGAACTGATTATCGTTGATGACGGATCAACAGATAACACTGCGGAATTTATATCTGCTTATCAGAAGGATATTAAATATATTTATCAGGCCAATCAGGGCCCTGCTGCGGCAAGAAACACCGGTATACGGGTAGCCGGCGGCGAACTCATTGCTTTTCTTGATTCAGATGACTGGTTTGCCCCGCAAAAATTACAGGTGCAGGCTGCTGCAATGGAGGCGGAGCCCCAGTATCTCATTTCCCATACGGACGAGATCTGGTACAGGCGGGGAAAACTGCTGAACCAGAAAAAAAAGCATTTTAAACCGGGAGGCTTGATTTTTGAGAAATGTCTCAGGATGTGTGTTGTCGGTATGTCAACAGTTATGGTGCGCCGGGCACTCTTTGACCAGATAGGTCTCTTTGATGAGCGTTTGCCGTGCTGCGAGGATTATGACTTCTGGTTGCGCGCAAGTCTGGTCTCATCATTTTTGAAAATTGATCAACCGCTCACTTTTAAAGAAGGGGGACGGTCTGATGAGGTCAGCATGCAGTTTCGTACCGGCATGGACAAATTTCGCATCCGTGCCCTTGTCGGACTTCTTGAAAAGAATACATTGACCGATGACCAGAGGCAACTGGCAAGTGGTGAATTGTCCAGGAAATGCAGGATTTACGGTAATGGTTGCATCAGGCACGGCAGGCCCGAAGAGGGGGAGGAGTATTTGGCTCTGGGTGAAAGATATTTCGGAAAGAGAAAAAGAAGTATGTGATAAGATAACAAGATAAGAACATCACGTTACATCCTATTGTCAGGAGTGAAAGATTATTGGTTTTACCCTCATCTATTCATTTTTAATTTTTCTTTGTTGTTTTTTTTCCCCCCCCCGTAAATACAGCAGCCATAATGTTCCCGGCAGTAGGAAAAGAAGGGCCAGTCGCAATACCACAAGTCTCGGTTCCACCCCGTTTTCCAGGGCTGCGCCGGTGAAATAGGTGGACAGGCTCAGTACCAGGGTGACAAGTGTCATTTCAGCGGCGAAAACCCGACCTCGGAAATGATCTTTGACGATTTTCTGCAGTAATGTGGTGGAGAAAACCCACTGTACGGCGCCGCCAAGATGCCCGCAGAAGACAAAGAGAGCTGCCCAGGCAAGATTCGGTGACATACTGAAGCAAATATAGGAGGCGGAGGAGACAAAAAAACTCGCGCCAATGGCTTTGCCCATGCCTTCTTTGTTTTCACCGAAGAAACGCCAGGCCAGCAGTGGACCGAGAGCGGCGCCAATGCCCCGGCAGCTGTAGAGGATGCCGCTATTGCCTCCTTGGCCGCCGTTGGAAAAGACCTGCTCACCAAAAATCGTCAGCATGACAAGAATACCACCAGATAGAGCCCAGCCGCTTTTTACCAGGAGCAGAATGGCAACTTCCTTATGGCGGACAACATAGTGAAACCCCTCTTTGAGGTCGGTCAATCCCAGGTAACCGGCCAACGATGGAGCGGATTTTTTGAGATTTCTATGGGGAGGAATTCTGATAGTGTTGATAAGCAGGGCGGAAATGAGAAAAGTTGCCGCATCCAGCACAATTGCAGTCTGCCAACCGAAATAGGCGGTGGTAAAGCCGCCAAGAGCGGCGCCGAAGGCCAGCATCACAGACCATGTGGCCCCGCCAAGTGCGTTTGCCAGGTTCAGTTCTTCCCTGCGGCAGAGATTGGGTATGGATGCGCGCCGGGCCGGATCGGCAAAGGTCCAGAGTGATTCCTGTATAAGCGCCAGGGTATAGACGATCCACACATGTTCCGCACGATGGATAAAGAGAAAGGAAAGGACCACTCCGACTCTGAGCAGATCGCAGCCTAACATGATCATTTTGCGGGGAAAGCGGTCGGCAATGACGCCGGCGACAGGGCCAAGCACACTGGTTGGGATGAATTTTGCAATAAGAAACCAGCTCACCGCCATACCGGATCCAGTCAATTCCTGCAGCAGGACAAAAATGGCGATGTAATTGAACCAGTTGCCGAACTGGCTGATGACCCCGGCCAGCCAAAGTCTGGTGAATTGTGGGTTTGTTTTGAAAAGGGTTCTATAACTTTGCCAGTTATTTACCGATAAAGGTGGATTGATTGAGGGCATCAGTAGTATAAATTAATGTATAAAGGGTTGAATGGTTAAGAGGCCCGTGGTAAATTTCTTTACTTGAGTACAATTTTAATTGATTAAGTAATACTTAAATCTTAAAATTTACATTTTTTTGTAGAAAATACCAGTCAATCTCATAATTGGATCGGAGTAAAAAATGAATAGACCCCTTGGAATAACCGTTATAAGACATATTGTTGACAGCCAGCGTTTGCATCCCGAGGCCACAGGTGATCTATCCGGCCTTTTAAACGAGCTTATTGTTGCAGGAAAAACGATCTCCGCTGAAGTGAATATGGCGGGACTGGCAGATGTTCTCGGTATGTCGGGGAAAACAAATATTCAGGGTGAGCAGGTACAGAAGCTTGATGAATTTGCCGACAATACCATCAAGAAACGCATGGACCGCTGCGGCTATATCTGCGTTATGGCATCTGAAGAAGAGGATGATATTATTCCGGTGAAAGAGGGATATGAGGGGAAATATACCCTGGCCTTTGACCCGCTTGACGGCTCTTCGAATATTGATGTCAACGTTAATATCGGTACGATTTTTTCCGTACATCGCCGCCGGTCCACTGATGGTCAGGGAGATGTGACCGATCTTTTGCAAAAGGGTCGGGAGCAGGTGGCGGCAGGCTATATCCTCTATGGCTCCAGCACCATGATGGTTTTTACCACCGGTGAAGGGGTGCAGGGGTTTACCCTGGACCCCAGTGTTGGTGAATTTTATCTCTCCCACGCCGATATCAGGACGCCGGAACGGAGTAAATACCTCAGTGTCAACGAAGGAAACAGTAAATTCTGGATGAAAAATGTCCGTGATTATATTGATTTCCTCAAAGAGGAGGACAAGGAAAAGGGCAGGCCGTACAGTTCCCGCTACATAGGTTCACTGGTGGCTGATTTCCATCGTAATCTGATTTCCGGCGGTATTTTTGCTTATCCAAGTGACAGCAAAGATCCGGAAAAACCCTATGGTAAACTGCGCCTGCTTTATGAGGCCTCTCCTCTTGCCATGTTGATTGAACAGGCCGGTGGTCGTGCAATAACTGATGACGGCATCAATATCCTTGATATCGAACCGGCTTCACTACATGAGAGGGTTCCCCTTATTATCGGCAGTAAAAATGATGTAGATGAGGCAGAGGCCTTCTTGAAAGGAAAGTAGATTCTTATTTTTTCCCTTTCACCTTCTCCCAGCTATCCCGCAGGGTAACCGTACGGTTGAAAACCGGTCGGCCGGTTCTGCTTTCTTTGTCGTCCAGACAGAAAAAGCCAAGTCGTTCAAATTGAACCCGGTCATCGCTGGTGGCGTCGGCAAGAGAAGGTTCAATGCAGCAGCCGGTTAAAATGTCCAGGGAAGCCGTATTAAGATGGGTCTTGAATTCTGTGTTCTTGTCTCCATCCGGATTTTCCACGTTAAAGAGACGGTCGTACAGCCGCACTTCAGCGGCAAGCCCGTGCCGGGCGGATACCCAGTGCAGGGTGCCTTTGACCTTGCGGCCGTCAGGGGCTGATCCGCCCCGGCTGGCCGGATCATAGCTGCAGCGCAGTTCAGTGATTTCCCCAGTCTTTTCGTCTTTGATCACCTCGTCGCAGGTGATGAGATAGGCCGCCCGCAGACGCACCTCCCGTCCCGGTGAAAGCCGGAAGAATTTCTTGGGCGCCTCTTCAAGAAAATCATCCTGTTCAATATAAATCTCCCGGCAGAAAGAAATCTGTCGAGTACCCATGTCCGGATTTTTCGGGTGATTGGCGATTTCCAGCATCTCCTCCTGATCTTCGGGATAATTGGTGATGATAACTTTGATGGGCCTGAGCACGGCCATGCGCCTGGGGGCGCTGTCGTTAAGGTCGTTGCGGATGGCGTTTTCCAGTACGCCCATGTCAATCCGGCTTTCCCTTTTGGCAAGACCGATGGTGTCACAGAAATTACGGATGGACGCCGGGGTGTAGCCCCGCCGCCTGAGTCCTGAGATGGTCAGCATGCGCGGATCGTCCCAGCCGCTGACATGGTTGTCGTTGACGAGCTGCAGCAGCTTTCTCTTGCTCATCACTGTATAGGTCAGGTTCAGGCGGGCAAATTCTATCTGCTGTGGATGGCTGGGCGTCTGCAGGGTGTCAAGCACCCAGTCGTACAGAGGCCGGTGGTCTTCAAATTCCAGGGTGCAGAGGGAATGCGTGATGTTTTCAATGGCATCGGACAGCGAGTGGGTATAATCGTACATGGGATAAATGCACCAACTATCCCCGGTGCGATGGTGGTTTTCATGCAGGATGCGGTAGATAACCGGATCCCTCATATTGATATTGCCGGATGTCATGTCAATCCTGGCCCGAAGCACATGGCTGCCGTCGGCAAACTCACCGTTCTTCATGCGGGTAAAAAGATCAAGATTCTCCTCGACAGAGCGGTTGCGAAAGGGGCTCTCTTTGCCCGGTTCGGTAAGTGTCCCGCGGTGTTCCCTGATTTCATCGGCGCTCAGGTTGCAGACATAGGCCATGCCCATCTTGATGAGTTGTACGGCATAGTCGTAAAGTTTGTCAAAATAGTCCGAGGCAAAAAAGAGGTTGTCTCCCCAGTCAAAACCGAGCCAGCGCACATCTTTTGTGATGGCTTCAACATATGATGCTTCCTCTTTGCTGGGGTTGGTGTCATCAAAGCGCATGTGGCAGACGCCCTTGTTTTCCAGGGCAACGCCAAAATTGAGGCAGATGGACTTTGCATGGCCGATATGGAGAAACCCGTTGGGCTCAGGCGGAAAGCGAGTGATGACCCTGCCGTCGTTTTTATTGTTTTTCAGGTCATCGGCAATGATGGCCCGGATAAAATCTTTGGATTTTGTTGGCTCTTGCGTTGTCATAGTTTTTTTACCACGAAATCCACTAAAGAAAAGAAAGAATTTTTCGTGGGTTTCGTGACTTGTAATTAGTTTTCGAAATACTTCCCGGCATCGCGCAGTCGGGCCACAACCTTTTCTTTTCCCATGTGGGTGAATAAATCAAACATGCTTGGGCCTTTGACCAGTCCTGTGATGGCAGCTCGGCAGGCATTGATGGGAATCCCTGGTTTGACGCCGACTTCGTCGGCAAAATCCCGGGCAGCCTGTTCGGCGCTTTCCTTGGTGAACTCGTCCAGCGCCTCAAAGCGGTCGGCTAGCATGGGCAGCCATTCTTTCAGGCCGGGATGCTTAAGGAGATTTTTTTGCAGGGCTTTTTCTTCAATATCAAAATCATCGGTAAAATAGGCCCGCCCCAGGCTGGTAAAATCCTTTAATGTATGAAAACGGTCGCGGATCATGTCCAGGGTTTTTAAGTACCACTCCTTTTTGTCGCCGTCATATGAGTCATGCCAGATGTCGGATTCCTGCAGCTCCTTTTTGACCAGTTCGCCGATTTCCTCAATGGGCATGGTGCGCAGGTAATGGGCATTAATGTTGATGGCCTTGGGGTCGGTGAAAAACTTGGGGTCATCCTTGCGGTAGTTGAAAATGGAGTTTGATTTGTTGATACGCTCCAGGGTGAAGGCCTCTATTAATTCCTCCCTGCTGAAAATTTCCTGATCGTTGCCCGGAGACCAGCCGAGTAGCACCAGGAAATTCAGCAGAGCCCAGGGAATGAAGCCGCTTTTCCTGTAAAATTGTACGGCAACAATTTCACCGTGGCTCCTTTTGGAGATTTTGGCCTTTTTCAGGTCAAGGGTAAGCGGCATATGGGCAAAGACCGGCACCTCTGCTCCAAGGGCCTCGTAGAGAAGGATCTGGCGGGTGGTGTTGGTCAGATGATCCTGTCCCCGGATGACATGGCTGATACGGTCGCGGATATCGTCCACCAGATTGCAGAGCAGGTAAAGAGGTTTGCCGTTTGAACGGACAATGACAAAATCCTCGATGTCTGCATATTTGCGCTCGATGCGACCAAGTACCTTATCGTCGTATCCCGCCACGCCATCCTCATCCGGTACTCTGAAGCGGATAACGTAGGGGATGCCAAGGGATTCTTTTTCAGCCACTTCTTCGGGGCTGAGCTTTCGGCAGGTGCCGTCATATTTCACGTCCTGCTTGGCTGCCAGCGCGGCTTCCCTTTTAGACTGAAGTTCCTCTTTGGTGCAAAAGCATTTATAGGCCTTGCCTTCATCCAGCAGCTTATTGGCTGCGGCAATATGATCCTGGGAAAAATCGGTCTGAAAATAGGGGCCTTCATCCCAGTCGATGCCCAGCCAGGTCAGTCCATCAATGATGCCTTCAATGGAATCCTGGGTGGAGCGTTCCGCATCGGTGTCTTCGATGCGCAGGATCAGTTTGCCGTTATGTTTTCTGGCAAAGAGCCAGTTGAGGATGGCGGTGCGTGCTCCCCCGATATGAAGATAGCCTGTCGGGCTCGGTGGGAAGCGGACTCGTACTTCTGTCATGGTAAAAACTCCATCTATGTTATTTCGGAATGTGGAATGTGGATTTAGGATTTAAAGAGGGATTTGCAGAGATTTATGAAGAATAAAATCAACTGGGAATCATCATTAAATCGTGAATAATTAATATGGGAGTGCAGAATTTATTAATATACAGGGAGAGCGGCAGACTGTCAAAAAATGTTTGAATAGAATGAAAACATTGTGGTAGCATTCAAATAGTAAGTGATTTCCATAACTCCGAATCTGAAAATGGGGTTCGTCATGCGTCAATATTTACTGCAGTTTTGGATTGTTTCCTCTTTCCTTATTTTTATTACATCTTTTCTTTCCTCCTGTGATAAGGCCCCGCCGGAGCCGGTTAAAATTGGGCTTGCCATAAATCTCAGTGGTTGGGGCGGTGCCGCAGGAGAGCATATCCGGGATGGTGCCATGCTGGCCGTACGGGAAGTGAACGACAGCGGCGGCATCCATGGCAGGCCGCTTAAGCTGATTGTGCAGGATGATGAGAATAATGCGGCAACTATCAAAAGAGTTGATCAGGCTCTTATTGACCAGGGAGTTGTGGCTATTTTCGGGCACAGTTATTCTTCCAATACCATTACAGCCTATCCCCTCGTTACTTCACAGCAAACGTTACTTGTCACCGCCTATACGGCAACGAATGAATTGAGCGGTAGGGATGATTTCTTTTTAAGGACATCGGTGGACTGTGTTCTCTACGGCAAAAAGACGGCAATCCTTCTCCGGGACAAAGGCGTCAAATCTCTTGCCGTGTTGATGGATATGAGTAATGAGGGATTTGTGCTTGATTATGTCGATGTGCTGAAAAAACATTTTCCCGGCCGGCTTGTTGAGGTAGGCTTCACCTCAAGGGAGCATGTTGACTGGCAACAGGTTGTCTCCGATCTTTTGTCCAAGACTCCGGATGGTGTTCTCATGCTGACCGAGGCTGGTATGACAGGAGTTGCCGCACAGAAACTGCGACTTGCAGGGTATGACGGTCCGTTTATTGCCAGTGTCTGGGCCCAGACGCCGACCTTGTTTGACTACGGTGGAGAGGCCGTTGAGGGTATGTCGCTTGTTTCCTATATTGATCCGCAAAACAGGCATCCTGCCTATCTTGCATTTGCCGAGAAAATGAAAGAGACCTTCAGGAAAGAGGCAACTGCCCGTTCTGTAAGGGCTTATGAGATGATCATGATTCTGTCCGACGCTTTGAAACGCTGTGACGGGATAAGTGCGGCAGAATTGAAAAGAGCATTACTGGATAAAGAATATGATACCCTCATGGGGCATGTGGCCTTTGACGCCAATGGAGATGTGATACGCCCTGTGTTTGAGATAAAGGTTTCCGGCGCTCATTTTCAACGCAGCAGGGAACTTTAGATGAGTCTCCGTCCCTTTGAATGCAGGATCAGGAGGCTGCTGATCCTTATATTTCTTCTTTCTTTTCTTGTTGTTGCCATTTTTACAGGCATAACGAAATTTGTTGAAATCCGCAGCAGCTATATTGATCAGATGACGGCACAAATGAATATTGCCCAGAATCTGATTAGCGGTTTTGTTTTGAGGTATGATAACCATTTTATAGAGGTTGCCGATAAATGTCGTGGTTATTCTACCGATGAAGTGGGGGAGAATCTGTTGCAAAGTGTCCATTCCCTCGATGTGGGTGACATCTTTTACCTGATTGACCATGAACAGCGTATTGTTCTGATTTCCCAGCCATATCAGGACTACGTCGGTATGAGTTTTGTCCATACACCTTTTTTTGATTCGCCTCATAAAATTTCAGCTGTTCATCAATCGTTTTTTACAAACAAGTCCGTCGTTACCATGCAGTATCCCACAAGCTGCGGCATGACACTGGTCATTGAAAGGGATATTGTCAATATCATGGGCGCCATGGATTTTTTTGAGAACGGTAAAATATTTTCTTCCCAAATCATGTTTGTTCTGACCAGTGAAGGTGTTGTTGCCTATCATCCGGATGAGAAACTGGTGCGTAGCCGGCATAATCTTGGCTTTGACATGAAGGAGTGGGCAATGCCCGCAGCCGGAAAATTGTTTTCGTATGGTCTTGATGGGGAAAAGTTTTTTGCCCTTAAAAAAGAATTTGACCTGCTTAAAGGATGGACGCTTTATTTTTCCGTGCCGGCCCGTTCCCTGTTTAATCCTATTCTGCAAGCGATCATGAAGCAGTTCATCATGGTTCTTTTCTTTTTTGGAATCTTCTATTTTGTTTTGCAGTTTTTTCTGAACCGTTATTTTTCCAGGCCGGTAAGAAATATTGTTGCAGCACTCAACGAGTATGAATTCCCACAGAAGAGTATGGTTGTGGATGAGAAACATGCTTTGGGGGTGGAGGAATTTGCAGCACTTATTCAAGGGCTTAATGCCATGGCTGCTGAAATAGACCGTTCTTCCAGGGATCTGCGGGAAAATGAGATACAGATACGGTTGCTGTTAAATTCAACAGCAGAAGGGATTTACGGGCTTGATACCAGCGGAAACTGCACATTTTGTAACAGCTCTTTTCTGCGTATGATGGGGTATGAAAATGAAAAAGAGTTGCTGGGCAGAAATATGCATCAGCTCATACACCATAGTCACGCTGACGGCAGCAGCTATCCGGTGGATGAATGCCTGGCGCATGCGGGGGTTCTGCGGGGCGATAAAGCCCATAGTGATGATGAGGTTTTCTGGCGGTCAGACGGCAGTTCGTTTTCTGTTGAGTACCGGTCCTACCCCGTTCTTGACGAGGAAGATGTTGTCGGTGCGGTGGTTAGCTTTGTTGATATTACAGAGCGGAAAGAGGCGGCAAGAAGGCTTGAGGCGGAAAAGGAGCAGTTGGCTGTCACGTTGAGATCAATCGGTGACGCGGTTATTACAACAGATATTGATGGTCGCGTTGTGCTGGTTAACAGGGTTGCCGAAGATATTACCGGCTGGAGCCAGCAGGAGGCTTGTGGAAAATCGCTGCAGGAAATTTTTCATATTGTTGATGGGCATGACGGTACGCCCAGGCATAATCCGGTGGACAAGGTGCAGAGCAGCGGAATTGTCGAATTGGAGAGCAATACGAAGCTTATTACCCGGGATGGAAGGGAGAGGGAGATAGCCGATAGCTGTGCTCCCATCCGCGACAGGCAGAACCGCATCATTGGCGTGGTGCTCGTGTTTCGCGATGTCACTGTGCAGAATAAGATGCAGGCAGAGGCCATCAGGGCACATAAACTCGAATCCGTCGGCATACTTGCAGGCGGTATTGCCCATGATTTTAATAATGTTCTGACGGCAATTCTGGGTAATATCAGTTTGGTTGAGCGGATAAAAGATTTTGAAAAGCAAAAACCTCTTCTGGCAAATGCAGAAAAGGCATGTATGCGGGCCAAAGGTCTGACCCAGCAATTGCTTACCTTTGCCAGAGGCGGGGAGCCGATAAGGGAAACAGCCTCTATTCATGATGTGATTCGCGACTCGGCAGACTTTGTTCTGCAGGGCAGTAATGTGGCCTGCAATTTCACTATTCCGGACACCCTCTGGTTGGTCAAAATTGACAAGGGGCAGATCAGTCAGGTGGTGCAGAATATTGCCTTAAATGCCAAGAATGCCATGCCGAAAGGAGGGGTTATTGACATTGTCTGCGAAAACTGGGCCTGGGAAAAAAATGGAGCATGTCCAGCCCCGGGTAATTACGTCCGTGTTACCATAAAGGACACTGGTATTGGGATCAGTGCGGAAAATATTGAAAAGATTTTTGATCCGTATTTTACAACCCGGGACGTGGGCCATGGACTGGGTCTGGCTGTTACCCGTTCAATCATCGCCAAGCATAATGGGTATATCGAGGTTGTATCGAAGCTGGGTGAAGGAACGGCTTTTATCATCTATTTGCCGGCGGAAAGGGGACATCCAATCCTGGAAAAACACCCCGTCAAGGAAGTTGACGCAAAAGGAGCGGGTAGGATTCTGATCATGGACGATGAGGAAATAGTCAGGGATGTGGCCGCCAATATGCTGGGTCTGTTCGGGTATGATGCGCTGTTGTGTGCTGATGGCGAGGCAATGCTTGAAATATATAAAAGAGAGACTCGATTGGGCAATCCTGTTGATCTGGTCATCATGGACTTGACAATCCCGGGCGGCATGGGGGGCAAAGAGGCGGTTGGAAGACTTCTTGAGATTGATGCCAATGCCAGGGCAGTTGTTGCCAGTGGTTATTCAAACGATCCGGTCATGGTGGATTGTCTGAGATTCGGTTTCAGGGAGGCAATCGTAAAACCGTTTCAAATGGAGGCTTTGGCCGGGGTTGTCAAAAAAGTTATGGAGTGAAGGGTTGTTCGTTGTTTCCCGTCTGATGAATCGGTTTATCAGAAGCCGATTTCCTTTAAAAAATTCCCATCCTTTGACCAGTCTTTCTGCACTTTGACAAAGAGTTTCAATATCACATTGATGCCGAGCAGTTCTTTCAACTCCAGGCGGGCGGTCTGGCCGATTTTTTTAAGCATGGACCCTTTTTGGCCGATAATAATGCCTTTCTGCGATTTTCTTTCCACACAGATGGTGGCATGGATGGTGATTTTCTTTTCATCCTCTTTGAAACTTTCAACGATGACTGCGCATGCGTAGGGAATTTCCTGGTTGGTAAGGTGAAATATCTTTTCGCGTATGATTTCCGCGGCAAGAAAACGTTCGGTGGAGTCGGTGGGAATGTCTTGCGGATAAAGCCTGGGGCCAGTCGGTAAAACTTTCAGCAGTTCATCAAGCAGAATGTCAGTGCCGTTATTTTTGAGGGCGGAAATCGGTATCATTGCCTTGAAATGAAAGAGATTCTTGTAGGCGTCAAGAATGGGCAGCAGATTCTGGGGATTGATCAGATCCACCTTGTTTATCAGGAGAATGACGGGATGGCGGACATTTTCCAGATATTTTGTGGCGGAGTGGATTTTTTCAGGCAGGGGGAAGGTGGTGTCTATCATGAAGATGATGGCATCCACTTCGGTAAGACTGCCCGTGGCAATTTTTACCATCTCCAGATTGAGCGGGCTTCTGGCATTATGAATGCCGGGGGTGTCAATCATGACAATTTGATAGTTGTCATCGTTGATAATACCAAGAATTCTGTTTCTGGTCGTCTGGGGTTTGGGAGAAACAATGGAAATTTTCTGGCCCAGCAAAGTGTTCAGCAGGGTGGATTTGCCCACATTGGGCGGTCCGATGAGGGCCACGACTCCCGATTTCACTTGCTTTTCGTCAGGGTAATCCATTAAGGTCTCCTTTTTTCTAAAAAGATAACGCAGAGACGCCAAGGTGCAAAGTTGTAAAAGGATTTTTGTTTTTTTTGCGGCTCTGCGCCTTGGCGTTAAAAAATGCGGACATTATTCATAACTTACCTTAAAACGCCAAAGTTAAAACGTAAAATTTTCATTTGAGAATACCATTGCAGGGGAAAATTATAGAATATGTTGATCAGGGCAGGTTTTTCTGTGGCCTGGTGTTGCAGGAACAGGCAAAGAGGCTGCGTCTGATGAATCAGAATGGCAGGGAAATGAATTTGCCTGCCGCCCGTGTAGTACACACCGGCAGCCGGACGCATGCAGTTTCTCTTCCCCGGGAAGACACCATGCGTTTGCTGCAGGAGATTGCCGCAATAAGGCAGGAAATGGCCGACCGTATTGAGCTTCAAGAGGTATGGGAGCTTGTTTGTGAAGAGGAAAAGGAGGTTTTTTCTCCGCTCTTTTTGGCCGAACTTTGCTTTGGCGATGGGATTGGGGATGATCAGACTGCTGCTTTCCTGCGTGCGGTTTTTGCAGACCGTCTTTTCTTTAAATTTAAAGACGGCAAAGTAATTGTGCATTCGGCTGAGGCGGTTGAGCAGCTGAAGGAAAGGGCTGAAAAAGAGCAGGCCCGTGAGGAGATGATGGAAAAGGGGGCGCAGGTTATGCCGGCCATTATGGCTGGAGAAGAACCCCCTGAATGGCCGGAAAAACAGCGATGCCTTGATTTAATTAAGGACTATTATCTTCTGGGTAATGATGCTGCTGAAGCTGATTTGTGCCGGAATCTGCTCAAGATGGCAAATCTTAATCGACCCCATGACCCTTTTAAATTGCTGGTCAAGGCCGGTATATGGCAACGGGATGAAAATATAGGGCTTCTCAGGCAGGAACTGCCGGTTGATTTTAATGATGAGGTCCTGGCGCAGGCCAGGCAGGTGGCAGCTTCTGATGGCGAGTCGCTTCTGGCCGATGGGCGTCGTGATTTCAGGGAGTTGCATTTGCTGACAATTGACGGGGAGTTTACCCGGGATTTTGATGATGCCCTCCACCTTGAAAGCAAGGGCAAAAATTTTCTGGTGGGCATTCATATTGCCGATGTCAGTGAGTTTGTCAAAAAAGGAGACAAGATATTCCAGGCGGCCCTGGAGCGGATCACTTCCATTTATTTTGCCGATCAGCAGATTCCCATGCTGCCCCGGGAATTATCCGAAGGTGCATGCAGCCTTATTAAGGGAGAGGTGAGACCGGTTGTCAGCTGTCTTGTGGAATTGACGCCTGCCGGAGAAGTTGTCGACTATCGTATGGCGCGAAGCGTGGTTCAGGTAAAACGACGCATTACTTATATTCAGGCAGAAGAGATACTGGCGAAAGGTGAAGACAGTGAGCTGAAAATTTTAGCTGATTTAAGCTTGAAAATTCAGGAAAGAAGGTTGGAAAACGGAGCACTCATCATCCCTGTTCCTGACGTGAATATTTCCGTCAACAGCAGCGGCAGGGTGAATGTCTGTCTGGAGGAGGTGGACAAGGCGGCCAGGACATTAGTTGCAGAATTTATGGTGCTGGCCAATACGCTGTCGGCCCAGTATCTGGCTGACCGAGAGATTCCTGCGCTTTATCGATGTCAGGAACCGCCGCGTAAACGGCTGTTTGCCGGTATTGCCAGGGACCTGTTTGTCAATTTCCGTCAGCGCCGCTTTCTTTCCCGTGGAAATCTGCTGACCGAGGCAAAGATGCACAGCGGTGTCGGCGCACCGCAGTACACCACGATAACCTCTCCCATCAGGAGAATGCTTGATCTGATTATACAGCAGCAGTTGTCCCATGTTTTGCAGGGGAAAGGTCCGCTTTATTCGGTAAGTGAATTAAAGGATTATCAGGCATCAATCCTGGTTTCCCAGGCCGGCGTCAACCAGGCCCGCCGGCTCCGTCATCGCTACTGGCTTCTTAAATATCTGGCCATGGAGGTGGGGGTCGGCAGCCGCGTGGATGTTTTGGTGCTCGACATTCAGCCTCGACGCATCCAGGTCGTCATGACGGATATATTGCTGGAGGCGGATTTGCCGCTTAATCAGGGGCCAAGGGTGGAACCGGGTGATATTATCAAGGTGAAACTGGCCAGAGTGAGCCCTCTGGACAACAGCTTCAGGTTGGAATGGTAGGAGCTGCAATTGATAATTGAAAATGGACAATTGATAATGAGTTGAAGTTGTGGGCTTTGAATAAGGCAAACTGGGGTATGCACTTGACTCCAGCGACCACTACATGTAGTGTGTCGAGTTATGGCTGAAAAATTTCCCCGCACTTTGCAGGAATTCGAAAATATCTTTAGTACAGAATCTGGCTGTCTTGAATATTTGCAGAATCTACGATGGCCAGATGGATTCATTTGCCCCAAATGTGGCTCTGCTGACAAATGGCGGACAAAACGTAATTTGTATCATTGTTCCCAATGCGGAATACAGACTTCGGTGACCGCTGGAACAATTTTTCATCGTACTCGAAAACCTTTGTCTCTGTGGTTTCGAGCTATGTGGCACATTACTGGCCAAAAATATGGAGCAAATGCTCTTGGTTTGCAACGTATTCTTGCCCTTGGCAGTTATCATACAGCTTGGCAGTGGCTTCATAAATTACGCCGTGCAATGGTTCGGCCTGGTCGTGACCAGTTGAACGGCACCGTAGAAATTGACGAGACTTACGTTGGTGGTAAAAAACCTGGCAAGCGTGGACGAGGTGCTGCGGGAAAAGCGTTGGTCGGTGTTGCCGTTGAAGATAAAGATGATAAAGGGATTGGACGAATACGCCTGTGGCACCTGGAAGATGCTTCCGGTGACAGCTTGTTGCCTTTTGTTCAAGGCGTTGTTGAGCCGGGCTCCGTCGTCCATACTGACGACTGGTCTGGCTATAACAGCTTGAGTAAGAATGGTTTTATTCATCGAGTGTTACCGTCAAAAAAGATGAAAATTGTTCATTTAGTTGCGTCTCTATTGAAGAGATGGCTTTTGGGCACATATCAAGGTGCGGTGAGACCTTCACATCTTGCATATTATTTAGACGAGTTTACTTTTCGTTTCAACCGCAGGACTTCTGCCTCACGAGGAAAATTGTTTTACAGGCTAATGCAACATGCTATCTCGGTGGATCCTGCACCAGTGTCTACTCTCAAGGGGCCAGCTTTGCCATTTTTAGAGGGTGCGGATAACTCTAATCTTGACCCAATTGACGAAGACAAAGACCACAA
>DAOUUW010000101.1 GCA_030667965.1 Deltaproteobacteria bacterium
ATCCTGTGCTACGTCAACCAGTCGCCTGGTCAGATATCCGGAGTTCGCCGTTTTCAACGCTGTATCCGCCAGACCTTTCCGGGCGCCATGGGTCGAAATAAAATATTCAAGCACCGTCAGCCCTTCACGGAAATTCGCTTTAATGGGAGATTCAATAATGGCTCCGGAAGGTTTGGCCATCAGGCCGCGCATGCCGGCAAGCTGTCGGATCTGGTCCTTACTACCCCTGGCGCCGGAATCAGCCATAATAAAAATAGGATTAAAACTCGGCGTCTCAAGGAGTTTTCTGTCCTTATCACGCACGTATGAAACACTGAGTTCATTCATCATCTCCTGGGCGACATCGTCTGTGGCCCTGGACCAAATATCAACCACCTTATTGTATTTTTCACCAGAGGTAATCAACCCTTCCGCGTACTGCTGCTCGACATCCATGACCTCCTGCTCGGATTTGCCGAGAATTTCTTCCTTTGCCACAGGAATCTGCATATCATTGATGCAGATGGAAATTGCCGACTGGGTGGCAAATTCATAGCCAATATCTTTTAAGCGGTCGGCAAGAATTACGGTTTCCTTGATGCCGGCATGGCGATAGGTATAATCAATCAGCCCGGCAAGGGCTTTTTTCTTCATCACCTTGTTAACAGCAGAAAAAGGTACGACATCAGGCAACAGATCGCTGAGCAGGATACGTCCCATTGTTGTGTCGATAATTTCACCGTTAATGCGAACCTTTACCTTGGCCTGTAAATGCACCTCACCATAATCATAGGCAATACGGGCTTCGTCGGGAGAAGAAAAGATTTTCCCCTCTCCCTTACACAACAGACGTTCACGGGTCATGTAATAGAGACCAAGTACAATGTCCTGACTCGGAATAATAATCGGCTCACCGTGAGCAGGTGAGAGAATATTATTTGTCGACATCATAAGCACCCGGGCTTCCACCTGCGCCTCAACGGTGAGGGGAACATGAACAGCCATCTGGTCACCATCAAAGTCCGCATTAAAGGCGGAACAGACAAGAGGATGAAGCTGGATGGCTTTACCCTCAATCAGCACAGGTTCAAAGGCCTGCATACCGAGACGATGCAGAGTGGGCGCCCTGTTGAGAATAATAGGGTACTCTTTAACAACGTCATCAAGTACGTCCCAGACTTCCTTGGTTTCCTTTTCAACCATTTTTCTGGCGCTCTTGATAGTTGTCACATAGCCGAGCATTTCAAGTTTGTTGTAAATAAATGGCTTAAAGAGCTCAAGGGCCATCTTTTTAGGCAAACCGCATTGATGCAGGCGCAGATGAGGCCCGACAACAATAACGGTACGACCGGAATAATCAACCCTCTTGCCAAGCAAATTCTGACGGAAACGTCCCTGTTTCCCCTTCAGCATATCACTGAGAGACTTAAGGGGACGTTTATTCGGTCCTGTGATCAACTTGCCACGTCGTCCATTATCAAAAAGAACGTCCACCGCCTCCTGCAGCATGCGTTTCTCATTGCGAATGATAATTTCAGGCGCATCAAGTTCGATCAAACGATTCAACCTATTGTTGCGATTGATCACCCTGCGATAGAGATCATTCAAATCCGAGGTGGCAAAACGGCCGCCCTCCAGGGGCACCAAAGGACGAAGATCCGGCGGCAGAACAGGAATAACCTCCAGGATCATCCATTCCGGCTTATTGCCTGAATCACGGAACGCCTCGACAATATTAAGCCGCTTAGCATACTTCTTTCGTTTTGCTTCGGAACCGGTCTCCCGCATATCCTGCCGAAGTTGCACGGAAAGCTCGTTCAGATCAAGACTTTTCAGGATTTCCTTGATGGCTGAGGCGCCAATACCCACGGCAAACTTACCCGGATACTCTTCACGATTCTGACGATACTGATCCTCGGTCATAATCGTTCCGACGGGAGGAGCTGGTTCTTCCGACTTAACAACTACATACGAGTCAAAGTAGAGCACCTTCTCCAACTCTTTAAGGGTCATGTCGCAGAGATTACCGATCTTACTCGGCAAACTCTTAAGGAACCATATATGGGCCACGGGTGCTGCAAGCTCGATGTGACCAAGCCGCTCACGTCGCACTTTGGACTGGATAACCTCAACACCGCATTTTTCACAGATAACACCGCGGTGCTTCATTCGCTTATATTTGCCGCAGTTACACTCATAGTCCTTCACCGGGCCAAAAATTTTGGCACAGAAGAGACCGTCACGCTCAGGTTTGAATGTCCGGTAATTGATGGTCTCCGGTTTTTTCACTTCACCATGGGACCAGTCACGGATTTTTTCCGGTGAGGCAAGAGAAATACGAACTTGATTAAATTTAAAAGGTTTTTTTTCGTTCTTAAAAAAACTGAAAAGTTCTTCCACGGCAGCACCTATTTTAAGAAAGTTTTAAGTTTTAAGTCTTAAGTTTTAAGTGTTTGAAAGAATAAGTTTTAAGCGCAAAAATGATTATATTCCGGCGCTTACATCTTAAATCTTAAATCTTTTATTCCAACAGTTCCATGTCAAGACAAAGCCCCTGCAACTCTTTAATAAGGACATGGAACGACTCGGGAAGCCCGGCAGTGAGGAAATTATTCCCCTTGACTATTTTCTCATACATCTTGGTCCGGCCACTCACATCATCAGACTTAACCGTTAAAAATTCCTGCAAGGTATAAGCGGCGCCATAGGCCTCCATGGCCCAGACCTCCATCTCACCAAGACGCTGGCCACCGAATTGAGCCTTACCACCTAGAGGCTGCTGGGTTACCAGAGAATACGGCCCGGTGGAGCGGGCATGGATCTTGTCGTCAACAAGATGGTGAAGCTTTAAAAAATACATAGTGCCGACCGTGACAGGATTTTCAAATCGTTCACCAGTCAAGCCGTCATACAGAAACGACTGCCCAGCTTCCTCACAACCTGCCTCAACAAGCAGACTGCGTATTTCAGTTTCACTTGCGCCGTCAAAAACAGGGGTAGCCATGTGAATACCCTCACCCATTTTTCGTGCCATATCGAGCAATTCATCATCAGAGAGGCCATTGGTAAGCGTACTGTATTCAGCCTCTGAATAAATTTTCTGCAATTTTGCCTTCACTGCTGCCAACTCATGTTTTTCTGCGAAATGCTGGATCTGCTCTCCAAGCTGTTTGGCAGCGCGACCAAGATGAACTTCCAGCACTTGGCCGACGTTCATCCTGGAGGGAACACCCAGGGGATTGAGGACAATGTCAACCGTTGTTCCATCTTCAAAATAGGGCATATCCTCATCAGGAAGGATTCTGGATACAACACCCTTGTTACCGTGGCGGCCCGCCATTTTGTCACCAACCGACAACTTACGTTTGGTAGCAACGTATATCTTAACCATTTTAATGACACCGGGGGGCAAATCATCTCCTTTGCGCAAACGGGAAATACGGGCATCATAGCGGCTATTGACTTCCTCAACCTGTTTATCAAAACGATCAAAGAGCAGATCAACTTCACCCTGGAGACGTTCACGGTTTGAATAATCGATTCTCTTGATGGATGACAGTGACATTTTCTCAAGAATTTCCAGGCTGATCTTGCCACCTTCCTCAAGCAGCATCTCGCCATTCTTAGCCAATACCGGAGACTTAGCTTTTTCATTGGACAAAATATCACCCAGTCCGCTCTTGACTGCCTTTCTCAAACAGTTAATTTCATCATCTCTGTCCCTTTCAAGACGACTGACTTCAATTTCTTCAATAGCCAGAGTACGTTCATCCTTCTCAACTCCCTTACGGGAAAATACCTTGGCATCAATGACCACGCCCTCAACGCCCGGCGGAACACGCAGGGATGTATCCTTGACGTCGCCGGCCTTCTCTCCAAAAATGGCCCGCAACAATTTCTCCTCCGGAGACAACTGTGTCTCGCCTTTGGGTGTTACTTTACCGACCATTGTATCGCCCGGTTTGATTTCCGCACCGATACGGACAACACCGCTGTCATCAAGATTACGCAGGCTTTCCTCGCTGACATTTGGAATATCACGGGTAATCTCTTCCTTGCCTAATTTTGTATCACGAGCAACAGTTTCAAAAACCTCAATATGAAGAGATGTATAGGTATCATTACGAAGCAATCTTTCACTTACCAGGATCGAATCCTCAAAGTTAAAACCACGCCAGGGCATAAATGCAATGGTGACATTCTTGCCAAGGGCAAGTTCACCAAGCTCAACGCCGGGACCATCAGCAAGGATCTCACCTTTTTTTACCTGCTGGCCGGGCAAAACCAGAGGATTCTGCGTGAAGCAGGTTGATTGGTTTGATTTACGGTATTTATCCAGACGATACACACCGATACCGGTATCAAAACCATCGGTACCAGGCTCATTATAACGGACAACGACACGGTTGGCGTCAACTTCTTCAATCACGCCGTCACCGCCTGCAAGCAGGCAGACACCTGAATCATGGGCGATGATTTTCTCTAAACCGGTGCCCACCAGGGGGGATGCAGTGCGCAGCAACGGAACTCCCTGACGTTGCATGTTAGAGCCCATAAGAGCACGGTTGGCATCATCATTATCAAGAAACGGAATTAAAGATGCTGCCACACTGACAAGCTGGTTTGGAGACACATCCATGTATGTCACCTGCTCGGCCGGTGCAATAACAACTTCGCCCTCTTCACGACCGATAAGATTTTCAGCAACAATCTTCCCGTCTTCATCCAGTTTAACTTTGGCGGGGACAAAAACCTCGCCCTTTTCCTCAAGAGCGGTCATATAGACAACCTCATCCGTCACCTTACGGTCTACAACTTTACGGTATGGAGTTTCAATAAACCCGAAACGATTGACCTTGGCAAAGGTGGCAAGGGAGACGATGAGACCAATATTCGGTCCCTCCGGAGTCTCAACCGGACAAATACGGCCATAATGGGTAGGATGAACGTCCCTGACCTCAAACCCAGCCCTTTCACGGGAAAGTCCACCTGGTCCCAAGGCGCTGAGCCGCCTTTTATGGGTCACTTCGGAAAGAGGATTGGTCTGATCCATGAACTGGGAAAGCTGACTTGTACCGAAAAATTCCTTGATTGCAGCCGTGATCGGTTTAGGGTTAATCAGATCATGGGGCATGAGGGTCTCAACTTCCTGCAGGCTCATCCTCTCACGGATGGCTCTTTCCATGCGGACAAGCCCCATGCGATACTGGTTTTCAACGAGCTCGCCGACGGTTCGCACTCGTCTGTTTCCAAGATGATCAATATCATCAATCGGCCCCTGGGCATCCTTGAGACGAAGGAGATAATGGACCGCTTTCATGATATCTTCTTTAGTCAGAGTTCTATTTTCAACGTCTGTGTCCAAACCGAGCTTGGCATTAATTTTAAAACGGCCCACCACGGAAAGATCATAGGTGTCAGGGTTAAAAAAGAGATTGTCAAAAAACTTTGCAGCAACCTCCTTGGTGGGAGGACTGCTCGGACGCAGCCTGCGGTAAATTTCCAGCAGGGCCTCTTCCATCGTATCCACCTTGTCAAGGAACATCGTCTTGCGAAAAGAATCCGTTACTTTAATGTCATCTATGAACAGAGTTTCAAATGATTCAATACCCGATTCATGAAGCGCTACAAGGATGGACTCGGTGATTTCCCCGTTGCACGGCAGAATCACCTCGCCGGTCTGGGGATGAACAATATCATCGGCAACATATTTGCCCAGCAGACTTTCGGCTTCAATTTCAACAGATTCAAAACCGGCCTTTTCAAGACGGGCAGCCAGTGCTTTACCGATTTTGCGGCTTGTCTTGGCAAGCACTTCGCCGGTTTCAGGATGAATAAAGTCATGGGGGGCACGCTGGCCCACTGCCAAGTTAGCATCAAAGTTTTTCGTTATTTTGCCGCCGGCCAGACTGATTTTTTCTGTATCGTAGAAATAACGAAGCAACTCAGGTCCGGTGTTTCCGAGGGCCTTAAGCAGAGTACTGACAGGAAATTTGCGCCGTCTATCAATGCGAACATGCAAAACATCCTTGGCATCAAACTCAAGATCCACCCAGGAACCGCGCACTGGTATTATGCGCGCTGAGTACAGAAGCTTCCCGCCGGCATGGGTTTTACCACCGTCATGGGCATAAAAAAGACCGGGGGATCTCTGCAACTGGCTGACAATGACCCGTTCCGTACCATTGACGACAAAAACGCCGGTCTTTGTCATCAACGCCATGGATCCAAGATAGACAGACTGTTCTTTGATATCGCGAATGCTTTTCACTTCAGTCTCAGGGTCTATATCGAACGAAACGAGACGTACGGTTATTTTAATCGGCACTTCATAGGTCATGCCTCTTTCTACACATTCTTCAACTGTGTATTTCGGCTCACCAAAATTATAACGAACAAACTCAAGGGTACATATGCCATTAAAATCCTGGATTGGAAAAACGGATTTATATATTCCCTGCAAACCCGTATCTGTCCGCTCATCAGGATCTATATCTCTCTGCAGGAAATCTTCATAGGACAACCGCTGCATATCAATTAAATGCGGCTTTTCTATTGCTTCACCGATTTTTGCAAAACTTTTCCTGACTCTTCTCGTTACCTTCATTAAGATATGCCCTCGCCTCAGAATCTGATCATACAGCTGATTTTAGCCCACACGCATTGACTGCTCTGTACTTCATGGAGAAAAACGCAATATAACGCTACAGAGTTTTTCACTCTGCAGCGTTATATTTTAGTATCCTCATGGCCTTTAAATTTTACTTAAAGGCCGGATATATGCCGATCTTTTAGAAAATCATAATTACTTGATCTCTACTGAACCGCCGGCCTCTTCAATCTTCTTTTTGATATCTTCAGCTTCATCTTTAGCCACACCTTCCTTAATCGGGGCAGGAGCACTTTCTACCAGCGCTTTAGCCTCTTTCAGACCAAGAGCAGTGATGGCGCGAACTTCCTTGATAACGCCAATTTTCTTCTCACCGATAGCTGTAAGAATAACATCAAACTCAGTCTGCTCCTCTACAGCGGCAGCAGCATCACCGGCACCTGCAGGACCGGCGGCAAACGCTACGGGAGCAGCTGCTGAAACACCGAATTTATCTTCCATCTCCTTAACGAGCTCGGAAAGGTCAAGAACACTCATATTAGCAATAAAATCAATCACATCTTCTTTAGTTACAGACATTTATATCTCCTCCAATAAAAAATAGTTATAATAAAATTAGTTGTTTTCCTGTTCTTTCTTGTCTTTGATGGCCTGCAGAGTATACACAAAGCTTTGCGGCACAGCGTTAAGCACCCGGACAAAGCTTGTCGGAACAGCCTGCATGACTGACAGAACCCTGGCGAGCATAACATCTTTGCTTGGCAGGCTTGAAAGGGCCTTCAGGTCATCTGCTGTCAATGCCTTGCCTTCGAGAACAGCGCTTCGAATAACAAGCTGAGGATGTTCTTTAGCAAAGTCTGTCAGGATTTTGGCCGGCGCCACCGGGTCATCATACGAAACCGTCAATGCAGTGGTTCCAATCAACTGATCCTGCATGACTTCAAAAGGAGTTCCCTGCACAGCCCGACGCAGCAATGTATTTTTGGCTATCCGTATCTCGGCATTGTTCTTTTTCAACTCACGCCGCAATTTCTCAATCTTCGAGACGGTCAGCCCTCGATAGTCAGTCACAATGGCAATTTTGGCTTTTTCAAATTTGCCGATGAGATCTGCTACTACCGCAGCCTTTTCCTCACGATTCAATGTCCTACCTCCTTACACGAATTCAACATTAAATTTTTTGCCATATCTTTCAATATAGCGCCACAACGTGGCCCTCCAATAGGGGCGAAGAACCACTGCCGAATAAAGCAGTTGAAGTCGACAAGGACAGACAAGTGTTAAAAAAAGGAAACAATAAAAGCTATACAACTATAATTATGGTTTTCTACACTTGCATAAGTTGCGTTTTGCAACGATATCAGTCTCGGCAGGCCCCGCAAAGTGGGATTAAACATTCTTGTACCCGCTGTCTTGGACATCAAAACTACTTTGAAAATAACCTGCGGAAAACAGCAGATTATTTAACGAAAAATCAAGCCTGTTTAACCAGGGTACGAAGTTCAAGAGGATCCAGTTTGAAACCGGGGCCCATGGTGCTTGTCAAGGTGACGCCTTTAAGGTAAACACCTTTTGCTGATGAAGGCTTCAGTTGCAGAATCTTGTCAATAAATGCCAGCAGGTTTTCCTGGATTTTTTCTGCACCAAATGAAGCTTTGCCGATCATGGAATGAACAATGCCGGCTTTGTCTACCTTAAAATCAACTTTACCTGATTTGATTTCACCGACTACACGGGCGACATCAAAGGTAACCGTGCCTAATTTGGCATTCGGCATCAATCCACGCGGACCAAGGACACGACCTATCTTGCCAACCGTGCCCATCATATCGGGTGTTGCGATGGTACGTTCAAACTCAAGCCAGCCTTCCTGGATTTGTTTAACAAACTCATCACCACCGGCATAATCAGCCCCGGCGTCAAGCGCTTCCTGGACTTTTTCACCCTTGGCAAAAACAAGAACACGTTCACTTTTACCGGTACCATTGGGCAATACCAGAGTGCTACGCACCATCTGGTCTGCATGACGAGGATCAACACCAAGTTTAACGGCAAGATCAACAGACTCATCAAAAGCCGAATATTTGACTTTCAGCATTGAATCTATTGCCTCAGTCAGTTCATATAATTTCAGTTTATCAAGTTCTGCTACTGAACTTTGATATTTTTTTCCTCTTTTTGCCATGATTTACATCCTCGCAATTCAATCAATCAACAACAGTTATGCCGCAACTCTTTGCAGTACCGGCTACAATTTTAATTGCAGCATCAATATCATACGCGTTCAGGTCGGGCAATTTAATTTCAGCAATCTCCTGCAACTGGGCACGGGTAATTTTTGCCACACGCTCTGTCTTGGGATTACTGGATCCACTTTTAAGATTCAGTTTTTTGAAGATAAGTGTGGATGCAGGCGGAGTCTTGGTAATAAACGAAAACGAGCGGTCCGAATACACTGTTATAACTGCAGGTATAATCGTATCGCCCTCATTTTGCGTTTTTGCATTAAACGCTTTGCAAAACTCTATTATATTCAACCCATGCTGCCCAAGAGCCGGTCCGACAGGTGGAGAAGGATTGGCCTTCCCCGCCGGAATCTGTAATTTTATATATCCTGTAATCTTTTTAGCCATGTTCTTCTCCTCTCAATCACACTCAATACAGCTTGTATGCTGCTTAAACATTCAAAAACTCAATAACGCATTTACTAGCCGAGTGTTACCTGTGAGAACTCCAGCTCGACAGGGGTTTCACGACCAAATATACTAACCATGACACGAACTCTACCCTTGTCAGGATACACTGTATCCACAACACCCTGAAAATTTGAAAAAGGCCCGTCCGTAACCCTGACGACATCACCTTCGTCATACGACACTTTCGGCCTTGGTTTAACGGCACCGTCTCTGATCCTGTTGATGATTTTCATTGCTTCCTCATCAGACATGGCCACAGGGTCAAGATCATTTCCGACAAAACCGGTCACTTTCGGAGTATCGCGGACCGTATGCCAGGTTTCTTCATTCAAGTCAACATTCAAAAGGATGTACCCGGGAAAGAACTTACGGGAAGACGTTTTCTTTGTCCCCTTAATCATCTCGACAACCTGCTCAGTAGGCACAAGTATCTCACCAAACATCTCCTCCTGACCGGCTTTTTTTATCCGTTCAAGCATTGATGTTTTTACCGTTTCTTCAAACCCTGAGTAGGTATGAAGTATATACCAAGATCTAGCCATATAAAGTTCCGGGATAAAATTTCTGAGAGGTTTTTACCAAATAAGCAGTTACTTGATCACATACCCGATAAATTTGCCGAGAACGAGATCAACAGCGCCAAGATAAAAGGAGACCATAAAGACAAGCAGCACGACAACTCCGGTGGTGGCGACAGTATGTTTTTTGTCAGGCCAGGCAATCTTGCCGAACTCATTCCTTACCTCAGTGACAAACACTTTAATTTTTTTTAAATCAACCTTTGAGTTGTCAGGTTGCCGCTGGGTCTTTGCAGTCAAATCCTTTTTTCCTGATTTCACAGGCTTTTTACTTGCCATGGTGATAACGTCTCGCGTAATTCTCAAAAAAAAAATGAGCTTCGCCAATGAAACATTAACGAAGCCTCAACATTGTGGCAGGCCAGGAGGGACTCGAACCCCCAACATCCGGATTTGGAGTCCGGCGCTCTACCAATTAGAGCTACTGGCCTATGACTTACTTACGTGTCTCTTTGTGCAGGGTATGAGTCTTGCAAAAACGACAATATTTTTTAAACTCAAGTTTCTGAGGTGTCTGTCTTTTGTTTTTCGTTGTCGTATAGTTGCGTTGCTTGCAGTCCGTGCAGCCAAGTGTGATTATGTCTCTCATGCCTACTTCCTGTAATTTATTTTAATTATTCTATGATTTCGTTAACAACACCGGCACCGACAGTACGGCCACCTTCGCGAATTGCAAAACGAAGGCCGACTTCCATGGCGATTGGTGTAATAAGAGAACCTTCTATCGTTACGTTATCCCCGGGCATTACCATCTCTACGCCTTCA
>DAOUUW010000163.1 GCA_030667965.1 Deltaproteobacteria bacterium
ATCAAGAAGGAGATGGAGCTTGAGATCTGGGGGGTTGTCACCAGTTCCATCCATAAACTTTAATGTGGTTACCAATGACGTTTTGCTCTCGCAGAGGCACAGAGTTCGCTGAGAAAAAACAAAAAAAACTCTGTGCCTCTGTGAGAGAATAAGGATATCTATATGCCCAAACTCTTCGCCCTTGTTGACTGCAATAACTTTTACGCCTCCTGTGAGCGCCTCTTTGATCCGAAGCTGGCGGGACGGCCGGTGGTGGTGCTGTCAAATAATGACGGCTGCATCATTGCCCGTTCAAACGAGGCCAAGGCCCTGGGCATCGGCATGGGTACGCCTTATTTCAAATGCAGAGACTTCCTGAAATCCCGCGGAGTAAAGGTTTTTTCCTCCAACTACGCCCTGTACGGCGACCTTTCCCACCGGGTCATGACGGTGCTCAAACAGCTTGAGCCCCATGTTGAAATCTATTCCATCGACGAGGCCTTCCTGCATTTAGGCGAAATTCACGATAAAGACCTGACGCAGTATTGCCGACAAGTCCGGCAGACCATCCTGCAGCACACCGGCATCCCGGTGTCCATCGGCATCGGCTGCACAAAAACCCTGGCTAAGGTGGCCGGGCGCATTGCCAAAAAAAATAAAAACCATGGGGGCGTTTTTGATATAAGCAACAAAGATATTGATGCTATCCTGGCTCAATTTGACGTTTCTGATGTGTGGGGCATTGGACGCAGACAGACCGAGCGGCTGCACCGACGGGGGATCAAAACGGCCCTGGCGTTGAAAAACTGCGAAGATGGCTGGCTACGAAAAAACCTGACTGTCACCGGACTGCGCACGGCCATGGAACTACGGGGTACCCCCTGTATTGCCATGGAAAACCATCCGGTGAGCAAAAAATCCATTGCCAGCTCTAAATCATTCGGCTGCCAGGTGGAATCCCTAGCCGATCTCAAAGAGGCTCTTTCCACCTATATGGCACAGGCGGCTGTTAAACTGCGTGAACAAGGCGCCTTGGCAAACAGCCTGCAGGTCTATCTCACCACCAACCGTTTCAGCGCAAAACCCCATTACAGTGCCCGCCGGGTCATCACTCTGCCGGAGCCGACAAACAGCACGACGGTTTTTATCAAACATGGCCTGGCCGCTCTGAAACAAATCTACAAACCAGGCCTGCGTTACCAGAAAACCGGGGTGGTTCTTTTCGGCCTGATGGCCGAGTCCTACCACCAGCCGGGACTTTTTTCGCCGCCGGACAGAAAGAGCAAACCCCTCATGGCAGCCATGGACCTCATTAACAATAAATGGGGGCGTTACACCATCCAGCATGCGGTGGCCGGTCTAGAAAAACCGTGGAAAAACAGGCGCGAAAAGAAATCGCCCGCCTACACCACCAACTGGAAAGAGCTGCCTGTGGTTAAGGCATCTTCTTTGGCAGGCTGATCATGCAACAACGCAACCGTCTTGTCGATATTCTCTACCCCCTGCTCATTGCGCTTCTCATCGGCGCCTTGGCAGGACTTGGCGCGGTATTCTTCCGTCTGCTTATTTCCTGGATCGCCGCCTTCTTCCACATGGCAGGCAGCCTCTTTGCTGGATCAAGCGGAGAGGCCCACTGGCTATGGCGTCTTCTTTTACCGGGCATTGGCGGTCTGATCATCGGCCCGATTATTGTCTTCTGGGCACCGGAGGTTCGCGGCCCGGGAGTTCCCGAGGTCATGGAGGCCCTGGCCTTACGAGGCGGCCACATCCGGCACAGGGTCACTATCATTAAAACCTGGGTTACGGCCATTGTCATTGCCGCCGGAGCATCTGTGGGACGGGAGGGGCCAATTGTGCAGATCGGCGCCTCCATCGGCTCATCCCTGGTGCAGCTTTTCAAGCTTGACCGGGACAAACGGCGTATGGCTGTTGCCTGCGGAGCTGCCGCCGGAATTGCCGCCACCTTTCAGGCCCCCATGGCCGGCACCCTTTTTGCCGTGGAGATCCTGCTTGTCGAAGTACAAGCCTCCTATTTGAGCAATATCGTCATTGCCTCCGTCACCGGAACCCTGGTATCCCGCTACTGCTGGGGAGACGCCCCTGTTTTTCATGTTCCCCATTTTGTCATGGGCCACCCCATGGAACTGCTTCTCTATATGGGCATGGGCATCACGGCAGGATTTCTCAGCCTGGTTCTGATGGCCGGCGTTTTCGGCCTGCCCCGCATCTTCTCCCAATGCCGCTGTCCCCTCTGGCTTACACCGGCGCTTGGCGGCATCATGGTCGGCATAGTCGGTCTGTTTTTTCCCCAGGTACTCGGTATTGGCTATGAAACGATCAATGATGCCCTGACCAACAACATTCCACTCACCATGGCTATCCTGCTCGTCTGCGCCAAAATAGCCGCCACCTCCTTTTCCATCGGCAGCGGCATGAGCGGTGGCATCTTTGCGCCCTCTCTTTTTGTCGGAGCCATGACCGGCGCTATTTTCGGCCATATTGCCCAGTTAATCTGGCCGGATGCCATCCTGTCAACATCCTACTACAGTTTGATTGGCATGGGCGCAATGGTGAGCGGCACGACACTGGCCCCCATAACGGCAATCATGACCATCTTTGAACTGACCTATAATTATGAGGTTATTTTACCGCTCATGGTGGCCTGTATCCCCAGCCTGCTGGTAGTCAAATTTCTACACGGCTATTCTATCTATGAAAGCAAACTGCTGCTGCTGGGGATTAATATCGTGCGCGGCCATGATGTCAACAAGCTGCGCAGTATGGTGGTCAATGATTATATGGATAGGGATCTACAGACATTGCAGGTTGACACTCCACTCTGCGAAATCAGAGACAAAATGGAGGCGAGCAGTTTCCCCCATTTTATTGTGCTGGATCTCCTGGGGGAAATGGCCGGGGTACTCACGCTACGGGATTTACGATCGCAAATGACCCATCCTGAACTCTTTACGGAAACAACAAGGGCTGCGGCGCTGATGCAAAAAAATGTCATAACAGTGGAGGAAACTCATGACCTGGAGACGGCATTTCACCTTTTTGCAAAAAATAAATTTTCCTTTCTGCCGGTGGTTCGTCAGGGACAACCTCGCCATGTGGTGGGCTATCTAAAGGCATCCTCCCTGATGGCGGCCTATGATGAGCAGATATTAAAAGACCACATCCTGCCGCCCCTGCAATGGGTCTGCCCTCTGCCGAAAAGAAAAAAATAAACTATCCAGGCACAGATACGAGAAGATTTCGAAGGCACAGAGGCACAGAGTTTAAGGAAAACATCTTAAATAGAAAACGACCTTCACTCAGTGCCTTCGAAGTCTTCGCGTATCTGTCACTTTGTGCCTTTGTGCCTTTGTGCCTTTGTGCCTTTGTGCCTTTGTGCCCAGGGCATTAGCAGACACACCAAAGCTAAATGACCCCAAATAACCACCTGAAGTTACAAAACAAACTACTCCTTATCGCTCTCCTTCCACACCGTCCCTTTGGCGGTATCACTGACCGTAATGCCCTTACGGGCCAGCTCATTGCGGACGTCGTCAGCTTTCTGCCAGTCCTTTATCTGCCTGGCCTTCTCGCGCTCCCTGATAAGCTTGTCAATTTCCGGGGCAAGAGGACACTCTTCAAGCCTCAGGATCCCAAGCACCGCATTGATCTTCTCCAAAGTTTCCATAATATACTCTTTCTGCTCACGGTCCAGTTTTCCATCGTTGATGATGGGGTTAACCTTTTTGATAAAGTTAAAAAGTGAACCAATGGCCCTGGAAACATTCATATCATCGTCCATGGCCGCAAAAAAAGTCTCCTCCATCTCCGTCAGATAGGTTGCCACATTGGAATGGGGCATATCCGGCAGCAGACACAGGAGCTTGCGGGTAAACTCGTCAAGACGGCGCAGACTCATACGGGCCGTATCAAGTTTCTTATAAGAAAAAACAATGGGCTTGCGATAATGATTGCGAAGCAGAAAAAAACGTACATCCCTTGGGCTATAGCCCTGCTCGACAATCTGGCGCAGGGTGAGAACATTATCGTTTTCCAGGCTCATCTTCTTGCCGTCGACCAGCAGCAGCTCACTGTGCAGCCAGAAATTAGCAAGTGGCTTACCGGTTATGCTCTCGGCAATGGCATTTTCATTTTCATGATGGGGGAAGATAAGATCGCGGCTGCTGGTATGAATATCCATTGTTTCGCCAAGATAATGAAGCGACATGGCGGCGCATTCAATATGCCAGCCCGGCCGCATATTACCGCGGTCGGTCTGATAAAAAACCCCGCTCTTCAGCTCGGCCAGGGTCGAGCGCTTCATCAGGGTGAAATCCAGCGGGCTCTGTTTTTCATAATTATCCAGATCCACTGTACAGCCCACCTGGATTTTTTTCAGGTCCACCCGGGAAAGCTTACCGTATTCTTTGAACTTGCCGATATCAAAATAAACCGAGCCATGCTTTTCGTAGGCAGAACCCTTATGCACCAGCTCGTGGGCGATATTAATCATATCATCAACATGCTCGGATGCCCTTGGGTAGCAGCTCGCCTCTTTCACCCCCAGCGCCTTGATGTCCTTCATGAATTCATCAATGTAATATCCGGTAAATTCCCGTAGGGACTGCCCTTTTTTTGCCGCTCCCTGGATGGTATTGTCATCGAGATCGGTAAAATTCATGTAAAAATCGACATTATACTTCTTGGTGAGCAACAGTCGGTGAATAAGATCAGCCACAATAAAGCGGCGGCAATGCCCGAGGTTGGCAATCTCATGGGCGGTGGGACCGCAGGCGTAAAAAGTCACTTTGTTCGGAGAAAGAGGTTGAAACACCTCCTTTTTGCGCTTCATGGAATTAAAAAAACGCAGACCCGTGTTTTGCGGCTTCTCCTTTATTTTGCGGGTAAACAACTCGGTGCTGAGGTATTTTTCACCACTGTCCGGGAAAAGGGCAACAATGACCCCTTCTTCCATCTGTTCGGCCCGGGCAAGAGCGGCGCAGAGAGCGGCACCGGAACTCATGCCGGCAAATATCCCCTCCTTACGGGCCAAGAGACGTGCGTAGCGAAACGCCTCTTCGTCAGGCACGTTGATGATCTGGTATGGCTCTTTTTTATCAAAAATACCAGGTTTATAGGACTCTTTCATGTTTTTGAGCCCCTGGATTTTATGGCCGAGAAAAGGTTCAACCGCTGTAACCCGCACTTCCACATGATTTTGGCCAAAATAACGACACAACCCCATCACCGTGCCGCTGGTGCCAAGGGTGGCAACAACATCGGTCACCTTCCCATTCGTCTGCTCCCATATCTCAGGTCCGGTATGGTCCACATGGGCCATCAAATTGGCATCATTATTAAACTGGTCGGTGAGAAAATATTTATCAGGATGTTCACGGGCCATGACATAGGCCTGCTCAATTGCCCCGTCTGTGCTGCGCTTTCCCGGAGTCAGCAAAATTTCGGCGCCAAAGGCCATCATTATTTTTCTACGCTCCACACTGGCAAATTCGGACATGACAAGCTGGCAGCGATACCCCTTCACGGCGCACACCATGGCAAGGCCTATCCCAGTATTGCCGCTGGTGGCCTCCAGGACAATCTTGTCCGGTGTCAATTCACCGCTTTTTTCAGCCGCTTCTATCATTGACAGGGCAATACGGTCTTTCACCGAACCACCCGGGTTGGCGGACTCTATCTTGGCATAGATAGTTACATTTTTGTGGGGGTTTAAACGGGTTATGGGGACAATACGGGTATTTCCTATCAGATCAAGAATATTATTATAGGCCATACAGATCGATTTCCATTGCTTAAAAAAAGGAGGTGGTACCATTCAGGGGTATTGAATACATACAATTTAATTTTGCATTAATACTGATTGGTTATAATGTGAAGGGAAATCTTGTCAAGGGGAAAGCCTCTGCAAACAGGCCCATAACAGGCTTTATGAAATTTGAGACAAAAAAAAGGAGGCGTGGTTTGCAACCACGCCTCCTCTAAGAAAAAAAGTTCTACAATTCTTAATCAGCTTTCCAGAACTCGGATTTTTCCGCCCCGCATTTAGGACATACCCAGTTATCTGGAATATCAGCAAAAGCAGTTCCTGCCTCTACACCATGTTCATTATCACCTTCTGCCGGATCATAGATATAGCCGCAGGGGCACTCATACTTGTCCATTGTGTTCACCTCTTATAATTTTGTTCATCTTTGATCTTCTGCAAGATACATGAAGACCTGTTTAGGGGCCGTTAAGAAATAACCATTACATTTTTAATAAGTTAGTTACGGCCCCTTATGCCGCTTACGTTCTTATATGGAACAGTTATTTTTGAACAACGGCTTAGTCCATATTTTCCATTAATTTCCCGCAGCACAGGGGGAGATCGTCCCCTGATTTCACCTGCATATATTTATTGCATACCGTGCAGACATACGTTGAGTCCGCAGATGCCTGATGGCTGTGATCATACTCGGTTTGACCGCCTTTTATCCCTTCCAGGACAAATCGTGCCACATTGCTTTTTTCAGGAACATACTCGCCTATGGGTTCAAGTTTTTTATTATCCCGCATACAATCAACCATCACTCGCCACAACACGGTGAGTGATGAAGTTTCTTCATTATTATCCGGGACAAATTCTACGACATTTTTATCTATTGTGATTTTCATCTTTTGCTCCTCGACAAGCAATAAATTTTCTGGGGTATGCACTTGACTCAAGTTGGTAATTGCCAACTGTTTGATTCTTCGTGTTTATTGAGGCACCTGTTCTGTTTTTTAGAGCCGCAATGAAAACACCGTCAAAACAATACATTATAAGCGAGAAACTTGATCTAAC
>DAOUUW010000192.1 GCA_030667965.1 Deltaproteobacteria bacterium
ACCATCGAAATTCAGCCATTCATCAGTGCAGTGCTGTAGGAGCGGCTTTAGCCGCGAAAAGGGCTGGCAAGGAGATGGAACTGCTTGCTTGCCAACCCGGAAAATTCGCGGATAAATCCGCTCCCACCCTCATTCTTCGCCGGTTATTTACGCAGGAGGCTGAAAATTAGTGGTAATCACAATAAAAAAAATCTCTGTTTGTTTTTTACCAAAGGACTTTTTCGTGTTTTTCGCTTATCGGATGTCTAACAATCACTTAGCTTTAATTTTGACATTGCCAAATGTCAAAATTCAAAATCTTGATTTATCAATTGGAGGTGGTTATTATCAATTTGGTTCCAACAGACTGCTTTTACGTAAAAGGAAAACAAATATGGATGATTTCAAAAAATCATGGGATGTGGAAATGGCCATGGCCGTGCTTGAAAATAAAACCGTGGATAGCAAGACCTGGGCCGATGCGGTTGAATGGCTCCTGCTTTATGGCCCGCCTGAAATAAAGGAGATTCTTGGACAGGCTTCCAGCATTGCCACCGGTTCCTGTTTTCCTGAACTGCGGCAAACCGGCTACACGCCGGATGGCCAGCCCTGTTATGATATGAAAGAGGTTGCCCGGTCCCTGGGTATTTCAAAAGAAGAGGCCTTGGAGCAAATGGCCGAAAAGGAATCAAAACATGGCGTGCAGCAACTCTTTGACAAAGAGAAAACGCACAAACTGCAGTAACTGCCTTTCAGGTCTTCTCAACAACAAATACCGATCCTTCAAAAGTTGTTTCCTTGGAAAGGACCCGGCCATCGGCATAGGCTATGACCCTGTCCATTTTCCCTGCCTGATCCGGTGAGCAGAGAAATCTGAAACGCATGCCGGCAGATCCGTTTTTCAGACGTAACCTTACGTCTTTAAAGCCTTTTCAGCAGTCCCCTCTGTAATCCGTTCTTTCCATTCTTTTTCTCCTATCAGCTATCTGCAAAAAAATACCCACTCGGGGGAGAAATTGCAAGAACGAAACAAACAACCTCACCCTGCTGCTATCGGCAGCTTAATGATAAAGGTTGTGCCTTCGCCGACCTTGGTTTCAAAAGCAATAAATCCACCATGTTTTTCGCTGATAACGTCATGGGTGATGGCAAGGCCCTGGCCGGTGCCGCGGCCAACATCCTTGGTGGTAAAAAAGGGATCGAAAATCCTGTTGCGTACCGCTTCGGGGATACCGGAACCGGTGTCGCTGATGCGTATTTCAACGGATTTTTCATCGTGGCTGGTACGAATGGAAATCATGCCCTTTTCTTCGTCATTGCCCTTCCGGCTCTCGGCAATGGCATGGGCAGCATTAACGATCATATTAAGGATCGCCTGACCCATCTCGTCAGTCAGACACATGACCTTGGGCAGATCGGGATCAAGATCGGTTTTCAGGTCGGCAACATATTTCCATTCGTTTCTGGAAACATTCACCGTTGTCTCAATGATCCTGTTCATGTCGGCAACAACCTTTTCCTTGCTGCCGGGATGGGAAAATTCCTTCATGGCCTGGACAATGGAGGTTACTCTCTGCACCCCTTCCTTGGATTGACGAATTGCCCGGGGAACCTCCTCGGCAATATAGTCCCAGTCGGCCTCTTCCAGTGCATCCTCCAGATCTTTCACCTGATCGGCAGATATACCCTTGCCCTTTGACGAATCAAGCACCTCCTGTATACGTCCCACCAACTCGGCAATATCCTTAAAAGACTCGTCAAGAAATTCAATATTTGTGCCGACGTACTGGGTCGGGGTGTTAATCTCATGGGCAATACCGGCGGCAAGCCGGCCCACCGATTCAAGTTTCTGGGCATGCAGCAGTTCCGACTTGAGCTTGTCTTTTTCCAATTCCGTTTTTTTGCGCTGATTAATGTCCCGGGCAACATGCACGGAGCCGAGCAGGGTGCCGTCAGCATCCCGATAAGGAATAACCGTCAGCTCATAATGACCGCCAATCAGCTCTTCATAAATTTCCACCGTATGCTGTTTACCGTCCCGCAGAAGTTTGACATGGGGACAATAATCAGGCTTTTTCTCTGTGCCATGAACACAGAGAAAACAAGTCTTGCCGCATAATTCCCACACATCTTCATTAAGCTTTTCAGCCATGGACTTATTCATGCGGACAAATTTGAAATTCCTGTCTACAATGGCGATGAAGTCGGGCATGGAATCAACCAGGCGCTCCCATTCTTTTTTGGTATGAATCACCAGTTCTTCCTGAATACGGCGTTGGGAGATCTCCTGCTCAAGCTCGCGATTTTTCGCCACCAGTTCGCCGGTGCGCTTCTTTATTTCCTTTTCAAGATATTGGCGGTGCTTCTCCTCCTTTTCCAGGAGCCGGGCGCGCTCCAGAGACCCGTTAATAGCGTGGATGACAAGTTCTTTGCTGTAAACAGGCTTATCAAGATAATCCCAGGCTCCAAGGCGCAGCGCCTCAACGCAATCATCCTTTGTACCCATACCGGAAATAATAATGACCGGAGTAACAGGCGATTCAAGCACAATATGCTTCAAAAGGTCCATGCCCCCCATCTCCACCATATGAAGATCCGTCAAAATAAGATCGGGCCGCTGCTCCCTAAAAATATCCAGGGCCTGACGACCGTTTACAGCTTCAATAACTGTATGGCCGCCACTTTGAATAAACCGGTTCAATAATTTACGCACACCCGGTTCATCATCAACCACAAGTATTGTTGCCTTCTGCTCTCTCATTCTTGACTTCCTACCCTGTCACGCCCCTGTCCAACGACCGCAGAGGCTTTCCTTTGTCTTTTTACCTTATACATGGCCGCGTCCCCCATGGAGATGAGTTCCTCAAGGGAATTTAATCGTCTTTTCCATGAACGCGCTTTCACTTTTCCACCTGGCACAGTTTACGCCAGTCATCCAGATGCTCCCGACATTGCACCCTGTCGAGATAGTCGAGATGCAGTGTTGGTAAGGCACCGACATGCTGCCTGCTATGCTGTTCATGGTCAAGAACATTGGCAACATGGACCGCTGTCCCCGGATTAAATGATGTGGCCGTACATTTTCCCGGGCTGTGGTGATAGGCAATTGCCTCAAGCGTCTGAACGGGAACCCCCCATGTCGGATACAACAACATCAAACGGCCCCTCCGACATGATCTGCAGCGCCTCTTTACCACTTTCGACAAACTCCATATCCATTCTTTACGCAGGGGACGCGGAGCATCCTGCGTATCCCTGCAAGAATATTCGACTCGTCATCAACAAACAAAATTCTTTTTTTTGCCACTTTTCTAACTCCGTCAGGATTTTATGAAGAAATCGGCAGAGTCAGTATGAAAGTAGTCCCCTTGCCGATCTCTGTTTCAAAATCAATGGTACCGCCATGTTTTTGCGTAATAACGTTACGGCTTATGGCAAGACCCTGGCCGGTCCCCCGCCCCACTTCTTTTGTTGTAAAAAAAGGATCAAAAATCTTTTCCCGTGCTTTTTCTGGAATTCCGCTCCCATTATCCTCTATTCTGATTTCGACACAATCATCCATTTTACGTGTACTGATGCGAATTTTTCCCTTCTGGAAGCTGTCAGGATGATCACCGATCTTTAACGCAACAGCATGAGCGGCATTAACCAGAATGTTAAGAATCACCTGGCTCATCTCATCAGACAGGCAACTTACACTCGGCAGTTCAGGGGAAAAATCGGTTTCAACATCAGCTACGTATTTCCATTCATTCTTGGCAACAGTAATGGTATTTTTTATAATTTTATTAAGATCCTCTGGAGATTTCTCTTTGCTGCCCGGGTGAGAAAACTCCTTCATTGCCAGGACAATTTTACTTATACGACTTATACCGTCCTTTGACTGTTCAATGGTCAACGGGATTTCTTCGGCAAGAAACTCCCAGTCAATCTCTTGCAGATAATCATCAATTTCGTCAAACTCTGCATCGGTCGCAGTTTTTTCCCTGATTTTTTTCTGCAAGGCCAACAGTTTTTCTATCAGAATCTTTAAGTCACCATGTGAATCATCAAGAAATTGAAGATTGGACGCAACATATTGAGCAGGTGTATTGATCTCATGGGCAATTCCGGCGGCTAACTGCCCCACCGACTCAAGCTTACTGGTCTGAAGCAACTGCATCTGCAATACTTCCCGCTCTTTTTCCGCCTTTTTCCTGTCCCGAACGTCACGGGCAACGTATACAACTTCCTTTTTATTTTCATCCCCGCCAGCCATTCGGGCAGCTGAAAAAAGAACCGGTATCTTCTGGCCGTCTTTCGTAAAATAATGCACCTCACGGTCCAGACCGACATCATCAAGATGATCTTCAATTACAGTATTTTCCGGCGAATCCGAACCTGAAACCATAGCAAACGGTTGCCCTAAAAGCTCTCTTTCCGCATAGCCAAGCAGGGCGCATGCTGCCTCGTTCACCCGAGCTATCCTGCCGTCAGGAGAAACAACGATCAGCGTATCCATCATGCTTTTGATAATATTATCAACGTAATCCCTGGAAACCGTTGTTTTCTTTAAATCAGCCGCCATTGCATTAAAACTGTCAACCAGCATCTGCACCTCGCCGGATGAACGAATAAGGGCCCGGGACTCAAGGTCACCTTTGGCCAACCTGGACACCGAACTCGCCAGTTCAATGATGGGACGGGAAAAATACCTGGCGAGAAAATAGGCCACCAGGGAGGTCAACAGAAGTGCGAAAAGAAAAACAAGGGAAAGAAAGCGTAAGGTCTTTTTTATGTCCCTGAGCAGCACCGAGTTGCAAATACTCATGGAGACGCGAAGCAAAGGCATCCCCGAGACAACGGAAAAATCCTCGTAAACAAGAATACCTTCCTTTACGGCTTTAAATACCGGGGCCGATTGCATCCCTCTTGTCATATACGGTCGCGGGTCAAGGGATATTTTTTCGTCAGAAGGGCCATGCATGACTTGCCATTCCTGTGGGGTTAAAATCCAGGTCGCTTTTTCCCCAAAAATATCCATGTGGGTCAGATAGACCATAATATCTTTCATGCTGTATTGAACAATCACTGCACCACCAAATTCTCCTGTATCGCCGTCAACCTTATGAATTGCCAGATAAAAAAAATGCATTCCTTCTTCATCAGTGTGCAGTCCATCAAAGACAAAACTCCCCGGAGCAGACGACTCGATGTGGGCAAAAAAAGTTTGTTTTCCCCATTCATTGTAATTTCTGCTGATGCCGCTTCTGCTAACCTTGACTTTTTCTCTACCAAACGCATCAACAAAAAAAATACTCTGATACGACGGGCTATAATGAAGGGCCTGCAAAAACAACCTTTCCACAGAGCGGGCGGCAATTTCGGTCTCAACGCCGGAAGACATGATAAATGCATCAAGCACTGGATTTCCCCCAAGAATCTGCAGTTCCTTTATAAAGCTCTGTTTTTTATCCTGCAAATAACCGCGGACATCATCAAAA
>DAOUUW010000208.1 GCA_030667965.1 Deltaproteobacteria bacterium
TAAAGATATTGATCTGGGTGGCGGAAAGGCCAATGACCGCCGGAACCATCAGCCTGACAATCCGCCTTAATCCCGGATCGGCAAGATCAAGCCCTGGGCAGAAGACAAATCCCGTTTTAAACAGGGTGGGAAGCTGGCCGGCAAGCTGCAGAAAGCCACCGATCAGGGTGCCTATTGCCATGCCCATGATTGCCGGATATCCGAATCTCGGCAGAATCAAGGCCAGGCTCACCCCTCCGATAATGGAACCCATATTAAAAAAACTCGAAGCCATGGAAGGGATGAAAAAACGGCCCTTGGTATTAAGCATACCCATGACCACGGCAGACAGGGAGATGAAAAGCAGAAAGGGAAACATGATCACCGTCAGTTTCCTGGTAAGCTCCACCTTGCCGGGCACCTCGACAAATTCCGCATCAACCAGCAGGTGTATGAGCGGATCGGTAAAATAAATACCGGCAATGGTTATGAGACTGACCAGTATGGCGAAAAAAACCAGCACATTACCGGCAAGCCGCCAGGTGGCCTTTTCACCCTTATTGGCGTCATAATCGGAAAAAACCGCCACAAAGGCTGCACTGAGCGCCCCTTCGCCAAACAGATCGCGCAGAAGATTGGGAATACGAAATGCCACAACAAATGAATCATAGGCATATCCCGCCCCAAAAAGAACGGCAAAAGCCTGCTCCCGAACCAGCCCCAGCACCCGACTGCACATGACGGCAATGGAAACGGTGCCGGCGGATCGAGCAATTTTCCCGGTATCGGTAGATGCTTTTTTCACTTTTTCATCCTGAATCGGGGAATGAGCATGGGAACCTTCCGGCAGTATTCGGCATAGGGTTTGCCAAACTCCACCAGTAATTTTCTTCCCTCAAGATAAGCGCCGACGACAAAATAACCGGAGAGGATTATTTTTGCGGCAAGGGTTACATCCGTCATGGGTCCGAATATCCACACCAGAACGAAACCGGCCGAATACCAGGGGTGGCGCACTCCCCCTCTGAAATCAGGGACAAAGGTAGATGCCTGCTGCGGCCTGCCTGCAAAATGGTCCCGCACCTGTTTCAGCCCCAGGAACGAAGTGAGATCATGTCGTTTTGAGCCAACATAAAACATATACAAAGGATACAGACAGAGGATTGCTTGCAAAACAGTCCACCAAAGAGGCGCCTCAAACAAAATAACCTGTTTCAGGGAAAATTGACAGAAAACAACCGGAAGGAGCGTAACAAGACTGAAGACATTGAAAAATAATCGGTACCAGGCAAAACCTTGCCCAAGCATGGCACGCATCCGGCTTGTCCACCATCGACAGATGAGCAGACTATGCAGCGTACACCACAAAAGCCAGGCAAGTGCCATGATCAGTGGGGCTTGAAAGTTCATCATATGTAACAGTTAAAAAAAAAGAGCCCTTCAGGCAAGAGCTCTTTTAACATTAACAAAACGTCCATTCGTTAAATAATCGGCTTCATGGCACCCATATAGGAGCGAAGCTCCGCGCCGATATACTCAACGCCGGTATAACGGATCTCCTCATTGGCCTTGATAAGAGCAATATTATCAACGCCGTTTTCTTTGGAGGCAAGTCCTTTACCGATCACATCGGTATCGATTTTCTTCATAAAATTGCCGAGCAGAGGCACTGCGGCATGGGCAAAGAGGTAGCAGCCGTACTCAGCGGTGTCGGAGATAACGACATTCATCTCATACAATTTCTTGCGGGCAATGGTGTTGGCAATCAGCGGAACCTCGTGCAGTGACTCGTAGTAGGCTGATTCCTCCTTGATCCCGGCGGAAACCATGGTGTCAAAGGCCAGCTCCACCCCGGCTTTTACCATGGCAACCATGAGGATGCCGTTATCAAAATACTCCTGCTCCGGGATGTCTGCATCGGTATTGACGGATTTTTCAAACGCGGTCTCCCCCGTTGCTGCACGCCAGCCAAGCAGATTGACATCATCGTTGGCCCAGTCCGCCATCATGGTTCTTGAAAATTCACCGGACATGATATCATCCATGTGCTTTTCAAAAAGAGGAGTCAGAATCTCCTTCATCTCTGCCGCCAGTTCCTCAGCCTTGAGCTTGGCCGGATTTGACAGACGATCCATCATATTGGTGATGCCGCCGTGCTTAAGGGCTTCGGTGGTGGTTTCCCAGCCGTACTGGATGAGTTTTGAGGCGTATGCGGAATCAATTCCTTTTTCCATCATCTTGTCATAGCAGAGCAATGAGCCGGCCTGCAGAACACCGCAGAGGATAGTCTGCTCACCCATCAAATCTGATTTGACTTCTGCAACAAAGGAGGACTGCAGAACACCGGCGCGGTCAGCGCCCGTTCCGCAGGCATAGGCCTTGGCAATATCCCAGCCCTCGCCTTTGGGATCATTTTCCCGATGAACGGCAATAAGGGTCGGCACGCCGAATCCGCGTTTGTACTCTTCCCGCACCTCGGTTCCGGGAGATTTCGGGGCAACCATGACAACGGTGAGGTCCTTCCGAATCTGCATGCCTTCCTCAACGATATTAAATCCGTGTGAATAGGAAAGACAGGCACCCTCTTTCATCAGCGGCATGATGGCATTGACAACGCCGGTGTGCTGTTTGTCCGGGGTCAGGTTGATAACCAGATCGGCGGATGGAATCAGCTCTTCATAGATGCCGACGGTAAAACCGTTTTCCGTAGCATTTTTCCATGACTGGCGCTTTTCGCTGATTGCCGACTCGCGCAGGGTATAGGACACGTCAAGGCCGCTGTCACGCAAATTCAAACCCTGATGCAGCCCCTGGGATCCGCAGCCTACAATAACAATTTTTTTGCCTTTGAGGGCTTCAACGCCGTTAAACTCAGTGGAATCCATGAAACGACATTGCCCCAACTCTTCAAGCTGGATGCGTAAGGGTAATGTGTTAAAATAATTTTCAGCCATGTTCTGTCTCCTTATGATTAAATTTGGGTAACTATTCAGTAGCACCCCATCTTCGCCCATTTTGGCCTTCTTGAATAGCACAAGTATGCTTCGAAGTCCCAGGTAAGCGAGGAACGAGACTCCGAATGAACGAACATGAGGCACTACTGAACAGTTACGATTCAGTGGGAATCCACCTTCTGTGCCCTCGCTGAATAGTTACAAATTTGGTTAAATGATAGACACTTTTTCAGCCTGCTGCAAGCAGGCTCCACGGAAAGATGTTCAAATAACAAGCTCAATCCGGCCCCGTGGGGCCGGCTTCCAGCCGGCCATCTCCAGACTATGCACACTATACTTGGAAAATACACCCTCTACCCTATTGCGTAAAGTGAATTATTTGATATACAGTATTGCATAAACCGAAACGCGCACCTCTTCCGCAAAAAAGATAATAACCACAAAAACCCCGTTAAGACAACATCATAGTGGAACTGCACAGCAATTATGGACATCCGGCAACTCATCCTTTTCAAACACCTGGCAGGCACCCTTCATTTCGGCCGTACCAGCCAGGCATGCAACGTCACCCCTTCAGCCCTGACCAGGACAATCCAGCGCCTGGAAGAGGAAACAGGCAAAAAATTATTCATCCGCGACAACCGGAGTGTTTCCTTGACCAGGGCAGGGAATAGGATGCGAACATACGCAGAGGAAGCAATCAGAAACTGGCAGCTGCTGCAGAGCGATTTGACTCTTGATGAAAAAACCCTGAAAGGCGATATCTCTCTTTACAGCTCGGTCACAGCAGCCTACAGCATTCTGCCGCAGATTTTAAGCAGATATAGACTAGCCTATGCCGATGTACACATCAACCTGCAGACAGGTGATGCGGCCAACGCTCTGACAAAACTGCAAAACGGCTCGGCTGACATTACCATTGCAGCATTGCCTGAAAAACTGCCGGCAAATCTTGATTTTCTCAAGGTGACGGTAACACCGCTCATCTTTATCGCCTCTCATAATTTCCCTGATGACTTATCAGATCACACTGACACTATCAACTGGCAGACAACACCGATGATCATGGCGGAACGAGGGCTGGGACGCAGACGACTCAACGGCTGGTTCAAAGAAAAAAACATTCAGCCCAATATTTACGCCCAGGTTGCCGGCAACGAGGCCATCATCGCCATGGTCAGCCTCGGCTGCGGTGTCGGCGTGGTTCCTCAGCTTGTACTTGAAAAAAGCCCGCTGAAAGAGCAGATCATTACCCTGAATGTGACTCCGGAACTAACGCCATTTTCCGTCGGTGTCTGTACCTCTAAGAAAAACAGACTTAATCCTGTTGTCCAGGCTTTCTGGGAGATTGCTGAAAAGGAGGTGGAGGGTAGGCAAACACTAAAATCTGGTGTTTCAGAAAATTTCATTTAACCTGCATTCCCGCTGGGTCCAGCTTTAGTTCTTCAGACTTGGTCCAAAAGCTTTGACGAATACAGCGTTACTAAACTCTGACACTTGCAGTCTATGAAGGACAATGAAAACCGTTTACGGCGTCCTTCCGGCACTCACCAGGGCCTTTGAATAAAACTTTTGCACATACTCTTTTACCATCCGACGGGCTGAGAAGTGGGAACCGGTCTGCTTGATGGCATTTTTCATCACTTTCACCCAGCCGAGAGGAATGCCATCTTCAGAGGTGTCGTAATATAACGGAATAATCTTCTCTTCAATAATCCGATAAATAGCCTCGGCATCCGCCA
>DAOUUW010000172.1 GCA_030667965.1 Deltaproteobacteria bacterium
AACAGAAATCTTATCTATAGTTAGAAGCTTTTTATTGCATAAAAGGCATCGAGTAAAGAGATTTTCCATTGGATTGATTGAAAAAGCTTTTACAACCTGTTTTAGCTGATCCTGATAATGGTCATATTTAACAAAAAAACTATTTTTCCTGTTTATTTTTCTCCTGATCAACATTGTATCTCTGGTCAGAATTATACGCCCGCTGTGAAAAGCTCTTTCTGAAATTTCATTATCCGATATTTTCGGGAAATATTCAACATCACATCCTGTTATCCGCATCCATTTTGCGAGTCTTCCAAGCATGGCATCGGCAATGAAGATTTTTTCCATAGCTTTCCTCTATCAAACAGGAAACAAGGAAATCGCATAAAGAGGATAATTGCAAGTGTTATCATCTTATAATTCCACAAACGTGCATATTGTCACATTAGTGGAACCACTTTCGCATTTCTGGACACGTTTCTGCAACATTTTTTTGGCATCAAGGGATTCTCTTTATCGGATTTCCGGTTTGTCCGGATCAGGGATGTTTTTGCCACTGATTTTTTGTTGACAATAAGAACACATCCTCATATATGAATTTTAATTCATATCATGACAAATAGTTCATCACCGATGGAGATTTAAAATGAAAAATGGTAAACCTTCAAGAAAGGAACGGGATTATTTACGCCACCGTCAGGAAATTCTTCAGGTTGCTTTAGAACTTTTTTCACAACGTGGTTTCCACAATGTCTCAATGCATGAAATTGCTGAAAAGTCGGAATCTGCGGTTGGTACGCTATATAAGTTTTTCTCAAATAAAGAGGACCTCTACAAGGCCATCATAGTGGAAAAGGCAAAAGAATTCCATTCCGCACTGACAGGCGCTCTGGATACACCAGGAGATGAGCTGAAAAAGATCAGGGCATGGCTTGAAGTAAAAATACGACTTTTCATGGATAATCTTGAATATGTACGACTCTATTTTGCGGAAACACATGGCGCGAGTTTTAGTATCAGAGCGGGGCTGGATAGGGACATACAAGAGCAGTATAAGGAGACACTTCAAAAAATGGGAACCATCTTTGAGAGAGGAATCAAAAAAAAAATATTCAGGGAATGCGACCCGCACCTTCTTGCTGTTGCCCTTGACGGTATCTCAAACGCCTTTTTGTTTGAGCACATCGATCACCCTGACAAACATCCATTTGATACAAACCTGATCCTGGATATATTTTTTCAGCAGGTTTATAACCCTCCGAGGTATATGAAAAGGGAGAAATGAAAAAATGCAATACAAAAACAGTTTGAATTATTCCCGATTGATATCCCCTGAAGTGACTTTCGGCTGTAAGTATAGGCGGTTGCGGCAGGCCGAAACCAGCGCCCGCACCGTTTGTCTTGTTCTACTGCTGAGCTTGCTCCTGATGACAGTCTCTTCTGCCAATGCCGGCCCCCCAGGTCCTGGGGACGGGCCGCCGCCGCTGGTGACGATTGTAGCGGTTGCCGAGCAGGACGTCAACCCGTCAGCCGAATATGTGGGCCATGTGGAGGCTGTACAGGTGGTCGATCTGCGGGCACGGGTCGAGGGCTTTCTGGAACAGGTCGGGTTCAAGGAGGGGAGCGATGTCCATTCCGGCGATCTTCTTTATGTTATCGAGCAGGCGCCGTACCAGTCCAGGGTTGATGCCGCCAGGGCTATTGCAGCCCAGGCCGAGGCAAGCCTCAGCAAGGCCAGTCAGCGTCTTTCGAGGTTGCGGGCCGCGCGTCCTGAAAGTGTGCCCGCCACGGACATGGACAATGCTGTGGCCGAGGAACTCAGCGCCCGTGCCCGGCTTGCAGAGGCCAGGGCAAATCTCACAACAGCACAAATCAATCTGGGATATACTCAGGTCAAGGCGCCCATTCGCGGGCGCATTGGACACACTGCTTACACCAAAGGCAACCTGGTGAATCCTGCTTCGGGGGCTTTGGCCCGTATTGTCCAACTCGATCCCATCAGGGTGGTCTATTCCATCAGCGAAAACGATATCGTCGATATCCAAATGGCCTTACGCGACGCACAAAATGGCAAAAAAAACTCTTTCCTGACGTCACGGCTCAAACTCGCAAACGGTGAGACAATCAAGGGCTCCGGGCGCATGGATTTCGTGGACAATGCCGTGGACCCTGGCACTGGCACCATTGCGGTAAGAGCCCTGTTTGATAATCCGGACGGCATGCTGCTGCCGGGGCAGTATGTTACCGTCATGGTTACCCGCAGCAAACCCAAACTGATGCCGATGGTACCCCAATCGGCGATACTGGAAGATCATGATGGACGCTATGTTTTTGTTGTGGACGACCAGAACCGGGTGATTATGCGGCGTGTCAAGACAGGACCTGTAATTGGCGTCAACTGGGCTATGGCATCAGGCCTTACCGTCGGCGAAAAGGTCATTGTGGAGGGCATCCAGAAGGTTCAGCCCGGCCAGGTCGTAAAAACCGTCATTTTAAAAGAACAGAACGGGAGATAAGGCATGTTTTCTCGAATTTTTATCGAACGCCCGCGCCTGGCCATGGTGGTATCCATCTTTATCACCCTGGCCGGGCTAATTGCCCTGTTCAATATTCCGGTGGCTCAGTATCCTCAGATAACGCCGCCTGAGATTCGGGTTACTGCGGTCTATCCGGGCGCTAACGCCAAGGTTGTTGCCGACAATGTGGCCGCACCCATTGAAAAAGAGGTTAACGGCGTGGACAAGATGCTCTATATGTCATCCTCCTGTTCCAATGACGGGAGATATGAACTGGCCGTTACCTTTGCGGTGGGCACCGATCCCGACATAGATCAGGTCAACCTTCAGAACCGGGTTCAACTGGCCACGCCTAAACTGCCCAGGGAGGTGGTTTCCCAGGGAATCACCGTGCGCAAACGTTCCACCGATATCCTGGGGGTGGTCGTGTTCTTTTCCCCCAAAGGCACCCGGGATAAGCTCTTTTTGAGTAACTATGTCAGCCGAAACATAAAAGATGCCCTGGTGCGTCTCGACGGCGTCAGCGACGTTTTTATTTTCGGTGAGTTTGAATACAGTATGCGCATATGGATGGACCCGGAACGGCTCACCGCCCGGGGACTGACCGCAGATGACGTAAGCGCTGCCATCCGCCGGCAGAATATCCAGGCGGCTGTGGGGTCCATCGGAACATCGCCGGCCGTCCCCGGCCAGCAGCTTCAGTACACCCTGAGCGCCAAGGGACGTCTCAATGATATTGAGGATTTCAAAAACATCATCGTGCGCAGCAACGATCAGGGCGGCCTGGTGCGGGTCCGCGATATAGCCCGTGTGGAACTCGGGAGCAAGAACTACAGCACCCACTCGATCATCAATGGCCAAACATGCCTGGGGATGGCTGTTTACCGGTCCTCGGACGCCAACGCTCTGGACACAATGAAGGCGGTGCGGGCCGAGCTCAAGCGCCTTGCCAAACAGATGCCGGAAGATGTGCAATACAAGGTCATTTATGATACTACCAAATATGTACAGGCGGCCATTGATGAAATTGTCCTGACCCTGGGCATTGTCTGTCTCCTTGTGGTCGGCGTGGTTTTTATCTTCTTGCAGGACTGGCGGGCAACCCTGATCCCTGCATTAACCATTCCGGTCTCCATGATCGGCACCTTTGCCGTGCTGCTGGCCCTGGGCTACAACGCAAATACTATTTCCCTGTTTGCCTTGATCATGGCCATCGGCCTGGTGGTGGACGACGCCATCGTGGTGGTGGAAAACGTTTACCGGATCATGGACAAAAAAAAGCTCGGCCCTAAAGCCGCGACCATTCAGGCCATGGGGCAGGTCACCGGCCCAATCGTTGCCACCACACTGGTGCTTCTGGCCGTGTTTGTGCCGGTCGGTTTTATGCCCGGCATAACAGGGCAGCTCTATAAGCAGTTTGCAGTGACCATTTGTACTTCGGTGGTAATCTCGTCCATAAGTGCTCTGACCTTGAGTCCGGCTTTGTGCAGCGTCCTGCTCAAAGAGCCCAAGGCCATCCGATGGGGGCCCCTGGCCTGGTTTAACCGGCTGCTTGAGGCTTCACGCAACGTTTACGTGACCATCACAGCGTGGCTGGTCCGCCGGCTGGCTGTGGCGCTGCTGATTTGCGTCAGTGTATTCGGCGCCGGTTATTTTCTGTTCACCCACAGTCCCACCAGCTTTTTGCCACAGGAAGACCAGGGCGTTTTTTTTATCAACGCACAACTGCCTGAGGGCGCTTCGCTTGCCCGCACCAACAAGGTTATGGAGAGGGTCACCCGGACACTCCAGGATATTGACGGCGTTGACGACGCTATAGGAGTAAGCGGGTTCAGCCTGCTCAGCGGCACGGCTGAAAATGTAGCATTCGGCATTGTGGTTCTAAAGCCCTGGGATGAGCGCACCAGTCCGGAGTTGCAGTTGGACGCCATTGTGGGGCAGGCCATGGGCAAACTGGCAGCAATCTCCTCCGCTAATATTTTTGCCTTTGTTCCGCCGCCCATCCAGGGTCTGGGCATCACCGGCGGTTTTGATTTCCGACTACAGGCCATTGAAGATCAACCCCCACGGGAGATTGCCGCAGTGACCCGTGCCATGCTGATCGCCGCCAACCAGGACCCTGCTCTGATGCGGGTATTTTCTACCTACACGGCAGACACACCGCAGATCTTCGTGAACCTGGATCGTACCCGGGCCGAGACTCTCAAGGTACCGGTGAGCCGGGTATTCGCCACATTGCAGGAGCAGTTAGGATCAGGCTATGTCAACGATTTTAACCTTTACGGCCGTACTTATCAGGTTAAGGTCCAGGCCGATGCTTCTTACCGCAACACTGCAGATGATATCAGCCGTCTTTACGTTCGCAGCAACGACAGCAAGATGGTGCCCATGAGAAGCCTGGTCACCCTTTCTACTGTTTTAGCCCCGCAACTTATATACCGGTATAACCAGTTCACCAGCGTCCAGATTAATGGTAATGCGGCCCCAGGTTTTTCCTCGGAAGAAGCCATGGCGGCTATGGAACGGCTGGCAGCCAGGACTCTGCCAGACGGCTACACCTTTGACTGGTCTTCCATGTCCTTTCAGGAGCGCAAGGCCGGGGGCAAGGTCGCGGTGCTGTTCGTTCTGGCTCTGCTCTTTTGCTATCTTTTTCTGGTGGGACAATACGAGAGCTGGAACATCCCGCTGTCCATCATCTTATCTGTCCCGGTAGCCAGCCTGGGTGGGCTGGCTGGTTTGTGGATCGCGGGACTTAACTTGAGTATCTATGCCCAGATCGGCCTGGTACTGCTGGTCGGTCTGGCTGCCAAAAATGCCATCCTGATCGTGGAATTTGCCAAAAACCGCAGGGAACAGGGATTTCCCGTGGCTAAGGCCGCAGTAGAGGGGGCAAAAATCCGTTTCCGGCCGGTGTTAATGACCTCTTTTACCTTTATTCTTGGTGTCGTTCCAATGGTGATAGCCACCGGAGCCGGAGCCGGCAGCCGCCGGGCCATCGGCACCACGGTTTTTTCCGGCATGTTGGCAGCGACCGTGATCGGCATCTTTTTGATTCCGCCGCTGTATTACGCATTTCAGTCATTCCGCGAAAAGGGCAGGACCTGGCGGACAAAACGCCGTGAAAAGGCGGTAACCGCAAAAAACAATAATGCAAGGTAAGATAACCATGAGATTTATACTATTCAATCAATACCATCATAAACCTGCCGTTGGCGGGAACCGCTTTCCCTTCTCAATTTTGCCCGCCGTTGTCATCGGGCTGATCCTGAGCGGATGCGTCTCGGTTGGACCGGACTACACAAAGGTGGAACCCGATGCCCCGATCAAATGGCATACCGAACTGGCCGGCGGCTTGACGACAAAAGATTTCCAACCTGAAACATTGGCCTGCTGGTGGGCTGCACTGAACGACCCTGAACTCGAAAGCCTGGTGGAACGTGCGATCAAGGGCAATCTGGATTTGAAAAATGCCCGTGCCAGAATCCGCGAGGCCCGGGCACTGCGGGGCATAAACCGCGCTGATCTTTTTCCCACTTTGGATGCCGGCGGTTCGGCCACCAAGTCTCGCAGCAGCCAAAACAGTGGCACTGGAAAGGAAATCAAACTCTATTCCGCTGCATTTGACGCGGGCTGGGAACTGGACATTTTTGGCGGCACCCGCCGGGCCATCGAAGCGGCCCAAGCCGATCTCGAAGCTGCACAGGAGGACCTGCACGACGTGCTGGTGAGCCTGCTGGCCGAGGTGGCCCTGAATTATGTTGAGGTACGTACCTGCCAGGCCAGGCTGGCTGTAACCGAGACGAATATTAAGTCCCAGGAAGAAACTTACGAACTGAACCGTTCGCGATACCAGGCAGGGATCATTGATGATCTGGCTGTGCAGCAATCCCTGTACAACTTGGAGAATACCCGTTC
>DAOUUW010000134.1 GCA_030667965.1 Deltaproteobacteria bacterium
ACCTTGTCGCTATCCGGAGAAACTTTTTTGCGTCCTTTAATGGCCTCTGCAAGAGGTACGGAACACATCTGGTTGCCGGACAGAGCCACCATATGATCAAACGTTTCGTTTTCCGCCATGCGCACGGCAGCTGCACCAAAACGAAGGGCAAGAAGCCGGTCGAAGGTCGTGGGGGAGCCTCCCCTCTGCAAATGCCCAAGAACGAGGGATCTCGAGTCTTTACCGGTCTGCTTGCTGATTTCTTTTGCCACCCATTCACCGATGCCGCCTAAAATTTTTTCAGCCCTGCCGATTTCTCCATCACCTTTATGAATAGTTTCGTGGTCCTTGGCCTTTGCCCCTTCAGCAACAACGACAATGGCATAATGTTTGTCGCGTAATTCATTATCACTTATTTTGTCACAGACTCTTTCGAGGTCAAAGGGGATTTCCGGAATAAGGATAATATCAGCGCCGCCGGAAATTCCTGAATTTAAGGCTATCCAGCCGGAATCTCGACCCATGACCTCAACAACAAAGACTCTGTCATGCGATTTCGCCGTGGAGTGAAGTTTGTCAATTGCTTCGGTGGCAGTGGAGACCGCCGTATCAAAACCAAAGGTAAGCTGTGTTGCCTGCAGGTCATTGTCAATTGTTTTGGGTATGCCGATAACCGGCATACCTTTTTCCGTTGCGAAACGATGGGCAATCTCAAGGCTGCCGTCGCCGCCTACGGCAATATGGCAGAAAAAGCCCATACGCTTGAAATTTTTCATCACCCTGTCGGAAAGATCCCTGATCTGGATGTCTCCGGCAAGATTTTCAATAGGCATGGCAAAAGGATTTCCTTTATTGGTGGAGCCGATAATTGTTCCGCCCGTGGGAGTGATGTCGGCCACATCTTCCGGACTGAGCCTGACAAGTTCATCATGGTCGAGCAGGCCAAGATAACCCTGTCGGCTGCCGTACACCTCCCAACCCCTGGAATGGGACGCCATGACGACGGAAAAAATAACTGCGTTTAAGCCAGGAGCATCACCACCACCGGTTGAAATGACAATTTTTTTCATGATAATTACCTATGATTTTATAAAAAATGGAGAAGAAATTTATTTTTAATTATAGATGTTTGTTGGATATCCTGCAATGGATAGTCGTGTTTTTTCATTTTTACTTCATTTTCACACTATTGACTTCTCCTGCCTTTTTTCTTATATTTTAAGAAGTATTCTTGATATTGTGTTTTATACTAATTTCAAGGGTATCATTTTTTTTCAGAAAAAGCGCAACCCAATAATTTCACATTTTAATGTTTTTATTTTTTTGAATTTAACGAGGAGGTTTTAAACCATGTTTGAAGTAACAGATGTTGCCGCTAAAAATTTAAAGGCATATCTGGAGCAGAATAATATCCATTCTGCTATCCGGATTGCCCTGATGCAGGGTGGCTGATCCGGTCCCTCTCTGGGATTGGCTCTGGATGAGCCAAAAGATACCGACAAGGTTTTTGATCAGGACACTTTGAAATTTCTGGTCGAATCAAGCCTGTTAAGCAGTTGTGGCGGAATTAAAGTGGACTTTGTTGATGCAGGTCCACGTTCCGGTTTTGCCATTTCCTCAAGGATTCCCCTTGGTGGAAGTTCTTCCTGCGGTTCCTGCGGAAGCAGCTGCGGTTGATTTTGATTGCACCATGATTGTATTGAGCCCTTCATGTACATGAAGGGCTTTTTTTTGCCCATTTCTGTTTTTCTTTCTCCTTTTTGTATTGATTCATATACAATCTTCTTACCATCATCATCTTGTCCATACGAAAATCCAGAGTAGTTTTGTAATTTTTTTTGAGTGCGTTATGGATAACGGTTTCTATATTGCATAGTCCTACACTAAATCGAAGTGTCTTTGTTTTGCTTGTTAGCAGCATGTCTCAGGGGATATGAAAGTTCTTTTACTGCCCTTCGGTGAAAATTTTTTAACAAAAAAATTGTAATAATGGAGAGTAACATGAAAAAAAGCATCAGGAGTTGTTGTTTTTTTGCGACATTTTTTGGGGCCTCGCTTGTCTGTGTCGGTCTGTCTCATGGGAAAAATGAAACATTTCCCGCAGGATCTTTTTTTGAGGGCGAGGTGGTGCTTTCGGCAGCTGCGGATGAGGTGCCGGCGGGATATAAGGTGAAAAAGGTTCTTCCCCATGCGGGTCTTGTGGTGCTCAGTGTTGAAAAAGGGGCTGAACAGAGGCAGATGCGTGCCCTGCAGGCCAGGGGTAAAAAGGCTGGTTTGAATTTGAGATATGAGGCTTTTGAGGTTCCCAATGATTCTATGTATGAGTATCAGTGGAACATGCCCATGGTACAGGCTGAGGCTGCCTGGCTGAATAGTACGGGAGAAGGGGTTACGGTTGCCGTGCTGGACACCGGTTTAAAAACAGATGGTGCAGAAGACGGAATAGGTTGTGTAACTGTTTTGGCTGAAAGCGATATTGTAAATAGCGACAACGATCCCATTGATGGTGACGGGCATGGCACCCATGTCTCCGGAACAATTGCCCAGAAAACCGGAAATGATACAGGAGTAGTCGGACTCGCCTACGATGCTTGCATCATGCCGGTCAAGGTTCTGGATGACATGGGTTCCGGTTCCACCGCTGATATTGCCGAGGGTGTCAGTTTCGCGGTTGACAACGGCGCCAAGGTCATAAACATGAGCCTTGGCATGCGTGCTCAATACAAGATTACCGAAGATCCTATTCTCGATCCTGAACTTGAAAAAGCCTATAATGCCGATGTGACTGTCGTGTGCGCCTCCGGCAATGAGAGCTGGCGAAAGAATGTAGGTTATCCGGCTATTTCCGAATATACCATAGCGGTGGGAGCCGTTGACATTGACGGCAATGTTGCTTCCTACTCAAACGGCGGCACCGGACTTGACCTGGTTGCACCGGGCGGTGCTGGTTTAGAGGCAGGAGACGCGATTCTGCAGGAAGCCTTTGATGATGACGGCTGGAATTATTTTTATTATACCGGCACGTCCATGGCAACACCCCATGTGGCGGCAGCGGCCGCCATTCTTTATGCGGTAAAACCAGCGATATCCTCTGAAGAAGTGCGCGATGCATTAAATGATACTGCTATGGATATCGGAGGAGATGGTTATGACGCGGATTCAGGTTGGGGCCTGTTGCAGGTTTATAATGCCCTGCTGTTTATCAGCGGTACTGATGTGTGCCATGATGTCGACGGTGATGGATATTCGACCTGTGAAGGGGAGGATCAGGATTGTAATGATGACGATCCTGCTGTTAATCCAGGCAATGCAGAAGTTTGTGACGACGGAATTGACAATAATTGCGATGGCAATGTCGATGAAGACTGCCAGATCACGGAATGCGTTGACGCCGACGGCGACGGTTATACGACCTGTGAAGGTGAGTACCACGATTGTGATGATACTAATTTCCACGTACACCCCGGCCATCTGGATACGCGGGGCAGATTTGGCAGTGATGGAGTGGATAATGATTGTAATAGTGTCATAGACGGATGAAGCAATCAACTTAAAACATAAATCTTACAACTTTGAGCTGCTTGGGCTGTGGAATTATCTGCAGCCCTTTTTTTGTATTGCTGCAATGAAAGGGCGGCTGGAAGTCGCCCCCAAGCGAGTTGGCTGACAGTTGCCGATTTATAGACAAACCTACCCCGTGGAGCCGGCCTCCAGCCGGCTATAAAATATTTAAAAGAACAATGTCACTTCTTATTTTTTTATCTTCCTGATAAAATTATGCATCTAGCCTTTTGACGATCACCACCACAGATAAGCTTTTTCCCTAATCTACTCCTCGTAAACAGTACCGGCAGCATCTTGACAAAATCAGTCCTTGATGCTAAATGAAGTGCTCTATAGGTGGAATTACTTATTTTTTTCAACTAACAGAAGGAAATAACGTGACAAAATATGAAGAGGTTTTTCAAAAAAGTCTAAAGCAGCCTGAAATTTTCTGGGCCGAAGCAGCTGAAGGAATCAGCTGGTATAAAAAATGGGACAGGGTGCTCGATGACGACAATCCTCCGTTTTACCGCTGGTTTGAGGGAGCGGAGATGAACACCTGTTACAATGCTTTAGACCGTCATGTTGAAAACGGACGCGGCGATCAGTCTGCCATTATTTATGATTCGCCGGTAACCGACACTATCCAGATCATTACCTACAACCAACTGCGTGACAAGGTCGCTGTTTTTGCAGGTGTCCTTCAGGCCCAGGGTGTAGTCAAAGGGGATACGGTTATCATCTATATGCCGATGATCCCGGAAGCTGCTGTTGCCATGCTTGCCTGCGCCCGTCTGGGCGCCATTCATTCCGTTGTTTTCGGTGGTTTTGCCGCCCATGAACTTGCCATCAGGGTGGATCATGCCCAGCCGAAGGTTATTGTTACGGCATCAGGTGCCATAGAAGGGGGAAAAATACTTGCATACAAGCCCCTTGTTGATAAGGCTCTCGATATGGCGGATCATCAACCGCAGAAGTGCATCGTTTTTCAACGCTTCTTTGTCACAGCCGAACTTCAGGAAGGACGTGATCTTGACTGGCAGCAGGAGGTAGACAGGACCGCGCCTGTTGATTGCGTGCCGGTCAAAGCAACTGATCCCCTGTATATTCTCTACACCTCCGGCACAACAGGCATGCCGAAAGGTGTCATGCGTGACAATGGCGGTCATGCCGTGGCCCTGCATTGGAGTATGAAAAACGTTTACAATGTCGATGCAGGTGATGTCTTCTGGTCTGCCTCCGATGTGGGCTGGGTGGTCGGCCACTCCTATATCGTTTACGGGCCGCTTCTGCGGGGCTGCACCTCTGTTTTTTATGAAGGAAAGCCTATTGGCACCCCTGATCCAGGCGCCTTCTGGCGTGTGATTTCCCAGCATGGAGTAAAGGTGCTTTTTACCGCCCCCACCGCCTTCAGGGCCATCAAAAAAGAAGACCCTGACGGTCAATACTGCAAAAAATATGACTTAAGCTCTTTTGAAGCCCTTTATCTTGCCGGAGAGCGTCTCGATCCGGATACGTATCACTGGGCCGGAGATTTGCTTAAATGCCCGGTTATTGATCACTGGTGGCAGACGGAAACCGGATGGGCCATTGTCGCCAATTGCCGTGGCATAGAACAGTTTTCGGTCAAGCCGGGGTCGCCTACAAAAGCCGTTCCCGGCTATGATGTGCGTATTCTGGATGAACATGGCAAAGAACTCGGCCCCAACGAGGAAGGCAATGTGGTCATAAAACTGCCCCTGCCTCCGGGAACGCTGGCCTCATTATGGCGTGATGATGAAAAATTCATCAAATCCTACATGTCAAACTTCCAGGGCTATTATGAGACAAGTGACGGTGGCTATATTGATGAAGACGGCTATGTCTTTGTTATGGGCCGTATGGATGACGTTATTAACATTGCCGGGCACCGCTTGTCCACCGGCGCCATGGAAGAGGTCGTCTCAAACCATTCCGATGTGGCGGAATGCGCGGTCTTCGGCACCCATGACCAGTTGAAGGGTGAAATTCCTGTTGGACTCATTGTCTTAAAGTCTGGTGTAAATCGAGATTTTGAAGAGGTGAAGAAAGAACTTGTCCAGATGGTGCGGGAACAGATCGGCCCCATTGCCTGTTACCGTGAATCAGCTCTGACCGCGCGCTTGCCGAAAACACGCTCCGGAAAAATTCTGCGGGGCACCATGCGTTCCATTGCCAATGGCAAGGAATATCGTATGCCCTCAACCATCGATGATCCCGCCATTTTGGATGAGATTAAAGAGGTGCTTTCCGGAATGGGGTTGCCGAAATAGTCTCCGTCTATTTCAGGGATGGTGAGTTCACTAAGTGATTGAATTAATATTTTTTATTAACCACGAAGCTCACGAAGACCACGAAGAAAAGAAACAAAAATTTTTTTGTATTATTATTAAAACATTCCGTCGTGGTCTTCGTGAGCTTCGTGGTAATCTGATAATTAGAACTTTGATCCGTTACATTTCTTTATGTGATTACCACTAATTTTCAGCCTCCTGAGGCGAAAAATGAGGGGTGGGAGCGGATTCATCCGCGAATTTTCTGGGTTGGCAAGCAAGCAGTTTCATCTCCTTGCCGGCCCTTTTCGCGGCTAAAGCCGCTCCTACAGCACTGCCCTGATGAATGGCTGAATTTGAGTGGGTTAAGATTTTCTCTGTCATTTCGACCAGAGGGAGAAATCTTAAACTCCGGAGAAAAGATTTTTCCCTCTGGTCGAGGAAAGCGCAGACTCCGAATGATAACTTTATCGATTTTACGTAGGGTGCGCATTGCGCACCATTGAATGCATGAAAATACACGAATATCAGGCCAAAGAGCTTTTTCATAAATATGGGATCCCTGTTCCAGAGGGAGTTGTTGCGAATACTGTTGACGGGGCGGTCCAGGCAGCCGGCAAACTTGCTGCCTTTCCTCTGGCTGTGAAGGCGCAGATTCATGCCGGCGGCCGCGGCAAAGGCGGGGGGATAAAGCTTGGTCAATCTGTAGATGAAGTGCAACAATATGCCTCCGACATCCTTGGTATGACCCTGGTTACCCCGCAGACAGGTCCCGGGGGACGCCTGGTGAAAAAAATTCTGATTGAACAAGCGGTCTCTGTCCGTCGGGAATATTATCTCTCCATTCTGCCTGATCGGCAAACGGCTTCCATTGTCATCATTGCCGGCACTGCCGGGGGCATGGATATCGAAGAGACTGCCGCGCAAAATCCAGAAAAAATCACCAGGGTTCATATTAATCCGCTTCTTGGCCTCATGCCTCATCATGTGCGCCAGGTTGTTTTTGGTCTGGATGTGCCAGGGGAGAACATGAAGCAATGGATGGAACTCGTTTCCTCTCTCTACCTGCTTTTCGTGGAAAATGACTGTTCCCTTGTTGAAATCAATCCCCTGTGTATGACTGAAAACGGCAGTCCCATGGCTCTTGATGCCAAGGTCGCTATCGATGACAGTGCTCTTTTCCGACACCGGGATCTGCAGCAGTATTTTGATGAAAATGAAGAAGATCCCCATGAAGTTCGTGCGCGGCAGCATAACCTCAATTATATCCGTCTTGACGGCAATGTCGGCAACATGGTGAACGGTGCCGGACTGGCCATGGCCACCATGGACATAATCAAGCGCGCCGGCGCCGAGCCTGCAAATTTTCTTGACGTTGGCGGCGGGGCAACGGCTGAAATGGTTGAAAAGGGATTTGAAATTATTCTTGCCGACAGTAATGTGCGGGGCATCCTCATTAACATCTTCGGCGGCATTCTGCGCTGTGATGTGCTGGCCCAGGGCATTGTCCAGGCTGTGAAAAATGTCGGTGTTGCCGTGCCCCTTGTCATTCGCATGGAGGGCACCAATGTTGATGAGGGACGGGCAATCCTTGAACGTTCCGGCCTGCCCTTGGTCACTGCCGTCGATCTGGCCGATGCTGCCGCAAAAGTAGCGGAGATGGTGCAATGAGTATTTTTGTTGATGATTCGACCCGACTTGCTGTCCAGGGCATAACCGGCAGGGAAGGGCTTTTTCATACCCGTTTGTGTGTTGAGTACGGAACACATGTTGTTGCCGGGGTCACCCCTGGCAAAGGAGGCCTGCAGGTTGAAGGCGTGCCGGTTTTTAATACCGTGCAGGATGCCGTCAGCCAAACAGATGCCAATACCAGTATGATTTTTGTTCCTCCTGCCTTTGCATCAGACGCCATCTGCGAGGCGGCTGATGCCGGGATCAGGCTCATTGTCTGTATTACTGAAGGCATTCCAGCCATGGATATGCTCAAGGTGAAAAATTATCTCTCCCTTGGAAAATCCAGGCTTATTGGCCCCAATTGCCCCGGCATTATCAGCCCCGGGGTCTGCAAGGTGGGGATCATGCCGGGCTCGATTCATCTGCCGGGCGGTCCCGTTGGAGTTGTCTCACGCTCCGGCACCCTGACCTATGAGGTCGTTCACCAGTTGACTCTGCAGGGGCTTGGCCAGACCACCTGTCTCGGCATAGGGGGTGATCCCGTGGTCGGCACAAATTTTATCGACTGTCTGGAAGCCTTTGAAAATGATAAGGAAACAAAAGGTATTGTTCTGGTCGGAGAAATCGGCGGCAACGCCGAAGAAGAGGCCGCTCTTTATATCAAGGGAAAAATGACAAAGCCTGTTGTCGGTTTCATTGCAGGTCTTACCGCACCACCTGGTCGCAGAATGGGCCACGCCGGGGCT
>DAOUUW010000253.1 GCA_030667965.1 Deltaproteobacteria bacterium
CAGCCAGATGGGGCTGATGACCGTTATTTTTGGCCTGGGGCTCACCGGTCTGCAGGCCGGACAGCAGGCTGCCTCGGTTCTTGTCCTCTATGCCGTCCACCACTCCCTTGCCAAGAGCTGCCTGTTTTTGGGCTGCCGGGGCATATCAAAGCGCTTTATTTCAGCCCTGTATCTTCCGGCTCTTGCCCTGGCAGGACTGCCCTTTACCAGCGGTGCGGCTGCCAAGATAGGTTTCAAGGAGCTGGTCGCAGGGCTAGAAGGACCATGGCAGGATCTCAGCGCTGTTTTTCTGCCCATGAGTTCATTGGGTACAACTCTGCTTGTTCTGCACTTCATGCGCATAGTGCAGCAACCCGGAGAGGCGGAAGCAGGAGGAGACAAAAAGGCGATGTTTGTCATGATGATGAGCCTTTTTGCCGTTGCCCTGGTTTTCTGGCTGTGGCCTGCGACCGTCCCCACAGCCCTTCATTCTTTGCAGCCTGTGAAAATTTGGCAGGCCTTATGGCCGGTTTTATTGGGATGTCTGCTTTTTTTCCTATGGCAGAAGATAGCGGTATGGCATGAAAGCAGAGTGGCTGGCTGTGATACGGCCCTTGTGGCGGATAGACATGATTCAGTTGAACCGGACAACGCCTTTCAGTCTTTTCTTGAACGTATTGAGGAAAAGAATTGGCAATCAGCCGGAGACAGGCCTCTTTCCGTGTATTTTTCCGGTGTTGACTTGCAGTTACGTAAAGCGGAAAAAATCCTGGGAAGATGGGTTGTCGTTGGACTTACTTTTCTCTTGCTGTCCATTATCTTGTATTTTCTTGCCTGATCATCTTCCGATCCCACAGGTTGACAAAAGATGTTTGCGTATTTATATTTGAGCATATGTTCAGATATTCTTATTGGCAGGGGTTGCCATGAAAAAAAGTGAGGATCTTTGTCAATGCCGCATAATCCATGAAGAACGGGTTGCCGGAGCACGGCAGAAGGCGTTGGAAGTCCATGAGATTGAGGAGCTGTCCCAGTTGTTCAAGGCGCTGGCTGATCCTACCAGGCTGAAAATTATCCTGGCCCTGGAGCAGGAGGAGATGTGCGTCTGTGATCTGGCCGCCTTCCTTGCAGTGACAGAGTCGGCTGTCAGCCATCAGCTGCGCCTTCTCCGGCAGCTTCATCTGGTGACGAATCGGCGGCAAGGACCGATTTTATATTACCGTCTTACCGATTGCCTTGTAAGCCGTCTTGCCCAACTGGCCCTGGAGCATATTCGGGAATAGGTTTTTTGTTATGGAAACACTCACATCATTCATACAGGCAGTTCTTGAGCAGTCGTGGAACATGCTGTCGGACGCTTCAATTTATATCCTGTTCGGCCTTGTGGTCGGGGGGCTGCTGAAAATGTTTCTCTCACCTGCCTATGTGGCGCACCATCTCGGCAGAGGCAGGTTTATGTCTGTTTTCAAGGCCGCTCTTTTCGGTATTCCTATTCCTCTTTGTTCCTGCGGTGTTTTGCCCGCAGCCGCCTCTTTGAAAAAACAGGGGGCAAATAATGGGGCAACCACGGCTTTTCTTATTTCCACACCTGAGTCCGGCGTTGACTCCATATCAATCAGCTACGCACTGCTCGACCCTATCTTGACAATAGCCAGGCCGGTGGTTGCTTTTGTCAGTGCCTTTGTGGCCGGCGTTAGTGAAAACCTGATCAATCCGCCTGAAACTGCTGCACAGATAAAGGAAGACCTTAGCTGCCCGGTGGATAACTGCTGCAGCGGTGAGGAGTGTTCTGCTGAAGAACATGCCTCGCATCATTCTTTTGCAGAGAAAATTGGTGCAGGCTTGCGTTATGCCAAAGATGAGTTATGGGGAGATCTGGCAGGCTGGTTTTTCTTGGGCGTCCTTGCGGCAGGATTTATCACTGTGCTCGTTCCGGACGACATGATCAGCACCTATCTCGGAGGTGGATTGTCGTCCATGCTGTTCATGCTGGTGTTCGGCATTCCTCTTTATATCTGTGCCACCTCGTCAACCCCCATTGCCGCTGCCCTTATCCTTAAAGGAGTCAGTCCCGGGGCGGCTCTCGTCTTTCTCCTGGTCGGTCCGGCAACCAATATCACCTCCATGTCGGTGCTTCTCGGCATCCTGGGAAAACGGGCTACGGTACTGTACCTTGTTTCCATCGCTACGGTCAGCGTGGCCAGCGGTCTGCTGCTTGATGCAGTATACGCAGCGCTGGATATTTCCGCCCAGGCCGCTGTTGGACAGGCCTCGGAACTGCTGCCGGAGGAATTGAAGATTGCCGGGGCGATCGTTTTGCTTCTTTTATCGATCAAGCCATTAGGTAAGAGTCTGACAAAGCTTTTTGCTGCAAAAAAGCATAAGTGCGGCTGTGGTGGCCATTGTAAATAATAGATGTGCTGCACGCACGCATGTAACATGCGTAAAACAGGATACATGCAGGATGTCATCTCTGGGAAATTATTTAAACGGCTGTTTTCAGAGGGTAGATTTTTTGGCTATAAAAGCTGCACCTAATCCGACATGTAGCGGTAAGGTTAATTCAGGGTAGACACATGAGCGGCTGAAACTGGCAAGACTAATCTTAACCGCTGTTCATTGCCAAAATGGGGGCAGAACTATTTTTTAAAAGTGAATAGAGAGAAATATTGTCAGGCCTGACAAATGAGCGCTTGAGAAAGATCCGGAGTTAAGATATTTTGGAATTATGTGGCGAGTTTAATTATGTTGCGTGTTTTTTGAAGATTTTCCTGGACCCAAGTTAACATGTTGATTTCAAAAAGAAATTATGAGATTTCATTTTGTCGTGTATCCTTTTTGATTTTACTGAGTTAGCCCAACTGGCAACACAATTGGAATTATGTGGACTTTGGCAACAGCGACAACACGGGC
>DAOUUW010000078.1 GCA_030667965.1 Deltaproteobacteria bacterium
CCTTTCAGTTCAAGCATGAGGAGTAGCTCATTGACTTTCTGGACAGCCATTGAACTTTTCCGGGTAATTTCATCTATGGTTTGAGGATAGACATCAAGAAAAGAAAAAAGTTCTTTTTCGTCACCGGTCAAGGCCACTCTCTCTTCCAGCCCCGAATCCCGCTCAACAGATACGGCATCCGTGGAAACAGGAGCAAAATAAAGCTCTTCAATAATATCTTCAACCGTATGAACAAGCTTTGCGCCTTCCTGCAGCAACCGGTGAGCGCCCTCGCTTTTGCTTGAATCAATACGGCCCGGAACGGCAAAAACCTCCCGCCCCTGTTCAAGAGCAAGATTTGCCGTTATAAGTGAACCCGATTTTCGGGCAGCTTCGACCACTACCACACCCAGGCTCAAACCGCTTATGATTCTGTTACGGGCAGGGAAACGAAAAGCATCGGGTAATGTCCCGAGGCTGTATTCACTGACAACGGCTCCTCGTTCTGCCATTTCCGCATAAAGCCGGGCATTCCGGCGCGGATAGATCACATCAAGTCCGCAACCAAGCACTCCGATAGTGGCTCCTGTGCCGCTCAATGCTCCTTTATGGGCAGCAGCATCAATCCCCAGGGCCAGACCGCTGACCACGGTGAGCCCCCTGTTCGTCAGTCGCTTTGCCAGATCTTCGGCAATCCTCTGCCCATACACGGTGGACGATCTGGCTCCCACCATACCCAAACAGGGTCCTTGCAAAAGAGACAAATTTCCTCTAACATATAATACAATTGGAGGATCATGGATAGCGCGTAAAAGCTCCGGGTAGGCATCATCATAACGGGGGAGAATCCTTACTCCCGCCCTGTCAGCCCTGCTCAACTCCTCTTCGGCAGCAGCACGGAGGCCTTCAGCGTCAATTGCGGCAACGATTTTTGCGCCGATTCCCGGGACAAGCTTTCGTATATACGCAGGCTTTGCCTTTAAAACATCCCCAGGACTTTCAAAAACGCTGAAAATTTTCTGCCAGCTCCGCACACCAAGCCCGGGCGTCAGAGAAAGGGCCAGCCAGTCTACAAGTTCATTCATTTAACCGGTGCGCCCTTTTCCCGCAATACGCAATCAATAAAACTAGTCCTCCACAAAACTTTCCAGATGCTTTTTCCTATTCGGATGTTTGAGTTTTTTCAAAGCTTTCGCCTCAATCTGGCGAATCCTTTCCCGGGTGACGGAAAAGGCTTTCCCTACCTCTTCCAGGGTAAGGTCCTTCTGGGTATCAATACCGAATCGCATACGCAAAACACTTTCTTCCCGTTCCGTCAGGGAGGAAAGCACCTTTCTCAGCTGTTCACGTAAATCGTCCTGAATGGTCGCTTCATCAGGGGAAACAGCATAGATATCCTCGATAAAATCCGTTAAATTACTCTCCTCGTCCATACCAATAGGCATGTCAAGAGAAATAGGCTCCTTGGATATTTTCAAAATATTGCGAATTTTATCCAGATCAACATCCATCACATCGGCAATTTCTTCCGGTGTCGGCTCCCTGCCCTCGTCCCGCATAAACTCTTTTGATCCTTTCAACAAACGGTTGATGGTGTCAATCATGTGTACAGGTATACGGATAGTGCGTCCCTGGTCGGCAATGGCCCGATTGATTGCCTGACGGATCCACCAGGTAGCGTATGTACTGAACTTGAATCCGCGGCGATACTCGAATTTATCAACCGCCTTCATCAGGCCGATATTGCCTTCCTGAATAAGATCAAGAATCTGCAGACCGCGATTCATATATTTTTTTGCAACACTGACGACCAGCCGCAGATTTGCATGTGTCAGCTCTTTTTTCGCCTGGCTGCCGACCTCCTCGCCAATAGTAATCTGCGCCAGGGCCTGGGCCAAAGAGTCATAATCCACCCCATGCATCTCTTCAAGATTAAAGAGCATGATGTCTATTTTGGCTCTATTTTCAGGCTCCGCCTTCCTGCGGGTGGCCAGTTCCTCAAATCTTTTGACAAGTTTTTTAAAATCCCGCAGAATTTTGCTGATGTGCTTATGTTGCAGCAACTCATCCTGAAAAAGAGACACAATTGTATGGGTTGACCGATCAATACGAACATAAATTTTGACGCCTTCAGCCTGACTCACATGCCTCTGCCGCAAATCAGCCCGCAAAGCGTTACGCTCCCTGTCAATTCGCAACGCCTCGGAAACCTGCCAGATAAATTTTTCCTTTGCCTTGTCGTGTTCTTCATCGCTCAGACAACGTAACACATTGGTAATGGCCATATTATCGCAAAGAAGATTTTCCTGAATTCTTTTTAACGTTTTCAGTGTCAGAGGGAGTCTGAGCAGACCTCTTTGAATTTGCTTCTGTCCCTGCTCAATTTTTTGGGCAATCTCTATCTCTTCGACAGCGGAAAGAAGTGGAACAGCCCCCATTTCACGGAGATAAGCTTTAACTGGATCAATTTCACTCTCTGCTCCGCCTGAAGAATGAGATGAACCAAGTTTTTCCAAGGAATCGTCACCGGAAAACTCGTGTTTCCCTTTTTTGAGGTGGCCTCCAATCTTATCGAAGCCAAGCAAAGATGTCAGATCCTCAGGAGAAACTTCCGCCCGGCTTTTCCGCACCCCCGGCAATCCGACTTCAACAGGTTCAGCAACGTCATCCTGATTCGTTTCTTCCTCACTGAAGTCAACAGTTTTTGATTTCTTTCTTTTTGCCATACTCCTGCCCGTGGAAATGTGCTTTTAAAGGGGTTTCTCTACAAAAATCTTTTTTAGAGTGTCTCCTAACCCAGATAAACTGGAGATAAGTGTAGACTTCGAAAAACATTAAGGCTTTAGGGACTCTTTTCAGTACCCCCTGAGGGGTATAAGTGCCTTAACAGTAGATTATAATCTTTTGATTTTATAGTGATTTTTTTAATTTCTTGCCACAAATAACACAAAAATAAATTATAAGGCACTAAAGTTCAAAATCTCATGCCAACATATTATGTATAAACAACTTCGTCCATTTCTTTTTTCTTTTCAAGGAGTTCCATGAGCAAATCATCGTCTCCGGCATACTGGGCTTCATTAATACGTCGCATAAGTCGCGATTTTCGGCCCTGCCATGCCTGCTTGCGCACCCAGGCCGCCATATCGACAGCCATAACCTCTTTTACCTCATCAGTGTAAGCAGGGGCATTAACAAGGATTGCGGAAACAAAATCCTTTTCCTCCACCGCAAGGCCGTCTAAAATCCCTTCCACCCCACAGCCTTCATCCCTGAGGACAAACTCCTTCAGGCGAGCAAGAATGTTCCCGACCCATCCACTTTCATCGGCAACTATTTCTTCCAATCCTGCGTCAAGAAAGCGAGGCAAGGCCTCGGGGCAGATCAGGAGAAATTCAAGAAGCTGCCGATGTTGGGCCGAGACAGGAACCGGCGGTTGTGTCCTTTTTGCAATATGACTCGCTGAACTACCGACAAGTTCTTCTGGCTGCAGGCCCAGCTTCTCGCTGAAATGGGCAACAAAAAGACTTTTTTGCAGTTTCCTGTTGCCTATGGCGGAAATGATGGGACGCAACTCCCTGACGATTTTCCCCTTACCGGCAAGACTCAATCCATATTGATTAACCAGGCGGCCAAAGACAAATTCAGGCAACTCCATGGCCTTTGCCACCTTTTCCTCCATGGCCTCTTTCCCATAGGACTGAAGAAAGGTATCCGGGTCATGCTCAGACGGCAGGACAGCAATTTTTGCATCGAGCTGCTGGGTCAAAAAAAGGGGAACCGCACGCATGGCCGCTTTCAGGCCTGCCTCATCGCCGTCAAAAAGCATGACAACCTCAGTGGTGTATCTCTTGAGAATCTTTATGTGCTCAATGGTCAAAGCTGTCCCCAATGGTGCAGCCACGTATTCAAGGCCATAAGCAACCAACGATAGAAGATCAAAATTTCCTTCCACCACCATACATCTTCCAGCCGTTCGTATTGCCTCTTTATTATTATACAGGCCAAAAAGCGTGCGGCTCTTATCAAAAACCGCAGTCTCCGGACTGTTCAGGTATTTAGGCTGTCCGTCTCCGAGAATACGCCCGCCAAAGCCGACAACCTGGCCGCTTAAAGAAAAAATCGGGAAAATTATACGATCCCGAAAACGATCATAGGTCTTTCCCTGTTCTTTCTGCACCAGAAGACCCGCCTCCACCGCCGTATCCTGCTTAATACCGGCCCGGACCAGGCCATGGAGCAGAAAATCCCACTGCGGCGGGGCGTAGCCCAGTCGAAAGCGGCTGATTATATCCGCAGTCATCCCCCTTTTCTCAAGATATTTTCCGGCAGGGGCGGCCGAAGGATTTTCAAGCAGGAAATGGTGGAACAGGCGGGCTGCCTCCTCATTGGCTCCGACCAGCGCATCTCGCTTTTTTTTCCTTTGCTGGTCTTCCGGGCTGAGTTTGCGCTCTTCAAGGACAACGCCATATCGTTCCGCCAGAGAAGAAAGGGCATCCTGGAAGGTCATATTATGATATTTCATCATAAATGACAGAACATCCCCGCTTTCCTTGCAGCCAAAACAATAAAAAAGCTGCCTGTCCGGATTCACGGTGAAAGACGGGGTTTTTTCCGAGTGAAACGGACAAAGGCCCTTAAGACGGGCTCCTGCTCTCTGAAGAGAAACATGCTCTCCGATGACTTCGACGATATCAGCAGCTTCCTTTACGCGGCGTTTGGAATCATCCTGAAATGCTGCTGTCAATGTCTTTTTCCCCAAGCAGGCACGGAAAAACTTCTTTTCATGCAGCCCCAGTGGTTTACGAGAATCATAGTAAATTTGCCAATCACCCTTCTTTTTCCTTTGCCCTTTACCCTTTTTCCTTTATCTTCACATGTGTCAAGAAAAAATAGTATCTTTCCCCCTTCTCTTTCACTAATGGAGTGACCTGCATGCAGTCCGACATCGCCGATTTTCTCAGTTTTGAGATCAAAAAGGAAATGGCAGATCGTTACTTTGGCTTTCGAAAACTCATTGAAGAGGACAAGGCCGGCCTTGAAAAGGAAATATATTATCATAACCGTACTGTGGGCCAGAGAATCGTTAATGATCTTAACAGATTATACATCATGCTGCAAAACAAGGAGTTAATCGGACAATTTCTCCAGATCACGGGCCTTGAGGAAAGTGTTTATTTCGATCCTTATATTCTCAGCTCAAAAACCATCCGTGACCGGGTTTTTAAAGGCGTGAAAACATGGGGCCTGACCGCAACGGGCCGCTTTAAACATCTTTTTATGCAGAGCTATGAACAACTCGTTATTGATGTGAACGAGTATCGTATCAAATATACCGAACTTGTTGATGATCAGGAAACCATTGAAAAAGAGATTGAAATATTTTACCGGCAAAATGACCTGGGCACCATCATGGAATTTTTACGCTCCTTGGACGCGGTAAACACCAGTGGACCCATGCAGGGGGCGCTGGATACGGGCTTTTCCGAATCTCTTGAGAAAAAAATGCGCATTTATCCGCCTGCGAAGGTCAGCACGGAAATCCCATCCATCCCGCCCCTTATCCCTTTACCGCAGATCAAAAAGAAGTTAAAAAAGCTGGCGGAAGAGGCCTTTCCCCTGCACAAGGGCGGTTTCAACCTGCCTTAAACCCTGCCCCCTTAACAACGATATTCTCTTCTCAACAGAGGCGCAGAACGCATTTTTCCGGCTGACTGCGAGACCTGAAAGAACAGAAAGACCTCGACGAGAGAGCTTTAACAACATGATCAACGACCCGTATTTTTCCTCACTTTACCTCTCATCACTTGCCCTCTTTTCCGGACTGACAATCCTTGTGGCCGGAGGGGAAACTCTCGTATCCGGCGCTGTTAAACTGGCAACTCGCCTGGGAATGAGCTCGCTGCTCATAGGCCTCACCGTTGTTGCCTTCGGCACGTCCATGCCTGAATTTTTTGTCTGTCTTTCCGCCAGCATGGAGGGCCAGCCGGATATTATGCTGGGAAACGTCATCGGCAGCAATATTGCCAATGTTGGTCTCATTTTAGGGATTTGCGCCCTTCTTTCTCCATTCGGCGCCCCATTTTTTTCCTTTAACAAAGAGCTCTACCTTGTCCTTGGGGCCAGTCTGGCAGTCATCGGCATAGCCTGGTATGGATTGTTCACGCGATCTTTTGGCTTTTTCTTTATCACTGCTCTTATTCTCTTTACCTATCTATCCTACAAAAACGGCAAAGTCCCTTCAGGGGACGAGGATTCCGGTCCTCTGCCATCATATTGGCTCATTATCCCCCTCTGTGCCGGCGGGCTCGCCTGTTTGTCACTTGGTTCCAATCTCTTTATCAAAGGAGCTGTGGATGTGGCCCGTTTTTTTGGTGTTTCCAACCTGATCATAGGACTTACCCTGGCTGCCATCGGCACATCATTACCGGAGCTTGCCTCCTCGATTTCCGCCATACGCAGGGGAAAGACGGACCTGTTGCTCGGCAACATCATCGGCAGCAACCTTTTCAACCTGCTCATGGTGCTGGGCGGTATCGCCCTTATCCAACCCTTTTCCCTGCAGAGGGATCTTCTGCTGCGCGATCTGCCGGTTATGACATTATTCAGTGCCGTGCTGCTTCCGGCCCTTTATTTTTCCAACAAGATTCACCGATTGTATGGTTTTTTGTTGTTATTGGCCTATGGGCTTTATATGGTGAGTCTGGTTTAAGAGATAGGGGCAAAGGGGCAAAGGGGCAGGAAAGCGAGCCTGCGAGACTCCGGAGGGGCAAAGAAAAAAATTTACAGAACCAGAAACACGGCTGTAACTTCAAAAAGGTTTGATATGGAAAATAAATATAATGAAAAAGAAGCCCGGGCTTATATAGAAAAATACGCGGATCATCCGCCGGAACTTGCCCTGCGGGTTTACACCTCGCGGCTCATCGGCAGTGAAGAATCCCTGGTCCTGCACGGCGGCGGTAATACCTCGGTTAAATGCAGGGTTGCAAATATTCTGGACGAAGAGGAGGACATCATCTTTGTCAAGGGAAGCGGCTGGGATCTTGGCGCCATTGAGCCTGCCGGATTTCCCGGCCTTAATCTGGCCTACCTGCGGAAACTCCGCCCCCTGGAGAACCTGACTGATGAAGAGATGGTTAACCAGTTCCGCACCCATATGCGAAATGCATCATCACCGAATCCATCCATTGAAACCCTGGTGCATTCCTTTCTGCCCCACGCCTTTATTGACCATACCCATGCCGACGCCATTGTCACCCTGACCAATCTTCATAACTGCGAATCACTGCTGCGGGAGGTTCTTGGCAATGATATCGGCATTCTGCCCTTTATCATGCCGGGTTTCCCCCTGGCAAAAGCGGTGGCCGAACTCTATGAACAAAATCCAGCCATGGACTGCATCGTTCTGCTCAACCATGGCATCTTCACTTTTGCCGATGATGCCAAAACGGCCTATGACCGCATGATCCACTATGTCTGTCTGGCAGAGGATTTTCTGGAAAAAAAGAGGGGCATCGAAATAAAATGCGCGCCTGCTGATTGCCCGGACACAGACATTGTCCTGCCTCTTCTGCGCAGGGCCATGAGTCATGCAGGTCAAACATTTCATCTGCATGTGCGACAGAACGATACAATCCTTACCGCCCTGGCAAGATCAGACGCCAGGCAATTGTTTGTATCAGGCGTGCTGACCCCGGATCATGTTATCCGCACCAAAAATTACCCCCTGTTTCTCGATTTTTCAGATGACTCCAGTGAAAAAGAGATGGTCCGGCGTATTGACCGGGCTTTTTCCGCCTATGAAGAGCAATATAACCACTATTTCGATAGCCAGGTTGAGGCGAAAAAGGTTAAGCGCACCGGACTGGATCCAAAACCCCGGGTCATGCTCATACCCGGCATGGGCATTGTCACGGCAGGGGCCACTCCAAAAGACGCAGTCATAGCCGCCGATATCGCCGAACATACCCTTGCCGCTAAACTTCAGGGTACCTTAGTCGGGCCCTACCGAGAGCTTGAAGAATCATCAATTTTTGATATGGAATACTGGAGTCTCGAACAAGTCAAACTGGGAAAAGGCAAAAAACCGCCCCTTGCCGGAAAAATTGCCCTGGTCACCGGCGGCGGCGGCGCCATTGCCTGCGGCATCGGCAGAAAACTACTGGAAGCCGGGGCAAGGGTCTTTCTCACAGACATTGACGAAAAGAGGCTTGACCAGGTTTGCGCCATGCTGTCTGAAAACTTCGGTTCCCTGATGGTGTCAAAACTGGTAATGGATGTGACAGACGAAAGCTCGGTTAAAAATGGGTTTTCTTCGCTGATCCGTGAGGCGGGCGGTCTTGACATCCTGGTGCCCAATGCCGGCATTGCCCATGTAGCCAGGCTTGAAGATCTTGACGAAACAACCTTTCACAAGGTTCTTGATGTCAACCTCATGGGGGTTTTTCAGGTAATCAAGGCAGCAGTGCCGGTTTTCAGGCGCCAGGCAAGCGGCGGCAACATCATTATCAACAGCTCGAAAAATGTTTTCGCTCCCGGCGAGGCCTTTGGAGCTTACAGTGCCTCCAAGGCCGGCGCCCACCAGCTGGGCAAAATCGCCGCCCTGGAACTTGCATCCCTGCAGGTTCGGGTCAACATGATCAATGCCGACGCCATCTTTAATGATGAAGGTGTCTCGTCAGGATTATGGGATGTGGTTGGCCCTGACCGCATGAAGGCAAGAAACCTTGACCCGGAAGGGCTGAAGGAATATTATCGACAGAGAAACCTGTTAAAAACCGAGGTGCTTGCCGATCATGTAGGGAATGCGGTGGTCTTTTTCGCCACCAACCTGACTCCGACCACCGGGGCCACCCTGCCTGTTGACGGGGGAATCATGGCGGCCTTTCCACGGTAAAAACATTCACCACAGAGCCGGCAGAGAACACAGAGAAAAAATAAAAACTCTGTGCCTCTGCGAGAGATTTTCACATAAACGGATACTATTATGGCAGAAATACGAAGCACACTTGAAATGGTCCTTGAACGGGCCGCCAGAATGGAAGCAGAAACAGCGGATAGTTTCAATACGGAAGACAAAGAAAAAGAGGGCATGCGCCTGGCTGCCCGGTTCCAGAGAGGAGAAGAGGTTAATCTAGCGGCATCCCTTGCCGCCTTCACCCCCGAAGACCAGCCCCACGTTAAAAAGGGGGCAATGACAGTCTTCATGAGAAACATCACCCTGCCCAGAGAAGAGGGTAATCAAGCCGGGGTTGAAAAGGCCATGCATGGTCTCATGACAATGGGCCCTGAAAGTGGTGAACTTGGCCAGGTCTTTGCTGAAATGAAGTCCATCCTTGACCGCTATCTTGACCATAAGAAACAGCTCAAAGAACAGCTTGAAGAGCAGTTTGCCCAGCAGATGGGCATACTGGAACAAAATCTGGCCAAGCAGACCGGGGTGCAGATGAAGCTTCAGCCCTCCCAGCATCCCAAGTTTGCTGAAGAATGGCAAAAAATCCAGCTGGAGCTCAGCGAGCAGTACGGCCGAGCCCTGGACCAGTATAAAGAGCATATTAAACAGAAACTGGCGTGATTTTATGTGAGGGGCAGGAAAGCAAGCCTGCCAGACTTCGAAGGGGCAAAGGGGAAGGATTATTTAGAGTCTTGTGAAAGTCAACATTCAATTTGAAAAAGATGCCGAGGCATCCTCATGCAACTGGCAGGAAGTGGAAAAAAGAGTACGAATCTGGGCGGACAGCTTCGCAACAACCCCTCCGCCCATCATTCTCTCCGAAAAGAAGCAGCCAATTTCCCTTGACCTTGCAACAAATAATCTTCCAGCAGCAATACAGGAACTGCACCGCCAACTCTATGATCACCAAGTGAATTTTACCCTTGTCTCCCGACAATAATGTTATCTGATTATACAGAGCAAGGACTATTATGAATAAACTGAACACCTTAAGACAGGCCTTAAAAAGAAGAAAAATTGACGCGCTTCTTATCAGCCAGCCTGAAAACCGCAGGTACCTGAGCGGATACACGGCAACCGATTCCTCCATCTCCGAAACATCCGGGGTCCTGCTCATTCCAGCCAAAGGCGCTCCCTTTCTGCTGACAGACTCCCGCTTTGAACTGCACGCCTCATCAGAGGCAACAGGCTATGAGATTGTCCTCTATCCCAAGGGTCTTCTTCCTTTGCTCAAAACAATCCTGCCCAAACTGAACATCAAACGGCTGGCTTTTGAGAGCCATTATATGCTGCACTCGACGTCGGAAAAATTGACCGTGATGGCCCAAAAAGCCGGCATTGAAACCGTAGCCCTGATCGGCCTTGTTGAAAAAATAAGAACCTGTAAACAAAAAGATGAAATAGACAAGATCGAAAAATCGGTCCGCTTAAATGAAGACGTCTTCCGGGAGATCTTTGCCTCGCTCAAACCCGGCATGACGGAAAGAGAGGTGGCCCTGCAAATTGAAAACGCCATGGTACTTAACGGGGCGGAAAGACCGAGCTTTGAAACCATTGTCGCCGGCGGTCCCAATGGAGCGTCACCTCACGCCGTGCCGGGCTCACGGCCGCTACAGGAAGGGGAACCGATAGTGATAGACATGGGGCTTGTTTTAGATGGCTACTGCTCGGATATGACACGCACCGTGGTCCTTGGCATGCCGGACAAGAAAACCGTTGATCTCTTCAGGGTGGTCAGAAAGGCCCAGCTGTCCGCAACGGCGGCAATCAGGGCGGGAATTACCGGCAGAGAGGCCGACAAGGCGGCACGTGATGTCATTTCCGGGGCTGGTCTTGGCGACAAATTCGGCCATGGTCTTGGCCACGGAGTTGGCCTTGCCGTGCATGAAGCGCCGTCTTTAAGCCCGAGAAACAGAAAAAAACTACAAACGGGCATGATAATTACAGTGGAACCGGGTGTTTATCTGCCGGGATGGGGTGGAATCAGGCTGGAAAACATGGGGGTTGTGGAGGAAAACGGCTGCCGCATTTTAAATCAGGACACCACCTTTCTGGATATATAATGCAAACGGGAAAGAGAAGAAATTATCTAATCAGATAAAGTACCTTCATTTTGCATTTTACACTTTGCATTTTACACTGTTTGAAAAACCCGCAGGGGACAATCACCACAACGAGGTTTGCTCTTCCGGCAGAACTCTTTACACACCCGGACGATCAGGGCGTGGTACTCATTAAACAATGAGACATCATGGGCAAGACTGTCCATGAAAAGGTCCTGCATTTCGACGTAGTCTGTTTCCTCGCCCACAAGGCCGTGGCGGGTCAGCATGCGGTAGGTGTAGGCGTCCACCACAAATACAGGTTTTTGGGCGGCATAGAGCAGGATGGAGTCTGCGGTTTCCGGGCCGACGCCCTTAACCGACAAAAGCTGTTGCCGCAGAATTCCGGCGTCCCGGGCCAGAAAAGCATCCACATCCCCTGCAGCGTCTTCTCTGATGAGAGTAAGCAGATTTTTCAACCTCTGCGCCTTGAGATTGTAATAGCCGGAGGGACGGATCATTTCAGCCAGTTCTCCCAGGGGAAGGGTGTCAAGGACTGGAAAAGAGAGGAGATTTTCGTTTTTCAGATTGGTAATGGCCCGGCTGACATTGACCCAGTTGGTATTCTGGGTCAGAACCGCTCCCACCATTATTTCAAAGGGAGTATCGCCGGGCCACCAGGACTGCGGGCCAAAATAGTCAAACAGGCAGGTATAAATCTCGTCAAGCAGGGCCACATTCAATCGGAACGGATAAAAAAGAGATAGATAAGAACAAGGAGAACGCCAATGCCCACTCCGGCCACCGGCAGGATCTTACCGGGCTGCAGCTCACCGTTAATAATCAGTGCCTGGGTATAGCTGCTGCCGGAAAACCACCAGAGTCCAATGGCCAGTCCAGTACAGACAATGCTGTTCACCGCCTGTTTATAAAACCACCAGCCCATTTGAGCAATAAAAGGCACCAGAAACCAGGGATTGGTAAAAAGCGCCTTCACCTGCACATTACGAATCTGTTCAAAAAGATGGGTACTGTCGATAAAATTCAGCACCGGTGTCAGGAAATCAGCCATACAAAAACCTCCGCAAACAGATTAGTGCTCTGAGGGGCAGCGTCCGTCCGACGTTGCCTTTTTATAGACCTTGATGGCGCAATATGAACCGCACATACTGCAGGCATCACCCTTGTAGGTACTTCCTTCCTCCCGGTAGCGCAAAGCCTTTTCCGGATCCATGGACAAATCAATCTGACCTTTCCAGTCAAGCTTGTTGCGACATTTGGCCATGGCTATATCCTTATCCAGAGCACCGGGCAGCCCCTTGGCAATATCCGCCGCATGGGCGGCAATACGGGAGGCGATAACCCCCTCCCGAACGTCTTCAGAGGAAGGCAGCTTCAAATGCTCAGCCGGCGTGACATAGCACAGATAATCAGCCCCGGCGGCCGCGGCAATGGCCCCGCCTATAGCGCCGGTAATATGATCATATCCCGGAGCAATGTCTGTAACAAGCGGACCAAGTACATAAAAAGGCGCACCATGGCACAGTCTTTTCTGCAGCAGAACATTTGCCTGGATCTGGTCCATGGGCATATGGCCCGGCCCTTCAACAATGACCTGCACCCCCTTGTCCCAGGCACGTTCGGTCAATTCGCCGAGATGGATGAGCTCCTGCACCTGCCCACGGTCGGTGGCGTCGACAAGACATCCCGGCCGTAACCCGTCACCAAGACTGATGGTCACTTCGTGCTCTTTCAGGATGTCGAGAATCTTGTCGTAATGCTCATAAAAAGGATTTTCCTTTTTATTATAACTCATCCACTCAATGGTGAAAGAACCGCCCCTGCTGACAACGCCCATGAGGCGCTGATGGTTTTTCACCCGGGTAAGCGAATCCCTGGTCAGTCCGCAGTGGATGGTCATGAAATCTACCCCGTCCCGGGCCTGCTGCTCAATGGTGGCAAGCATCTGGTCAACGGTCACTTCACCAATGGCCTTTTTCTGCTGCTCCACCACATCGGCCACGGTCTGATAAACCGGCACGGTTCCCAAGGGCACAGGGCAGCGTTCCATAATCCCCCGGCGCACCTCATTGAGATTTTCCCCCATACTGAGATCCATTACCGTGTCAGCCCCGGCTTTCAGGGAAACACAGAGTTTTTCAAGTTCCTGGTTCAGGCCCGGCATGTCCCGGGAAGCGCCGATATTAGCATTGACCTTGGTGGAAAGCCCCTTGCCCACGGCCATGATCCGTTCAAAATCATGGTGTATGTTCTTGGGAATGGCAATGACACCCCTGGCAACACCCTCCATCAATATTTCCGTACTGACTCCCTCATTTTCGGCACATGCCTCAAAGAGAGGGGTTTTAATATTATTTATAGCGTCTTCACGAATACTCATCTATTTCTCCAACTGAA
>DAOUUW010000067.1 GCA_030667965.1 Deltaproteobacteria bacterium
AGAGCGGGCAAAAAGGAATCTCGTCAGTGATGTGAGACACAGGGGTCAGATCTACATATTTGACAAATTTAATTCCAAACTACGGCTTAACTGTAACTCGACAGATTCACCATTTTGTCAATTGTGTAGACCTGACCCTGGTGTCTTTGCTGGCGTCTTTGATGGCGTTGATGAACTGGTACGCATCTTTCCATCCCGCAAAAACGATGAAAAATTAGAAAAAATTTGGACAAAATCTGCTATGTGAGTTATCATCTACTCATAACGATACAGCTTTCTTTACCGGTGGGGGGTAAGTGGTCAAAACAGGAATAGATGCAGGACTCGAAACACTTTTACAACTCGACGGTGAAGTGTTTCCAATGGACAACGGCTTTTGGGTAAAATTCAAAGTCCATCGTACTCCGAAAAACAACCATATTCCCCATGGCATCAAATATTCTCTTACCCTACACGACAAATACAACAGAAGAATTGTTGGTTATGATAACGCACATGGGATTAAACCTCCTAAAAAGAAGAAATTCTCTGGAAACCGTCAAGTATGGGATCACAAACACCAAAAATCAGCGGTGCATCCATATGAATTTGAAAGTGCGTATCAACTGCTTGATGACTTCTGGAACGATGTAAATAACATCACAAACTCATGAGGCTACCTATGGCAACGAAAGTCATGAAAGTTGGGATCATCTCAAAGGCTAACTACATAAAAAGAACCCTTGCGATTGCAAAAGGGGAATATAAGCCCCGAAAAGATGAGCCTAAAGTTTGGTTTGAATCAATAAAATCTATGTCTCAGGTTTTAAGCACTGAAAATCAAGAACTATTAAGAACAATCATGAATAATAAACCCCACTCTATTACTGAGCTTGAGGAAATAACTAACAGGAAAAAATCTAACTTATCTCGCACACTCAAAACATTAGAGAAATACGGTATTGTTGAGCTGAAAAAAATAAAAGGTAAAATAGCACCTAAAGTAAAAGCTACCGACTTCAGAGTTGAATTCGGCCTTCATTACAGTTCACCAGTGCCCCATTAAAGTATGGGAATTTCTAACAATGCCATTCACGCTGACCCGCAAACCCTGCCGTTTTTTGGGTGGCAATTAAAATCTTTCCTTCCCGGGAAGTTAAGTGCCAACTGGTCAGCGGGTAGGTGATGGCGGTCGTTGGGCTTCAGAAATGAGAATAATTAATGTGTAATAAAAATGAATCTCCATACCTTAATAGCCAAAGCAGGCTTGGTGATGTAATTTCTGCAATTCAGGCTATGGCTGTTTATAAATTCTACAAATCATTAGGGGACGTTGTTGTTTAGTGTATGAGTTGGAGGTGGCAGCCAAATTGGAAGATCGTTTTCCAGATAAGATTCTTGGCTACTATCTGTCTGGACTTGGCAATCTTAATCGCAGCCTCACACGAAAAGAATTTGCCAACGCCGTCCCCGGCTGGAAGGTTTTATAAATGACATCAGCGAATATTGTGCAAAAAACTATGGAATTACTGTAACGTCCTCCGGGACGACGGCATGAGTTACGGTGATTACGTTGAACAGTTGACGTATTTGGGAAATAGGGGACGTACTTGCTTTATTGACTTGACCCCACTGTGACCCCTCTGTACCACTGGCCTTAAGTGAAAATTTGCATGAAGCTTTTACAAATTTTACTTCAATCCAGGTCTCATCCTATTTTGGGCATCAGGGCCCACTTGATAAACCAGGAGCTGTCCTCCTTTTCCTGATCCAGACAGACAATCCCACCATTCTGGAATTTAAAAACTCTCAGGTCTGCCGAACCGGCAACAAGATAGGAGGTCAGCCTTTCCATAAAGGGAAGATGGCCAACATACATGATGTTATCTTCAGTCTGCAGGGATGAGGCTAAAATCGTCACATCATCCATGGGCTTAATACCCGTTATCTCCTTGATATTTATATTGTCCTGCAAGGCCTGTGAAAAAAATTCTGCAGTTTGGCGAGCCCTTTTTTTAACGCTGTGATAAATGCAGTCAATTTTGACAGAATACCCCTTTGCCACTCCGGCAATCAGTTGCACCTGGGCAATACCTTCGTCCGTTAGTCCTTGTTCAGCATCCTGATCTTTTGAAAAATTTTTACCGTGCTGCACCAGATAAAGAGCCATAACTCCCCTTTTTTATGAAAATCAGTTGAAAAATTAGCGGGAAAGAAAGGGGACGTCCCCCTTTCCCCAGAAGCTGCCTTATAGTAGTTTAAAGAGATCGCCGAGGATTTTAGAGGATATCTTTTAAGGTAATGGCATTGAGTAACAGACTGTAAAACCGACAGTTTTCAAGTTTTTCCAGACATTATTTAGCCAGCGTTTTTATAATATCATTCTTGCCAACCACGCCAACCAGCTTGTTGTCCCGTAAAACGGGCAGGGTATGGATGCCTTTTTCCGACATAATGGTGGCAATCTCGTCAAGCCTGGTGTTTTCGTCCACCGATATCACTTTTTTACTGCAGATAGCGCCTACGGTTTTTCCGGTTATTTTGCCGATCTGTTCTTCCAGTTTTTTGGAGCTTTCGAGCATGATGACCGAATCGAGGATGGAAATCATGGTTGGAATGTGCACCTTCTTGGTCTGGTCGATCAGGTCGTTTTCGGTTACCACTCCAATGAGTTGCCCATCGGCATCAACCACGGGCATTCCGCTGATATTTTTTTTCCACAGCAGGGCAGCCAATTCTCCAACCGGCATATCCTCATTTGCAGTGATTACGTCCTTTGTCATGATGTCTTTGGCAGTCAGCATATTTTTTCCTTGTTTTTAGTGTTGTTTAAAAAGCGTAGTTAAAACAATAGGAATCATTTCCGCAACGTCTGTTGCGCTATATCCCCATATTTTCTTTTCAGCCGGCAGGTCTGCAGCCAGTCCATGGATGAAAACACCCAGGCAGCAGGCCTGCCATGGCTCAACTCTCTGCACGAGCAATGCTCCTATGATGCCGGATAGTACGTCACCCATGCCTCCCGCAGCCATGCCGGCATTGCCGCTTGAGTTGATGGCAATGGAGCCGTCCGGAGCGGCAATGATTGTCCCTGCTCCTTTTAACACCAGGAACACATTATGTTCTGCGGCGAATTCTTTGGCGGCGTGAAGTCTGTTTTGCTGGATGTCGCGGCTTGTGCGTCCTGTCATCCTGGCCATTTCGCCCGGATGTGGCGTGAGGATGCGGACGGCATTAGCCGTTGTCAGATCACCGGGCCGGGCTGACAGGATATTAAGGCCGTCGGCATCAATGACAAGAGGAATATTCACCTCCCTGTAAATTTTTCTGATCAGTCGGGCGGTGTCTTCCGCCGTGCCGCAACCCGGTCCCAGCACTGCTGCCTGCTTGCCCTCCATGGCCCCAAGGATTGCTTCAAAATCATCGAAAACAGGAGCTCCATGTTCTCCACCCTTCACGGGGATCGTCATTGCTTCATGCAATGCTGATTCAAAAACTGCATTGATTCTGTCCGCAACGCACAGGGAAACAAGTCCGGCTCCAGCTCTCAATGCCCCCAGACCGCTTAAAATACCTGCACCGGTTTTACCGATGGCGCCGGCCACAATGAGCAGGTGTCCATGGCTGCCCTTATGGCTGTCGTCAGAGCGGCTTGGCATGAAGGTGCGCACGGTATCAGCATCAAGCAGTTCGTGATGAAGCATCGCCTGTTTGATTACCCTGGAAGGAATACCGATATCGATAATGTGAAGAACGCCGCTATGGCTGCGTCCGGGATAGACAAAGTGGCCGGGTTTTGCCACTCCATATGTTGCCGTCAGTTCCGCCTGCACAGCTGTTCCCAATATGATGCCCGTGTCGCTGTCAATGCCGCTGGCAATATCCACGGCAATAACAGGGCAGGGAGCATTGTTTATGAGCTGCACGGCATCGGCAAAATGACCTTTTATTTCTCGTTTCAGTCCGGTGCCGAACAAGGCGTCTACAACAGCAAAACAGGTTGTTAACCGGATTTTTTTAATATCGTCTCCGTCAAGTGCAAGGTGGTAAGGAATGCCCAGTCTGCGGACAATGTCGAGGTTGACTAAGGCATCTCCTTTGATCCTGGATGGTTCAACGAGCAGGTAAATGACGACATCCGCCCCCATTTCCTGCAGATGACGGGCAATAACAAAACCGTCTCCGGCATTATTTCCCGGACCTGCAAAAATGACCACCTCTCTGTCGTGGGGATCACCGAAATGTTGACAAAGCAGTTTTGCCGTTTCCCTGCCTGCGTTTTCCATTAACACCACGCCGGGAATGCCGATGTCATTAATTGCCGTACGGTCAATGCCCTGCATCTGGGCAGCCTGGGCAAGTTTCATTGTTTTTTCCTCTGATAGATGTTGTTTGCCGGGTAATGTATCATTGCATATTTTTCATTCTAGTAGAAAGCGCTCTCTCGTCAAAGAAAAATTAGAAACTTTCAGCCATTTTGATTGACATACTTGACTTTATCAATAACTTCAGAATACTATGCGCAATCTGATTTTTTTGAATGATAATTCACTCATAAAATACCCTCAATGTTGACAATAATTTTCACAATGAGGTCGTTTTAACAATAATTAACTGTTCATAAACCATAAAAACGAAGATCCGGTCTGCGTTGAAATGTCTGTTCACTCAGACGACCGGCGTCTTTTGAAAAACGGAGGAATTCATGCAGGATATCAATATGATACGGAATGTTGCATTATTTGGTCATGGAAAATGCGGTAAAACCTCCCTTGCCGAAGCCTTGCTGTTTACAGCCGGGAAAACCACACGCTTCGGCAAGGTAGATGACGGTTCCTCGGTAATGGATTTTGAGCCTGAAGAAATCCAGCGTAATCTTTCCATCAGTTCCTCCTTTAATAACTTCACCTGGAAGAAACATACAACCTTTCTTATCGATACTCCCGGTGATGATAATTTCATCAATGAGGCGAAATACGCAACCCGTGTTGCAGATTCCGCCGTTTTTATCGTTGAGGCTGCTCAGGGAATCAAGTTCCAGACCGAAAAAATTGCCGGTTATGTAAAAGATGCGGGTCTTCCCAGCATTATTTTTCTTAATAAAATGGACAAGGAAAGGGCTGATTTTGACAAGGCTGTTGATGAAATTAAATCGCGACTGCCCCAGGAAGCGGCTGTCTGTTATATGCCCATTGGTGCCGAAGAGAACTTCAAGGGTGCTGTTGATATCATCAAGGGCGTGGCATATCTCTTTGGTAAAGACGGGAAAATCAAGGAAACCGATATACCCGATGATATGGCCGACGAGGTGGAAATGGCTTTGGAACAGCTCATGGAGCAGGTTGCAGAAACAGATGATGACCTGATCGAACAGTTTCTGGAAGAAGGGGAACTAAGCAAGAAGGATCTTATTCAAGGTCTGAAAAAAGCTGTGCAGGCCGGAACCCTGTGCCCTGTCATCCCCGGCGTCGCCACAGCAAACATGGGAACGGAGCTTCTCCTCAACGCCATTAATGAGTATCTTCCTTCTCCGCAAGATAAAGCGGGCCAGATAGGCACGCATCCTCAAACAGAAGATCTGGTTGAGATGTCGCCCTTTGCCGATGCTCCTTTTTCAGCTCTTGTTTTTAAAACCATGGCTGACCCTTATGCCGGCAGGCTGACCATTTTCCGGGTTTTCTCCGGCACGTTGTCGGGTGACAGTTTCTACAATGCCGGTAAAGACACCAACGAACGATTCAACCAGCTTTTTTTGTTGGAAGGCAAGGAGGTTAAGCCTGTTGATAGTGCCGGGCCAGGGATGATTGTTGCCCTTTCCAAACTAAAAGAGACCGTTACAGGGGATACACTGTGCACCAAGGAAAATCCTGTTGTTTATGATGGTCTTGATCCCATTGCGCCTGTCATGAGCTTTGCCGTTACCACCAGTAAAAAGGATGATGAAGATAAGCTGTTCTCCTCCATCTCAAGAATGTTGGAGGAGGATCCCACCTTGAGTTTGACCAGGCAGTCCCAGACCCGAGAAATTCTTCTTGCCGGTGTCGGCCAGGTTCATCTCACCGTACTCGGAGAGAGAATCAAGCGTAAATTCGGTGTGGAGATGGAGCTGCATGTGCCCAAGGTGCCTTACATGGAAACTATCAAAGGCAAAGCACGGGTGCAGGGCAAACATAAGAAACAGTCCGGCGGACGCGGCCAGTTTGCCGATTCGTGGATCGAGATGGAACCACTGCCCAGTGGCGGCGGATTTGAGTTTGTGGATAAGATCGTTGGCGGCTCTATTCCCCGCCAGTACATCCCCGCAGTGGAAAAAGGTATTATCGAGGCCATGGAAAAGGGGGTTATCGCCGGATATCCAATGGTTGATGTCAAGGTGTCTCTGGTTGACGGATCATTTCATGCCGTTGACTCGTCTGAAATGGCTTTTAAGATTTCCGGTTCTCTTGCCTTTAAAAAAGCGGCCCAGGAAGCAAAACCCGTGCTGCTTGAACCAATCATGAATATAAATATCCAGGTACCTAAGGAATGTCTGGGTGATGTTATTGGAGATCTCAACGGTAGACGCGGTAAGGTTATGGGTATGGATTCCGGCGATAAGGCGGAAATCTTAACCGCCCAGGTGCCCATGGCGGAAATTCTGGAGTATGCCCCGGATCTGACCTCCATCACCGGTGGACGGGGCACGTATTCCTTGGAGTTTTCTCATTATGAGGAGTTGCCCTCTCAGATGGCTGAGAAGGTTATTGCCGAGGCCAACAAAGAAAATTAACGAAGCTGCGGGGGACAATGGGACAAAAGGATGGTAGGTTCAGCTGTGCAGTGTTAACTATCAGTGATAAAGGATCACGGGGTGAAAGGGTTGATACGAGCGGCCCGCAATTGCAGCAGCAGCTTAAAGCATGCCATTTTAAGGTGAGCGAGTACGCCATTGTTCCCGATCAGCCGGACCCTATTCGTCAGATCATCCTGCATTGGGTTGATGTAATGAAGATTGATCTCATTGTCACCACCGGCGGCACCGGGGTAGGTCCGAGTGACCTCACCCCTGAAGCCACCCGGCCATTGCTTGATTATGAAATTCCCGGCATCAGCGAGGCCATGCGCATGGTCAGTTTTACCAAAACTGCCAATGCAATTCTTTCCCGAGGCATAGCCGGTGTCCGCAAGCAATGCCTGATCATTAATCTCCCTGGCAGTGAAAAGGCGGCCAGGGAGAACCTTGAAGTTGTCCTTTCCGCTTTAAATCATGCTATTTATAAGATCAAGGGCGGCAGTAAAGACTGTTGTTAAAGTTTAGAAGAAAAGAACTCGTCCGTCATTCTGCAGTTTCACATTGTTTCCTTCTTTCAACAAAAGAATAACCTCCCTCTTTCCAGCAGTTACAAAACAATATCAGTCTTACGATTATTCTTGAATTAAACCGGCTGAATTGGTATTCATTTTTGTATTGTTTTGTGCATAAGCACATGACACATTGTGGTAAATTGAAATGCAAAATTTGTTACTGATGTCTTTGATGACAAAATTCAAAAAAAAGGAGGTGCTTTATTATCAACGGAAAATGTAAATCTTTAAACTTTTATTAAACAATATGAGGAGAAAAAATGTACAGGAAAATACCGGTTTTTATGCTGGCATTTTTTCTGGTGCTCGGCATGTCATCGTTTGGTTTTGCTGCCAAGGTTCCGGCACCGGAAAAAGGTGGAGAAGGTTTTTCAGCGGTCAGTATTGAAGAATCAAAGAAATTACATAAGGATGGAGCAACAATTGTCGCCTGTCACAGTCATACCACCGACTTTATGATGGGACATCCCGAAGGAACAATCCACATCACATGTATGGTTCCCAAGGACCATAAGCGCGTTGATATGCCGTTGAACGAGGTTGATTTTGATGTAGCCGAGCTTCCGGGGGACAAAAACACCCCGATTGTATTGTATTGTGCCTCAGGCACCTGATGGAAATCCTATCACGCCGCCAGGTTGGCGGTTGAAAATGGTTACAAGAATGTTTACTGGATGAAAGACGGCATTAAAGGCTGGAAAAACGCAGGTTACCCGACAGTGGGAAGCCAGGATCTGCTTGATGCCCTTGTTGAAGTTAACAAAAAAGATTTTGCTGCCTGCATGATCAGTGAAGATGATGCAAGGAAACTGAAAAATTGTACGTTTGTTGATTTTCGCGATGAAGCGACTTTTCAGGCAGGCCACGTTGAAGGCGCTAATTATGTGGATTACGCCGACATGTTTTCAAAGCCCATGATGGAGGAGTTGAACAAAAGTAACAGCCTCGTCATTATCCATGATGCACCGACCGTTGCAGGCGTTATTGCCGCAACGTTGAAACTTATGGATTACCCGGATGTCTATATCCTTAAATAGTAGTACGACTCTTTTATGAAGAGATTTGACTTTACGATGTTCGTCACTCCGGCAAATCGAAGATTTCGGCAAAAAAACATCAGCTTACATGCTTGAAATCTTCGATTTACCGTAATTCCTTTCTATCTCTCTATACCGGTTTTTTGCATTTTCATCTTCGTTTGTAAAACGGTTCATGAAATAATGTGCAAAAAAAATTTGGTTCCCATCGATTTTCAGGTAATGTATTCATTTCTTGCTTCTTTCAGCGAAATTTTTTATTTGATAACCTCGTGAAAAGTCGAGAAAAGGTGATTGTTATTTTTTACGAGACCATCTTATTTAACTCACAAAATGCGACGAAATATGCAGCAGATCAATGTCGCATTTTCCCTATATAATGAACGACGATCCTGAAGGTGAAAATGTCAGCGCGTAAAATTATTATAATAGGCGGCGGCGCAGCCGGGCTCATGGCTGCAGGTCGGGCTGCAGAGATTGGCGCCGGTGTCAGCGTATTTGAAAAAATGAAGAGGCCCGGACGTAAGCTGTGCATTACAGGCAAGGGTCGCTGCAATCTCACCAATATTGCGGAAATTCCCGATTTTATTTCTCACTTCGGCAAAACGGGCAATTTTCTGCGCCAGTCTTTTTTTCAGTTTTTTAATAACGACCTGATGGAATTTCTTGAATCTCACGGACTCGAACTTATCAGGGAAAGGGGCGGTCGCGTTTTTCCTGCAAGCGGTAAGGCGCCGGATGTTCTTAAGGTTCTCCTGCATTGGCTTGAAAAATGCGAAGTACGGATCAATCATTCTGCTGCAGTGGAAAAACTGCTGGTAAGCAATGGCTGCATTGCCGGTGTCGTTTCCGCCGGCAGGGAGTTCCCTTGTGACGCTGTTATTTTGACCACAGGGGGTGTTTCCTATCCGGCCACCGGGTCAACCGGAGACGGGTACCGTCTTGCCGAGTCTGTGGGTCACAGTCTTGTTTCGCCTCGCCCAGCCCTTGTTCCCCTTCAGACAGAGGGTGATCTTGCCGGAAAAATGGCAGGACTCAATTTGCGCAACGTCAATGTTCGCATGTTTATCAACGGCAGGAAGCGGCGGGAAGCATTTGGCGAGCTGGTTTTTGCTGAATTCGGACTCACCGGGCCTACTGTACTTACATTAAGCGGTGAGGCGGTTGATGCGTTAATAAATGGAGACAGCATTTCCTTTTCCATCGATCTGAAACCCGCCCTTGATGATAAGAAACTGGATGCACGGTTGCAGCGTGATATTGCAAAGCGGGGCACCGAAGAGTTCGGCAGCCTGCTTTGCGGATTGATGCCGCGGGAGATGGTGCCCTCATGCCTTGAATGCATCGGCATGCCATCTGAACGTCGGGTGAGCAGTATCACGGCAAAGGAGCGTAGGCAGCTTCGTACATGGTTGAAGGATTTCAGGCTTGATGTTACGGGACATCGTCCCATTGCCGAGGCAATTATCACGGCAGGAGGCATTGATACACGTGAAGTGGATCCCCGGACAATGGAGTCCCGCCTTGTCAAGGGGCTGTACATTGGCGGTGAGGTGCTTGATGTTCAAGGAGACACCGGCGGATACAATCTTCAGGCCGCTTTCTCAACAGGATGGGTCGCCGGGCAATGTGCCGCGCGTGAACAACAAGATGTTGCTTGATTTTTTTTTTGCTGAACTACGGTATTTTGAGAGGTGGTCGCCACGAAGTCGATGAAGTTCATGAAGAAAAGAAGGGGACAAATTAGCCCTTTGTTTTTATAGTGAAAACAGTCCATAGTACATAGCACACCGGAGGATGTAATGCGGAAAACACGGTTCTTTATTATCAGTCTGCTGGCAGTTTCCCTGCTTGCAGGTTGCATGTCCGCCAGCTATGTACGGGAGCGTAGAATAGAAAGGCACCAGGAGATTTTCAACACCTTCAGCTCGGATATCCAGGAAAAGATTCGTCTCGGTCAGATTGATATCGGATTTACTTATGACATGGTCAGGCTGGCATGGGGAAGTCCTCATCGTGTTTATACTCGGACGACCGACAAGGGCATGGCAACGGTGTGGACTTATACCCGCAGGAAAATTCATACCCAGACCGAACGAATGAATATTCCGGTGCGGGTTACAGACAGCAGCGGCAATACATCCATTCATAACCGCAACGTCTGGATTGACCGTGACACGGAGGAGGAATTTGCCGTAGCCAGGGTGGAATTCACAACAGAGGTGGTATCGGCCATTGAGCAATTGAATCCGTGGTGATGAAAGAGATGATAGTGTCAGGTCCGTGTTTAAAACCACGCAGCGCACAAAGCACACGAAGAAAATTTTTTTTGTTTGTTTTTTCAATTATACCCTATGAAACCGGAAAAACCGTTCGGCAGATAGCAGAAGAAGAGAAGATTGTTTCTGACGACGTTTTACATAAGCTTTTTGGTGATAATGCGGAGGAGTAAAGTATGATGAAAAAAAACTGTGAAAGCTGCGGTGGATCAGGACAGATCAGTTATTTTAAGGGGGTGAGCCGTTTTCTCTTGTCAACCGAAGACTGCCCGGAATGCGCCGGCATGGGTTTTTTGATTGTTGATGATGAAGAGGACGTGACAAAGGGCGCACACTCTGATAAGAAAAAAATGAAAAAGGAAAAATCATAATGAAACCTGCTTTGGTTGCCGTCTGTGCTTTCATTGTCGTTATGTTTTGTGGATGCGCGGCTCTTCAGCTGGAATATGAATCTCCGACGGTGAATGTGACTTCTTTCCGGGCCCTGCCGTCTGAAGGGGTTGTCCCCCGTTTTGAAATCGGCCTGCACGTTATTAACCCTAATCGTACATCTTTAAACCTGCAGGGCATCTCGTATGGCGTGATTATTGAAGGGCATAAGATTCTAACCGGCGTTGCCAATGATCTGCCGACTATTGAAGCATACGGGGACGGATACATTACCTTGAATGCAAGTCCAAATCTGTTAAGCAGCGTCAGGTTGATTGCTGATCTGATGAATCAGCCAGGTGATACAGTTTCATATCTTATTGATGCTAAACTGGATATTGGGTCTTATCGTCCCAGAATCCACGTCAGGGAAGAAGGAAACTTCTCCCTTGCCGCACCTGTTCGATAATGTGATTTTCATGAAATGTGCCATGAGGCAGAAACCCTAAAATAATCTTTATTAAGGAGAAAAAAATGAAGAAAGGAATTTTGATTACCGCCATGATTGCAGGCCTGTTTCTGAGTGGATGCGGCTCGGATGAAAAAACAGCAGAAGCTCCTCAAAATGAAAATGTGCCGGTCGCCCATGAAGTAGCTGAAATGAGTCATGTCGAGGAAGTGACCGAAGCCCATGAGGAAGTGGTTGAGGAAACCGTTGATGCGAGCGGCAGTGTAACCGAAATGGTTGAGGAAAAGACTGTCGAGGTAGAGGGATCGGCTGCAGAGATGCTGGAAGCAATTAAGGGGAAAGCAGTAGATGTAGTTGAAACGTCAGAAGAAGCCGCGTCGTCTCTGCTTGAAAAGAAACCAGTCAAGGCTCTTGAGGGCTGTTGACAAGGTGAAGAAGCCTATATTTTCTGTTGGGAATTTTTTGTTGTAGAAGCCCGGGAGCCGTATTCGGCTCCCGGTTATTTTTTAAAGCGGCGTTGTAACTATGCAGCAACTCCTTCACATTTCGTCCTTTTTTGTTAGGGGGGATTGATTCGTCGGTCATCTGTAAAAGGCGATGAGGCCCGGAACCTCTTCGGCCCCGGGTCGGAATCCTGTAAACCCTAGTTGTTTATTTCATCGATCTTTCTGAAAACTCCCGGTTTGGGCGGTTCGTCACCATCAGGCCCATTGCCTGCAAGATTGGCATCGGCACGGTCAAAATACTCGAAAAGATACTCTGTCCAATTTGAGTCCGCTACCCAGTCCAGACCAATATCAGGGTCCTCATAATACATGGTTGAGCCGAAAACCTCGTCACTTTCATCCCGTGTCTCGTATTTGTTCCAAGTAGGCGGATACCAGATGCTCAGTCCGTTGGTTGTATGCAGCTTGAAACCGTCGACCGGGCTCCGTTCGTAGATAATCAGCTTTTCCAGTGCGACCAGGTATCCATCAAAATCATCAACAACAGCCTTGGTGAGTTCCGGAAAGTTTAATCCTGCCTCAGCTATCAGCCGAAGTCCTTCAAGCATGAATGTTTTAATATCAAACTGGTAGTCAAACTCGGTGATTTCTCCATAGCCGCCCACATCGGAAAGATCGCGGGCATGGGGAAGGATATTATAGATTTCATCAAAAAGGAGCCAGGTGGTTTCAGCCCAGATTTTGTGAGCTGTCAGAACGTCGCTGATATGAGACATGTCAAAAACCGTCATGGCTGCAAAGTTTATCGAGGTGTCAAAGCTGGGCACCCCGTTGTTGCCTTTGTCCGAGTAATATTCGAGGTGGTTGTCGGTTATGGCAATGCCGAGTTCAGTGGCTGTCATCGTCGAATCTTCACCCAGAAGATGCTCGATCACCATTTGCCAGGGAATCCCGTCAGGCTGAATTTTGGATTGGGTGGCAAGCAGAATCGGGGCGGTATCCCTGAGTTCGTAGACAACCTCGATGAATGCCATTATTGATCCTTCAAGAACAAGGAGATCCACGTTTTTTGCGGTAGCAGGATCCTGGGCGGAGATAAGGGCTTCAGCCACGTCTCCGACCGGCATGAGTTGGTCATCTATGTCCGTATCGTGCGTATTATCGCGGCCGATGCCCCGCCAGGACAGCCCTTCACTTTTTATGATAAAGGCCACATTGTCATTATCGGCAAGTCCAAGGGCATAGGTTGCAAAATCCTGCAATATGACCTTGTCTGCACTGTTTTGTTCCAAAAAAGATTGCAGGGGAAGAATTTCACCTTCCTTGATTTCGAACACCTCGGTTCCAGGCACGGACTGTCTGTCTATAAAAACAAGTATCTGTGGATGATTGTCGACCTTGGTCGTTCCTTCCACGGTCGTTCCTGCCAAAAGCTGGGCAATGGTGGCATCGGCGTATGCTTCCTGATCATTGTCGGCAGCAAGGTAAAAAATAAATGACCATTCTGTGTCGTCTTCCACCGACACATTGCCGCTGTTTGTCAAATTTTCATCCTCTGAATTAATTTCATACGCTTCGACACCTTTTCCGCATATTGCACTGGTGAAAAAAAGCAGCAATATTGCAACTGTATAACACATCCCTTTTTTCATGACTTTCTCTCCTTTGTAAGTGAACATCTGTAAGTTTTAAAAATACTGTCATGGTTATACTAGCAGGTTACGTTCCGTAGGAGATTTTTTTTTGACGAGGGATAGTGAAAAAAATTTCACATTCTTGAGAAGCGGTAGAAATCGTATGAAAATTAAAGGAAAAGGGGGGAACAAGAAAGAGAAAAAATGTTTCCCCGGCGCCGGACGGAACCGGGGAAAGTGAAAATCACGCTTCTTCAAATTCGTCTTTGCCGGCCCCGCAAACCGGACAGACCCAGTTGTCTGGAATATTTTCAAATGCTGTTCCGGCTTCAACGCCATTATCAGGATCGCCATTTTCAGGATTGTATTCATAGCCGCAGACGAGGCATCTGTATTTTTTCATTTTTCCTTCTCCTGTATCTGTTGTTGTTTGTTGTGATAATGTATTTTCTTCGTGTACCGAGCCTGGTCCGGCAAGAGGCCGGAAAGAGGCTCTTGTTGCCCCGCAAACCGGACAACGCCATTCGTCAGGCAGGTCTTTAAATTGAACACCTTTGGGGATCTTTCCTTTTCGTTCACCTTTGTCAGGGTCATAAATATAGCCACAGTTCGTTGTCTGGCACTGATACATTTCTTCTGGTTGGGACATGTTGTTCTCCTAAAAATGAGTTTTGTCAAATTGCTTCTTTTAATTAAGAAATTTCGCTTATGGCTTTGCCGTAATCCTGGCAGGCTCGCATATTCGTTTCAATTTCATCTTCTTTGAGCTTGAATGGACCGAGATTTGTCATCTTCATGTGAAGCGCGTATTCCATTGTGTCGAATATATAACCAGAAGCCTCCCCGGAGTGGGTGGAAGATCCGAAGGCCCCGCCGGCTTTTCCGGAGAGGTTTGCGTCATGGGCTAAAAAGAGAAAGCGTTTCATGTTTTCGGTCATATCCCGGTGGTAGGTCGGACAACCGAATATATACCCGTCATAACCCTGTAAATCTTTCGTTGTCTTCAACTGGGAAATAGGGCATAAATCCGCTTCACAGCCGCCGATACG
>DAOUUW010000212.1 GCA_030667965.1 Deltaproteobacteria bacterium
GTATTTCGGCCCTCTCTGCCAGGAAGGGCGGAGGCAGGGTGTGATACGGCAGGATGTGCCGCTTGAGGTTGTTATTTTTATCCTCGACGCAACCCTGGACAGATTTCTGCAGAGTTATGCCGGGAGTTATCTTGACTGCGGTCTTGATCTGGCAAAGAAAAACAGAAGGCAGATGCTGGAGCAGGTGGATATGCTGCTGCAGGTGCTACAGGAAGGACTGAAAGGCAATTAAGAATTAAAAATTAAAAATTGAGAATGAAAATATGGAAGCATATATTGAGAAGACCGGACTTGGTGATATTTTAGAAAAAATCAAGAAGCAGGAGCGGCTCAGCCGGCAAGACGGTATCAGGTTGTATGAGTCTCCTGATCTGCTGGCGGTTGGTTATATGGCCAATATCGTTAGGCAGCGACTCAATGGGGACAACGCCTACTTTATCTACAATCAGCATGTCAATTACTCTAATATCTGCACCAATCTCTGTAAATTCTGTGCATTCGGCAGGGAAAAAACCTCGGACAAAGCTTATGAGATGACAAAGGAGGATGTGGCAGACAAGGTGCGTGAGCGTCTCGATGAACCCATCACCGAGATTCATATGGTGGGTGGTATCCATCCTGATCTGCCTTTCAGCTATTACACTGATATCCTGCAGGCGATCAAATCCGTCCGGCCGGATGTGCATGTCCAGGCCTTTACCTGTGTGGAGATTGACCATCTGGCAAAACTTGCCGGCAAACCGGTGGATGAAACCTTGCAGATTTTGATGAAGGCGGGTCTTGATTCCATTCCCGGCGGCGGTGCAGAGGTGTTCAGTCCCCGCATCCGTAAACTTACCTGTGAGAGAAAACTTCCAGGTGAAGGCTGGTTGGAGGTGGCTAAAACAGCTCATCGCCAGGGGCTGAAAACTAATGCCACCATGCTCTACGGCCATATCGAGACTGTGGAGGAGCGGGTCGATCATCTTGATGCCCTGCGTCAGGCCCAGGATGAGACCTGTGGTTTTCTCGCCTACATCCCCCTGGCCTTTCATCCGAAAAATACTGCTATGTCCGATCTGTCCTCTACCTCCGGCATGGATGATTTAAAAAGTATTGCCGTTGCCCGTTGTTTTCTCGATAATTTCCCCCATATCAAGGCCTACTGGGTAATGATCGGCCCCAAGATGGCCCAGATCGCCCTGTCGTTTGGCGCCGATGATGTGGACGGCACAGTGAAAGAGGAGATCATCACCCACATGGCAGGGGCCGAGACCGAGCAGGCCATGTCCATCGACGCCCTGGTGAGGATTATCAAGGAGGCGGGCAGGGTGCCGGTGCAGCGTGGCACCTTGTATGATGTGATTAAGACGTATTAAAGGCTGTTGGGATTTTGAATGTTGGTGCGCGGTGCGCACCCTACGTGAATTCAAGATATTATTATGTAGGGTGCGCACCGCGCACCAAAAAATTACGTAAATAAAAAAGAAATTTATGAATACAATAATTTCCAAAGTTGAAGCCGGAGAACGTATCAGCCCGGAGGAGGGCCTGCGTTTGCTGCAGGACGGTGATCTCTATCAGGTCGGCATGCTGGCTGATATGGTGCGCAAAAAACTCCATCCCGATCCGGTTGTCACCTATGTCAATGATCGAAATATCAACTACACCGATATCTGCATATCCGCCTGTAAATTCTGCGCCTTTTACAAGGCCCCTGAAGATGAGCGGGGTACGGTGTTGAGTTTTGATGAGCTCAGCGAAAAAATAAAGGAAACCAAGGCGCTGGGCGGCACCCAGATTTTGCTGCAGGGAGGGCTTCATCCAGACAAGCCCCTTGAGTATTACGAGGACATGCTGCGCTTCATGAAAGGTCATGATATCCACATCCATGGCTTTTCGCCTCCCGAGGTCTGTCATTTTGCCACCCTGTCAGGCCTGTCCGTGCCTGAAGTTTTGACACGGCTGCGCGGGGCCGGACTTGATTCCATTCCAGGCGGCGGGGCTGAGATTCTTAATGACCGGGTGCGCCGGGAATCAGCACCACGCAAATGCTCGGCCGATGAGTGGATCGGTGTCATGGAGGAGGCCCACAATCAGGGCATGCGCACAACTGCCACCATGATGTTCGGTCATATTGAAACCCTTGAAGAAAGGATAGAGCATCTGCAGAGAGTCCGTGACCTGCAGGACAGGACAGGAGGATTTACCGCCTTTATCCCCTGGCCATTTCAGCCTGACAACACGGTTTATGCTCATCTGCCTAAAACAACGGCCTTTTCCTATTTGAAGATGCTGGCTGTTTCACGAATTTTTCTTGATAATGTGGACAATGTCCAGGCTTCCTGGGTCACACAGGGGCCAAAAATCGCCCAGATTTCCCTGTTTTTCGGGGCAAATGATTTCGGCAGTACTATGATTGAGGAAAACGTGGTGGCCGCCGCCGGTGTCAGCTTCAGGTTATCCGAAGAGGAGATTCGAAAGATTGTTGAGGGGGCAGGCTTTACACCTCGGCAGCGGACCATGGATTATACTTTGGTGTGAGTCTCTGTTAATCGATGAAATTACTCCACCGCGCACCTTATGTTGTCCCTGTCGTGCAGCCACCCATTGAAGATGGGGCGGTTCTTGTCGAGGACGACAGAATCCTTGCCATCGGTTCGTACTCAGATTTGCGTGGCCAGGGAACATTGATCGATCATGAGGGAAAGGCATTGACCCCGGCCATGATTAATGCCCATGTTCACCTGGAATTGTCTCATCTGGCAGAGCTTGGAAGAGGAGCGCATGAAGGGGACATAACCGACTGGATCAGCAAATTGCTGGCTATGCGCCGGGAAGGAGGCGGGGACCCCTTGGATGAGGCCCGTAATGCCCTGCGGGGTCTGCATGAGAGCGGCGTGGCTCTGATGGCTGATATCGGCAATCAGGTTCAAAGCGGAGAGATTGGGGTTGAATCATCTGTGGAAGTACTTTTTTTTCTGGAAATGCTCGGTCTTTCCAGGGCCGCGGCAGACAGTGGTCTCAGCCGCTTGCATGATCTTGAAAATGACTGTACCGGCCATGCTCCCTATTCAACCAATAGCCGACTACTTACTGGTTTAAAACAGAGGGCCGTGAGCAGGGGCAGTCTTTTCCCTCTCCATGTTGCTGAATCGCCTGCCGAGATGGAATTTCTTGCCCATGGCACCGGCCCTTTGCGCTCCTTTGTGGAGGAAAAAGGGTTGTGGGACGGCTCTTTTATGCCGCCTGGTTGCGGATCAGTAGAGTATCTGGATAGATTGGGTATCCTTGATGAAAGAACTTTGTGCGTTCACTGTGTGCATGTAGCTGATGAGGAATTGCAGATTCTGGCGGCGCGGGGTTCCCAAGTATGCCTCTGTCCGGGCAGCAACAGGTTTTTGGGGGTGGGCAGGGCTCCGGTGGGAAAAATGCTCAAAGCAGGACTCTTTCCCTGTCTTGGCACAGACAGTCCGGCAAGCAACCCGGTGTTAAGTATGTGGGAGGAGATGCGCTTGCTGCGCCTTGATCATCCCGGCCTGCATCCCGAACATGTCTTTGCCATGGCAACCCTGTCAGGTGCCAGGGCGCTGCAGTCGGCAGATTTCGGCGAACTTTCGCCGGGCAGATCAGCCCGTTTTATTGCCGTTGATATTGAAAACGCAGGCAACGAGCTTTATGAGTATCTGACTGTCGCAGGAACAGACATTGCCGTGCATTGGGCACATGAGGTGTTGACAGCGTGAAAGTCCGTATCGGCATGGTAAACTTTATTAATACCGCACCGCTCTATGTCATCTGGCAGAGAAGGGTGCAGCGGGACGACTGGCTTGTTACCGAGGCCCCGCCGACAACGCTCAACAGGATGCTTTTTAATAATGAGCTTGATCTGGGTTTTGTCTCCTCCCATGAATACGCGGCCCATCCGCATCTCTACAAAATACTTGCCGATATATCCATAAGCGCCACAGGGGCTGTGGGTAGTGTTTTTTTATTTTCCAGACTTGCGCCGGGAAAACTTTCGGGTAAGGTGGTGGAGCTGAGCGGCCAGTCCCAGACTTCGGTTGCCCTGGTGAAGATCCTGCTGGAAGAATTTTATAAGGTGGCTCCCCTGTATCTGCGTGATGGGGATTCCGGCGGTCAAGTTAAGAGCAGTGCACGGCTTGCCATCGGCGATGAGGCCTTGCGCCTCAAACAGCAGGGAGACTACGCTTTTTGCCTTGATTTAAGCGAAGAATGGCAGAAGTATACCGGGCTGCCCTTTGTTTTTGCCCTGTGGGCGGTGCGCAGGGAATTTTGCCGGAGCAACTCCTCTCTGGCAGGGGAGATACACCGCGTGTTGCTGGCCTGCATTGAGGAGGGCAAAAAAGAATTGCGCCCCATTTGCAGCCTTGTTGCGCCACGGATACCCATGGATGTCAATGCGTGCTATGATTATCTCAGCGGTGTTGAGTA
>DAOUUW010000228.1 GCA_030667965.1 Deltaproteobacteria bacterium
CCAGTATTTTGTTTTTGCCTTTTTTATAGCATATTTTGTGAGGGAAATCTCTACCCGCGTACTATGCCCCAAACTGATCGCCAACATGCTTAATATAACCATATGTCAGCGGCCATCTGAAATTACCTCTTACCTGACCATCTGAAATTGTCTATTTTCTTCCTCCTTTTTCTTCCCAAAAAAATTTAAAATTATTTCTTTTCTCTTCTTCTGTTCTTCCTTTTTCTTCTAATTTTCTTCCATCATTTCTTCTTGTAAGTCGATCATCCACGTGTGGAGGTAATGATCGATGGCACAAAGACTCCGAAAGCGTAAATGTCGGAACTGTGGTGATTTTTTCATACCAGACCCACGCAACGTCCGGAAACAGGAATACTGCAGAAAACCAGAATGCCGGAAGGCAAGCAAGGCCGCTGCTCAGGCCCGTTGGTTGGCCAAAAGAGAGAACAAAAATTACTTTCGCAGCCCGGAAAATGTCTGCCGGGTCCAAGAATGGCGTAGGCACAATCCCGGCTACTGGCGGCGCAAGGGTACTGGGGCGGAAAATGCGTTACAAGATCACTCAAACGAGAAAAACGTAGAAAAACAGTATGTTGTGAAGCAGTTAACGAAAGATGCGTTACAAGATCTCTTAATGACGCAACATACTGTTTTAGTGGGCTTAATCGCTCATTTAACCGGGACTGCGTTACAAGATGACATAGCCAACACCACCCGCCGTATGCAACAATTAGGGGCAGATATTCTCAACTCATCAACCCCCAATTTTCAAGGAGAAGACTATGCCAGCAAAAATCCCTATTCACCCCAGGCGGATCCGCTATGTTCCCAAACAATTCAGTTGGGTTGACGGCCGCCTGGTGCGTGACCGCCACCTTGACAAGTGCAGCCATCCCGCTGCTGCCCTCTATCTGTTTCTGATCACTGTTTCAGATGCTCAAGGTTTGAGCTATTACTCTGACCAATCCATTGGTCAGCGGCTGAATATGGACAGATGCACCCTGGCCCAGGCCAGACTGGAATTGGTCCAACACGATCTGATCGCCTACAGAAAGCCACTGTATCAGGTGCTTGATTTGGCTCCACCTGAACTTGCCGTACCGGTCACCAGGAATCAATCCGGGGATCCGCCGCAGTCCATCGGCCAGGTCTTCAGGCAGATCATGGAGGGCGGTTCATGATTGACTACGAGAACTTTTGCAAAATCAAAAAGCTGCATGAACAGGATGGATTAAATGCCTCCCAGATTGCCGGGGAATTGGGCCTGGACCAACGCACCGTGGTCAAATGGTTTATCGAAGAACGATACCGTTCCAGAAAGAAGTCTAACAAAGCGAGCATTCTTGATCCTTTTAAGGCGGAGATAGGCCGCATGATAGAAAGGCATCCTTACACCGCCACCCAAATTTTTCAGTATCTGCAGGAGATGAGCTTTCAAGGCAGCTATAACACGGTCAAACGCTATGTCCGTAAAATCAGGCCAAAACGCTCGCCTGCCTTTCTCAAGCTCGCCTTTGCCCCTGGAGAATGCGCCCAAGTAGACTGGGGTTCGTTTGGTTCGGTAAACGTGGGTGAGACCGCGCGGCGGCTCAGTTTCTTTGTGATGGTGCTGTGCTACAGCCGGCTGCTGTATGTCGAATTCACCGTGTCGCAGACAATGGAACATTGGTTGGCCTGCCATCAACATGCCTTTGAGTTTTTCGGCGGAGTCCCGGGACGAATTATGGTTGATAATCTCAAAAGCGCGGTGCTCAGACGCATCGTCGGCCAAGCACCGGTGTTCAACCCTAAATATCTTGATTTTTCCCGCCATTACGGTTTTGACATCACGGCCTGCAACGTAAGGAAGGGTAATGAAAAGGGCATTGTTGAAAGCGGGGTCGGTTATGTCAAAAAGAACCTGCTGGGTGGTTTAGATATCCAGGATTTCAGCCACATTAATCCGGCATGCAGGCTATGGCTTGATTCCATTGCCAATGTCCGGATCCATGGTGAAACCAAAAAGAAGCCCACGGAACTCTTCGTCGAAGAAAAGTCTCGATTACAGGCCTTGCCGCTTTATCCCTACGATATTGCCACCATAAGCCAGGTCAGGGCCTCCTCCCAGTTTCGGGTCAGTCTGGATACAAACCGTTATTCGGTACCAGCTGAATATGCAGGAACACAACTTACCCTCAAGGCATATTCGGATCGCCTCTGCCTGTATCTCCAGGAAAAGCTCGTTGCCCGCCATGACCGCAGCTATGACCGCCATAAGGATTTTGAGGACCCGGATCACCCCAAGCCCCTGCTTGCTCAGCGCCGAAAGGCCAAAGATCAGCTAATCATGAGGCGCTTTTTGACATTATCGTCACGGGCCAGCGAATATCATCAGGCACTGGAAGCCAAAAGGATGAATCCACTTTCCCATGTCCGTAAAATTGTTGCCTTAAGTGAGATATACAGCCCTGAGGCCGTGACCAGAGCAATGGAAGATGCCTTTGTCTTTCAGGCCTTTTCGTCTGAATATATTGCAAATCTTTTGGAGCAGAAAGCACGGACTCCCAAGGAACCGGGTGCTCTCCACCTCACCCGCAGGGAGGATTTGCTCGATATTGATGTAGAACCGCCGGACATGAGTATCTATCAAGCCGGCAAGGAGGATGACTAATGAACCCTGACTCTCCAAAACAACTGAGTTTGTCTCTTGATGACCATCTAAAATATTTAAAATTGCCCTGTATTGCGGATAAATATGCAGAGACTGCAACCAAGGCCTCAAAGGATGAGTGGTCGCACATCAAATATCTTGCCACCCTTATTGAGGGAGAGGCTGAACTGAGACAGGATCGGGCCACTCAGCGCCGTATACGCCAGGCTCGTTTCCCGGTCATCAAAACCCTGGATCAATTTATCTGGAGCTGGCCTAAAAAGATCAACCGTCTGCAGGTGCAGAATCTTTTTAAACTGGATTTTGTCAAGAAAAAGGCCAATGTCATTTTCCTTGGCGGTGTCGGCCTTGGGAAGACACATCTGGCCACTGCTCTGGCCTATGATGCAGGCATTCAAGGTTTTTCAGTCCTTTTTACTACGGCCATTGATGTCATTAACTGCCTGTCAGCCGCCCATGAAGCCGGCAGATTCCAGCAGGAGCTCAAAAAATATCTAAAGCCTGCATTATTGATACTTGACGAGCTTGGCTATCTGCCCATTGATAAGCGCGGCGCCGATCTGCTCTTCCAGGTGATCAGCCATCGCTATGAGCGGGGCGCCATGATTATTTCCACTAACCGGGCCTTCAAACAATGGCCCGAGATATTTAACAACGATGCAATCCTGACCTCGGCTATCCTCGACCGTCTGCTGCATCATGCGGAAACCGTGCTGATTGAGGGGAAAAGCTTCAGGATGAAGGATGTGATCGAGTCCTGAACGGGATCACTTGTTTGCCTAGTCGGGAGGGAAAAATCTTCCGGCCTGGCCCCAGAAAAATGCAACATTTTACCACGCATTTTCAAATGGTTGTTTTTGCTACAATTTTGCGTGGCCGCTAACACGAGGGCGGTGTTCCTGACAAAAATGACTGGATAGTGGACTGTGAAGCTCAAAATCAGGTCTATCCGCTGGTCATTAAAGTCATTGAGCTTTTAGGCAGTCTCAGCTAATCGAAAGACCATCAATGACTATTTTGAGCAGGGCCAGAAATGGCCCTGGGTGTTATATTTTTCACTAAAAC
>DAOUUW010000116.1 GCA_030667965.1 Deltaproteobacteria bacterium
GGATAAGTCGGGTCAATTGGGCTTTTTCTATGATCATATTGAGTTCATCATCGCTGATCCGGCTGTCAAGGACAATATTCTCCCTCACAGTTGCCGGAATGATGAAAATGTCCTGCATGACAAGACCTATTTGATTTCGCAGCCAGTGGGTGTCAAAATTACGGATATTAATACCGTCTATGGTAATTTCTCCATTATCAGCATCGTAAAATCGTTCTATGAGATTGACAATGGTTGTTTTTCCGGATCCTGTTGCACCGACAATGGCCAGGGTCTGACATGGCTGAACATGAAAAGACAGTTTTTTTAGTATTGGTTGCTGTGGATCATAGGAAAAATCCACATCATTGAAGATTATCCTGCCTGTCAATTTGTTATGATCATTTGAAATTACGGTGGATTTGAGTGTGGAAGGAGTATCAAGCAGCTGGAAAATACGTTCAGCCGAGGCCATGGCGGACTGCACGATGGAGTATTTCTGGGAAAGTTCACGAACAGGCTGAAAAAAAAGTTTCATATAGGATAAAAAGGCGGCAAGTTCTCCTATGGTTAATTGCTGCCGGATAATTTCACCACCTCCGTACCAAATGATGCAGGCCGTGGCAACGGCGCTGAAAAGTTCGATGGCAGGCATGAAAATGGCGAAAATTTTAATCTGATACAGATTTTTCTTCAGATAAGCGTTGTTCAGTTCAACAAATTTTTTCAATGTATCCTGTTCCCGTAAAAAAATCTGGATAACGGAAATACCGGAAACAGACTCCTGGAGATAGGAATTGATTCTGGCAAGATGGGTGCGTATAGAGCGGAAAGCATCCCTGGCAAGTCGACTGAACCATAGGGTGTTTATCGTAATGATCGGCAGCAGCAGGCTGAGAAGCAGAGCCAGCCGCCAATTCATAAAAAACAGGATGGTCATGATGCCGATTATTTTGATGGAATCATTGAACAGGGTGACAACCACGGATGTGAACATTTCATGCATGTTCTGTATGTCATTTGTCAGGCGGGTAACCAGTTTTCCGCTGGGATTGTTGTGAAAAAAGGCAAGATCAAGGCCAAGAACATGACCAAAGAGCTGCTGGCGGATATGGTGCATAATAGTCTGCCCAGTCCATTCAAGAATGATTACCTGAAAAAAATTGGCAACAAAACCTATGATGATTGCACCGATAAAGGAAGCGGCAAGGATTGCCAGTCCGTCTATGCGAACCTGGGCTTCTAATGTGGTGTTAACGATATAATCATCTATACCTATGCGCACCATGTACGGAAGTGACAGACTTGCACCGATGACGAGAAAAGAAAGAAGGATAGCTCCGGTAAGTTTGAACCAGTGGGGCCGGGAATAGGCAATAATCCTGCGCCATAGCCCCATATCCGCGACCTGACCAAGCTGATCCTCCTCAAAATAACCGTAACCGTAATGCATCTTATTCCCTTCTCCCGACTCTTTCTCTCTGATGGGTATATATTTTCTTATAATATGCGTTTTGCCGTATGAGATCAGCATGCGGGCCACATGCCGCAATATGTCCTTCGTCCATAACAAGAATCTCCTTTGCATCAATGAGAGGAGCCATCCGGTGTGAAATAACAATACATATCCGTCCTGCAAGATATGAGGAGATTGAATGGATAATGCGATGCTCTGTTTCCATATCAACAGCGGATAGTCCGTCATCAATGATGACAATGGGACGGTTCAGAATGAGCGCCCTTGCAAGTGCGATCCGCTGTCGTTGACCACCGGAAAGCTTGACGCCTCTTTCACCGACTCTTGTCTGATAGCCGTTTTTCAGATTCATGATTTCATCATGAATAGATGCTGCCCGGGCCACCTCCTGCACCTGTTCAAGAGAGGCGCCTTTCATGCCGAGAGCGATGTTAAACTCAATGGTATCGGAAAAAAGGGTGGTCTCCTGGGGCACATAGGCAATAGCGCCGCGCACGGCTTGAAGACCGAGGTTGTTAACGTCATGGCCGTCAATAATATATGTGTTTTCAGCAACCGGATAGAGCCTCATCAATATATGGCATAGTGAGGATTTCCCGGAACCTGTTTTGCCGATAATGCCTGTCAGCCCGGCTGTGATATCGATATGAATATCGTTAAGGGCCGAATCCCCCTGGCCGGGATAGGTGAAAGAGAGATGCCTCAGGCTGAGCTTCCGTGGTGCGGTCAGTTCTCTTTTTTCTGTATCACTGGTTACAAGTGACGATTTTTCATGCAAAACCTGCTGAATACGCCCTAATGATGTAGCTCCGCGCTGGAAAAGATTGGTCACCCAGCCAATGGCCATCATCGGCCAGGTCAGCATGAAGAGATAGGAGATAAAAGCAATGAAATCTCCAATTGTTATTGTCCCATTAATTGTCAGGCAACCACCAAAATAAAGGACCAGCAGCAGACAGCAGTTGGCAATCAGGGAGGAGAAAGGAAATAAGGCACCCTGGATAACGGCAACATTAAGGTTATGGCGAATATATGTTTCGCCCAGGTTGCCGAATGTTTTTTTTTGGAATTCCTCCTGGGTGCAGGCTTTAATCAGATGAATGGAGGACAATGTGCTTCTTGCGCATTCCGTCATTTTTGCAAACTGCTCCTGTACCTTTTTAAAACGTTTATGCAGTCGTTTGGAAAGCAGCCTGGTGGCAACAGCCAGCACAGGCATGGGTAATACTGCAATAAGAGTGAGGGTCGGGTTGATGTAACTCATGAAGGCAAGAGCAGCCACTGTCATGACCAGTGCATCGACACAGGCTACCATTCCCATGCCTGCGGCAAGCTGGACAGCGGCAAGATCATTGGTGGCAAGGGCCATTATTTCCCCGGTCTGATGTCGCTGAAAAAAACGGCTGTCCAGGGTCAGAAGGTGTGACATCATCCTGTTACGCAGGTCACGTTCAAGAAGACGAGAAAAACCGATAATAAGATAGCGCCACAGGAAACGGCAGCCGGCGATGCCCAGAGCCAGCAGTAGAATAAAAAAAGCATAGTGTAAAAGAATTTCTTCAGTTGCTTTTTGTGAGCCAAGATCATCTATAGCTCCTTTTATATACCTAGGGACCAGAAGCTGAAAAAAATCCACTCCCAGCAGGGCGGCAAATCCCCATAAAAGGCGTAATCGATATTTTTTGAAAAATGGAACCAACAATGAAAGATTCTGTCGGTAAAACAATTTTTCTTTATGATTTGTTTTGGATTCAGGCAAAATCACTCTCTGCTATGCTGCATAAAACCGGTGTTTTTTAATAAAACCTACGGGCTCTGCCGGATGTGGAAAATCAGGTATCATAAAATACTCTATTATAACGATAGAATATTATCTAATGCAGTGGAAATCTTTGAAAAATTAAATTTTTAACCTGTCTTGCTGATTTTTTACGGAAAAACACATTAAAAGCCAAGAAGCATTTTCAAATTCAGTTCCACCGTCAATTAACGCTTTCGTATCACTCCACTGAATGTCTTAATTCCCTCTTTTAATGATGCGACAGTCCTGTTACATGCTGCTAAGTTGTTGAAAGAGACCCGGCCAACAGGCTTGCTCGGGTCGATCTCATCGCATCGACGAAGGATGATGCAATAAGCGGTTTACCATGGCGTCCTTCGGGTGTAGCCGTCAGCAGCTTCGGCACACCGGCCTATGTTGCGACGGATGGTGAAATTATCCGGGTGGATTTGGCAGAGTTTGATCTGACTGAACCGATATTAATTACCGTCTTTCAGAAGATATTCCCATCCACGTCCACGGGTCCGCGCTGGAGACCGATGACCTTGCCCTGGATCAGAACTTCTCCAAAACTGTATTGCATTGGGTCGAACGCGGCGTTTTCAGGCCGCAGCTCGATGTGGTCCGGATGCAGGAAAAAGCGTTTCACCGTTGCTTCCTCCTGGCCGATCAGCGCTACTACGATCTCACCGTTTTCCGCATACTGGCGGGGCTCGCACAGCACCAGATCGCCCTCCAGGATGCCGGCGTCCTTCATGGAATCACCCTTGACCCGCAGGGCAAAGAGGTGTTTGCCCCGGTAGAGGTTGCCATCGACAACGACCACCCCGTCCCACTCCTGCTGGGCATATAACGGCATTCCGGCCGCAATCCTGCCGACGATGGGCACTTCCCTCCAGCGCTGCCCGGCTGTATGATGCCGGGCCGGACCTGTTCTGCTTTTCAACAGCATGATATTTCTGCCGTACCGGCCATCTCGCCTGATATGGCCCTTGGTCTCCAGGGCTTTCACATACTGCGCCGCCGCTGCATGGCTGATGCCCAGGTCTGTCGCCGCCTGACGCAGGCTCGGCGTGGAACCGCCAGTGATTTCTGTTTCCAGATATTCCAGAAAACGCTCTTGCTTGGGGGTGAGGAAGTTGCGCATGGTCAGTCCTTTAGAATCGATGAAAGCAGTTTGTCGCCGCGAAGTACGCGAAGAAAATTATTGAGCAAAAAACGTGCTGCGCGGCACATTATTTAAGTACATGCATTTATTCCTTTCAAGGAACCAGATGTAGAGTTACATGTTCATTCGCATATCAGCCGGGCTTCTTACCGCGATGCCAGGTCGATTCAGGACGTGGGTATAGATCATGGTGGTCGAAACATCGGCGTGACCAAGCAATTCCTGCACCGTACGGATGTCATAACCAGCCTCCAGCAGATGCGTGGCAAAAGAGTGACGCAGCGTATGGCAGCTCGCCTGCCTGGTCAGACCTGTTTCTCTGATCGCCTGTTTTACTGCTTTCTGCAGGGTGCTATCATTTATATGGTGTCTGCGCACTTTTCCGCTTCTGGGGTCGACGGATAGATTGGCAGAGGGAAAAACATACTGCCACCCCCATTCCGTGAGAGTATTGGGATATTTCCTCGCAAGGGCCGGAGGTAGATACACTTCGCCGTGCCCTTTTTTTAAATCCTCTTCATGAACTCCTTTGACCCTCTGCAGATGTTTCTGTAGGGTTTTTTGAAAGCGGGCCGGCAAAACCGTAATCCGGTCCTTGTCTCCCTTGCCGCGTATCAGGAGCTGTTCCCTGGCAAAATCAACATCCTTGACACGAAGGCGCACGCATTCTGCAAGGCGCAACCCGCTCCCGTATAGCAGTCCAGCCATCAGACCCATGGTACCCTTGATGGTCTGAAGGACTTTTTCCGCCTCTTCCTGAGTGAACACCACCGGCAGCCGTTGCGGCTTTTTGGGTTTTGAATAGGCGCCAATATCCCCAAGAGGTTTTTCAAGAACTTTGGAATACAGAAATACAATGGCATTCAGTGCCTGCCGTTGTGTGTTCCCTGCGACCTCGCGGATCGCAGCCAGATATTCAAGGTACTTTTTCACCTCGGTTGCCCCTGAATCGCTGGGATCTTTAAGGTCAGTGAAATTGATGTACCTGCAAATCCATTCTAAATATGTTTTTTCGGTTTTATAGGCATAATGCAAGGTTCGCAGGACGGTGCGAATTCTTTCCAGAAGACCGGGACAACGCACTTCAACCCCTTTGAAATTGATGGTGTCTTTAAATTTGTTAAGAGTGGTTTGACTGGGATATGTGGTTTGATCGGAAGAAGGTAGTTTTTCAGGAAAATTGACACGCACCGGCCATGGTTTGGCCCATGGTAATGCCAGGCATTCGCTGAATAGCAGGCGGAAAGAGTCATTCGCCTGTTCCAATTGCCATTCCTGGTACTTATTCTTTTGAATCATGAGGTTCAAATATGCCTGAATATCTTTCCCGGTCAGAATGTTTAATGGTTGCTGAGGGAAGGTTTTTTCGAGATTTTTCGACCAATGTAAATAAAATTTCATGCTTTTTGGGGATGTAATATGCAGTTCAATAATTGATCTGAATTTTTCCCAGAAATCGTTATCCATACTCATTAATATGCTCCTTGATTGACAAGTATTTTATGTATTACGTAAGATACATGTTTATGTAAAGTAAATGCTATTGTCAATAAAAAAAATACATAGACTGCTTGGAAATGATAAAAATCTGATTCCGCCTATTCCAATAGGTACGACTTCCACTTATTCCAATAGGTTCGTCTTCCGCATATTCAGGTAGAAACGGTAGATTCTAAAAGGAGAAATCCCAACAATTTTCCAGGTCGGCAATTTATGCTCTTGACAAGAGCATAACTCTCTGTTTCATTGTCAGGAAAGGGGGTTGTGGAAGACAAGGAAGGAAAACAGTTGATCTCCGCAATCACAGCTTATGTTAAAAATGGGTGCCGACCTGATGTGAACTGAAAATGATAGGTTACCTTCCACCTATTCCAATAGGTTTGTCATCCGCAGAATATCTGTTGGGCAACAAGAAAGATGGACATATGGATATAGATATTACACCAATTGATTATAGGAATGTCGATATTCCATATTATATAGACTTTGTGACCGATGAGCTCAAAAAGCACATTTCGTTAGTAAAAAATAAAGATTATAAGAAAATTGCTTTTACCCCCTCAAATCAAAATAGCTTTAAAAGCTTTTTCGAAGAAATAGTTCCACTAATGTTCTTTCTGCAAAGAGAGAAAACTAACTATCGAAAAATTAAATACATGTCTGGAAGCCAGAAGGGTGACGCTATTCTTGATGATACAACAACAATTGAAATCACCAAAGCGCAAAATGTAAGAAAATATTTAGCAACGCAAGACATGCTAAATTACGGATATTCTTTTTCTCCAAAAAACATCCAAAAAACTGTAACAGCCAGTTCACCGACAAAAACACAACCCTACGTTCACAGAAACAAGGAACATGTTGACGATGTCGCTCTATATATTCATAACGCGATAAAAAAAAACAAAAGAAGAACTATCCTTACAACTCAATATTAATAATCTCATTTGATAGTGATACATTATTGTTAGAATGCGATGGAGATTATTCTCATTTAGAACAAGAGATAACGGCTTTTGAAAAAGGTATTTTTTCTACAATATACATAATAGAAAATTTCTTAATTGATGATTTACAGCCAAAATGGCAATTTGTACTATAAATGCCCAACAACAGAATTCAGCTGAAACAAAAAGCCAGCGGGGTTTTTCGCTTGATCGGAAAGCCTTTTTCGGCTTTTTGTTCAGCTGATTCTTGGGTTGGGCAGTAAATTTTGACATTTAACGAGGTAAAACATGATTGATGATAATTTTTACAATAATTTACCAGACGACCCTGTCGAAGCAATTCATACAATTTGCCAAGCAGTCAAAGGTTTCTATGCCAATAGCAATGAAGAACAAGACCAGAGTCATTATAAAGATTATTTAAAAGCATTTGGTGTGCTTAAAGCAATTAATGAAACTTATAATATGGGTATAGCGGTCCCATCACTTCCAACTGGAAAAGACAATCACTTAAAATTTTTAGCCGATTTTTCAGGAAAACTAGCTTCTCAATTAGATAGTGTGGTCGCTAATAATATTATTAAAAATTCACAGGACCAATATCTAATAAAAATAGGGAGAACGTTCTCATACGAATTTTCCCAAGGGGACTTAAACAGAATTCAAACTTTGGTGAACGAGCTTAGAGAAAATATCTCCAATAGCGATTTGTATGGAGAAAATCACAAAGAAAGAATTTTAAAAAAACTAGAAAGTCTACAACAAGAGCTACACAAAAAAGTCGCCAATCTTGACAAATTTTGGGGGCTTATTGGAGAGGCTGGAGTGGTATTAGGTAAATTTGGAAATGATGCCAAACCATTAGTCGATAGAATTAGAGAAATAGCTCAAATCACATGGCGCACACAAGCTAGAGCCGAGGAATTACCAAGTAATACTCCATTACCAAATATTGAAGATAATGCAGAAACAATTGAGTAATACAATGCCCAACCAGGCACTTCAGCGGACTGGAAGAAGCGCGGCGGCCTTACGGGCAAGTTTTTTAGGCCAGCCGCTGAGTTAAACGTTGTGCTGACATAGAAAATGACTGATTACTCTTCAATAATTTTTTCAATAATAGGAAAACTTCCTAGAGGAAATGATCGATTCAGCGTTTCTGAATATCCTCTGAGCTATGCATGCTTAGGTCATATTGAGGGGCCACATTTGGGCGAAAGATTGACATCCGATTATGGTGTTGCTTCTGGAGATAAAGGAATCGAAAAAGAATTTTTTGAGGAAATTGAGTTACTAGAAAATGCAATTTCTGAAGCTGCTGTAAACATTGACTTAGCCAATTGGCAAAAATCAAAAATCAAATCAATGAATAAACTGTATAAAGGTATGAATCAGCGAGCTTTGGCAATTCAATTGTGGAATTGTTACGCCATACCATGGCGGTACAAAAATGGTCTCATTCATTTGATATGGTCTCCAACTGATATTTACGGCACTCCAATTATCCATTCATTATCAGTTTCAGATTTTTTGGTTATGTATGCAAAAGCTGAAGAGAACAGAATGCATGAACTAAATATTTTGTTGAAAAAACGTAAAATTTGGTATGGAGTAGCCTTAGGAGTAATTATTTCCCTCTCCGTATTGATTTGGCTTAATCTGTAGTTTTTCAAAAAAAAATCTGTCGAATGTCTCGGAGAGCAAAATGGAACAGAATATAGTTTGGAAATGGCGAGGCATCCGTTGGCTAATCGCTTTTGTTCTTTTTTGGCTTATTGCTGGTGGTGGTGCTGGATTCTTGGCACGAAGTTCACTTGATGGTCAAGCAGCAAGCGGGCCATTTGTAACATTTGTTGTTTTTATTTTTCTTGTATGGTGTGCAGTAAAGGATAGGGGCAATAAAACAATTATCCAAAAAATTGGTTGGGTAATCGGGCTATGGATTGGACACTCCTTATTGAGTGTCATTGTTGTTTTTACCCTTGCGGGGGCTGGCGTCGGTGGTGCGGATAATCTTCAAAGAATGAGCAACATGATTGCTGGTTATGTAATCCTTTATTTTGCTATGCGTAGGTCAACTGTTTTTATCGAAAAACTAAACTGAATAAAACCATCGAAAACTGCAAAATGTGCTAGTAACACTCTGTAATTACATCAAATAGCACAACAATGTTATTCACCTGACCCGCAAGCCCTGCCGCTTTTCGCGGTAAATTCAAGCAAATTGCTTCTTGCCAAGTTGGTTGCCAGCGGAACAGCGGGCAGGTGATAACGGACGTTAGCCACGGGAAATAACAACTTGACACCAAGCACACTAATAGCTATATTCTAGACAGGCTAGACAGAATAATCAAAACCGGTATAGGTGTCACTATGATTGAAAACCATTGGCAAC
>DAOUUW010000183.1 GCA_030667965.1 Deltaproteobacteria bacterium
GGCTGAAAGAACAGCTATGATCATGACTGCCGGCACAAAATAGAGACTGATACGATCAACCAGTCCGGCAATGGGCGCCTTTGACCCCTGGGCATCCTGCACCATCCTGATAATGCGGCTCAGGGTGGTGTCACTGCCTACTTTTTCCGCCCGAACCTGCAATGCCCCGTTTTTATTAAAAGTCCCACCGACAACCCCATCGCCCTCTTTCTTATGCACAGGTAGACTTTCTCCAGTTAACATGGATTCATCAATAGAGGATTGTCCCTTTTCAATCCTGCCGTCAATGGGCAGTCTTTCGCCGGGCCGGACAAGAAGCAGGTCGCCGGCCACTATCTCATCAACAATGATTTCTTCATATGTTCCGTCATTTTTGATTAAAGTCGCCCGGTCCGGGGAGAGCTGCATAAGTTGACTGATAGCATCAGAGGTGCGTGCTTTTGACCTGGTTTCGAGAAATTTTCCCAGGGAAACCAATGCAATAAGCATGGCGGCACTTTCAAAATAAAGATCATGGGCCCTATGCACGGCATCAATGCCAAGCCATATCTCCACCGTGTTCCAGGTAGAATAAATAAAGGCGGCACCCGTTCCCACAGCAATGAGTGAATCCATATTAGGGGCGCCGCGCAGAAGACTGGGAAAACCTATGAGATAAAAATTGCGGCCCAGCCAGAGTATTGGAAGTACAAGGACAAACTGGGCCATGGCAAAGTTGACGGGATTTGTTTTTGGGCTGAGAATATCCGGCATGGACAAACCGACCATCTCGCCCATGGATATGACCATGATAAGAAATGCCAGGATAAAAGCAGGAAAAAGCGATCGCCGCATGCTTTGCAGTTTTGCCGGAATCTCCTGCTGCCTGCCTTTGAGAAATTTTGTTGACAAGTCACTTGCACGCACCTGAAATCCAAGCCCTTCAATTGTTTTTCTCACCTGGCGGCGGCTCACCAACTGCGGATCAATGATGATTTGCGCCTGGCCGGTGGCAAGATTGACCCGGCAGTCCATGACCCCTTCCATATTTCCCACAACCTTTTCTATCCGGCTGGAACACGAGGCACATGTCATACCCTCAATGGCAAAAGACAGTTTTGATTTTTCTTTCACTTCGTCCATATCTGTACCTGTAAAAAAAAACAGCTCCTCTGCTTTCAATTCATACAATAAATAATTATCTTTACTATTAACTAATAAATAATCATTTTTATTTGTAATTACCACTCACCCAGGCAAATGTAATTTCGCATTCCCTGAGACTTGGTGGTAATGAAATTTTTATAGGAGAATTCTATGATGAACATCAAAATTAAAGGAATGAGCTGCGGCCATTGCGTGCAATCAGTGACAAAGGCCCTTGCGGAAATTGAAGGAATAAGCGATGTGGTGGTGAATCTGGAAAAAGGTGAAGCCGACTTTATGGAGACAAAACCGGTGCCGGTGTCATCCATAAAAGAAGCTATAAGCAAAATTGGTTTTGAAGTTGTTGGGTAGCTGTGAAAATCAGTTTTTGCCGCCAGGGTATGCAGCTATCATTTTATGAAATGCCACCGCCGCCTCGGGCAGTTTACTGAATTCGGTCCTGCTTAACAGATCATAGGCGGAACGCGAATATAGCGCCCAGGTTGCGTCATGGTCTATCTGCAGAATTCCTCCTTCCAGGGCAATACCGGCAAAGAGTCCGCGGCTGCGTGAATAGGAATAAATCTCTGACTCCAGCATAACGTCGGTTGCCGCCTCCACATGCCGACCCACAGGACCGGCAGCGATGGATGCGTTGCCGCCGATGGTGAATTTGCCGCGCCGGATCGCCTCAACACTTTGCAAATGTTTAAAAACAAGAATAATATCGCTTGATTGGGCGCCGATCTGCCAGCCGATACTGCCGCCGGACAGGGAAACCATGACAGGATAATGCCAGCTGCCGGAATGGTCACGGACCATCATGACGCCCGTGCCATGCCTTCCTCCGATAATAAAACCTGCCTTAACAAGTTTGGGAAGCACCACTACGGCATGGGCCTTTGCCAACAGAAACGGAGGTATCGATTTTTCCGGAATGGCAAATATCTCCTGTATGACCTCAATGGCCTCCTGTACCTTTAAAACTTCATCCGGGGAATTAAATGCCCGGCTTTGCGCAGCAAAAACATGCACAAATACCATTGCAGCTACAAAGCTTCGGAAAAACATATTTTACTCTCGTGCTTGTTTCTTTTTTATTTGCCTGACAGGCAGCACAATAACAAATTCCGCCCCCTGGCCTGATGAAGAATAGGCGGAAATGGTCCCGCCATGCCGTTCGACGATTTTTTCACATATGGCCAGACCGATGCCCGTTCCATTGTATGCATCTCTGCCATGCAGCCTTTGGAACATACCGAAAATCTGCTCCTGGAAACAGGAGTCAAAACCGATACCGTTATCTTTGACAATAATGCGATAAGCAGGACCGATATCTATCATTTTAATAGAAGACGACAAAATCTCAATGAGAGGCGCCTCATCAGAACTGTACTTAAGGGCGTTGGAAACAAGATTCTGAAACAGCTGGCGCATCTGCAGGGGGTCCGCTTCAACTTTGCCGAGATCGGACATTTTTATTATGGCGCCAAGCTGGTCAATGCGCACCTCAAGGTCTCCAATAACATCTTTGACCAGTTTACTTAAGTCAACAGATTCGAACTCCTTTGCCTGGGTCGTCAGTCGGGAATACTGCAATAGGCCGTCTATTAAACTCTGCATACGTCCGGCTGCCAGTTCAATGCGCTGCAGATAAAGAGTGCCCTGCCTGTCGAGCACGGAATGGGATTTAGTGGTGATTCTGTTGGCAAAGGCCCGAATCAGGTGGAGGGGTTCCTGCAGGTCGTGGGAAACAACATAGGTAAAAGATTCGAGTTCACGATTTATCTGCTCAAGGCGCCGGGTAAAATCACTTAATTCAAGGCTGTCCCTTCTTCTCTGGATTAACGAATTAGCCCGATGGCGCAAAAGGTTCCAGTGCACAGGCTCGCGAATATACTCATCAGCCCCGGCCTCAAAAGCTTTATCAATAAGCTCATCATCTTCCGGGCCAAAAAGCATGACCTGGGCTGGACGGCGTCTAAAAAGATTCTTCTGCAGCTTTTCACAAATCTTGATGCCGTCACAGTACTGTTTATCTGCTGAAAGAAGAATGATATCAGGGAAATGAAGAGAGGCTAGATCAAAAACTTCAGAACAATATTGGCCGGAATAAACCGTAAAATATCTTTCCAGAAACGTTATCAGTTCCCGGCAGATGGGAAAGTCGCCACAGGCGATAAGGATAACAGGCCTGGCGGTATTTACTGCGGATGACGTATTGTTTTCAGACATAATCAATCCTAAAAAAGTTTCCCCAACCCCCCAATTACAGAGCCTTCACCACTGGAGGCAGTACCGGTTTGAGGAGCGGACGCATGAATTTTACCGGCAAAACGGGAAAAAGGCAGTGACTGCAGCCATACATGACCCGGTCCGGTCAGAACCGCGAAAAAAAATCCCTCACCACCAAAAAATCCTGATTTTATGCCTCCTACAACTTGAATATCATAATTAACCGATGAGGTCAATGCAACAAGGCAGCCTATTACGGCAACGTCAAAGTCGCGTATAAATTGTTATTTTACCACGAAGCACACGAAGGCCACTAAGGGTTAACTATCGACTTCTGTTGATAGTCGTTGACTTATTTATACAGATTATGACATTCTTTGGTCAACCGGTTCACTTCGACCACCATTTCACGGGCAGCAGTAAAATCACCACCCTCAGCCGCATCCAGGCAAAGCTTTACCTGCAAAATGCAGTCACGCCATAAATCAGACCACTCGTTGTTTGTGCATAACGTATAATCTTCGCATTTTTTCAAAAGCTCTGCACCACTTTCTCGAGAAGGAACTGTTTCTTCGTTTATCGTCTTAACAACATCTTTCCACAAACGACTGATATCTTTTTTAAGTTTTTTGCCGCCGGAAGACTTAAACTGTTTACCAACAATTCTCTGCTCTTTTCCTGAAAATGCCTCCGCCTTTGCAGAGGCAAGTGTCGTCTGCAAAAATATTTCACAAGAAACCACACCTTTTTTCAACTGTTTTCTGATGGAGAACGTAAAAGCGTCAGCAAGGCTTAATTTTTGTCCCATGACGGTTATCTGCAGATCAGCAATTTCTTTAACAAGTGAGCCTAGTTCCTCGCAAACTTGTTCAGACGTCCATTCATTTTTCTGTTTTCTGTTTTCTTCAATGATTTTTTTCTTTTTATCCACGAAAAAATCCCTTTGTGAGTAAGAAGTTAGCCCGCATTTCTCACCAATGTTAAAATCAAAGCGATTGCAGGGGAAATTTTAACAAAAAAACAATGTATTTTCCTTCTTTTTCAATACCAGCTTTATAAACAGGGCCAAAACATCTTCCACCAATGCAGAATTGCTCCCTGAAAGTAATTCCAGGACGGACTTCCCCCTGTAAAATTTACGCATCTGCAAAAATGGTGATTTTTTTAAAATTATGGTTAGTATCCGTTGCAGATTAACATAAATCTGCTGGAAAATTCACCACAGAGACAATCATCTGCAAATGCGACCCATACTTTACGAACCGTTATGCGGATAGAACAGGTCATTCTCAAGGCCATGTTCTATGAGACTAACAAACGATATCAATGGGTGGAAGATCTGTGGGAGGATCTGAATAAAGCTGGAAGACAGTTTACAGAACACAGTAAAATACTGTGAATTAATTCAGGCTTGATTCGACATAATTCTGTAAAAAACAGGAAAAAGGAGACATATATGATAAGTGAAATCAAAGGGAAAACGGAGTTTTTTTGTACGCTCGCCGATGCGCTGTTTAGCACTGAGCCTGATCAGATAGGAGCGTTGTTGTCCCGGTAATAGCCGATGACGCTTGCTGCTCTTCATTTTTTTATTTTTTCAAGTATACCTCTTTGTCCGATCATGATCGCCTCCTTTAGTTAACGCGACCCGACCCCCTTAGAGCTTAGCCCGCGGCTCATGAACAAAGGATTGAAAGCGACAAAAAAGCCTGTCGCATCAATCCTTACTGGTTATGCAGCTTTATATGTTTTTACTTCCTCTGGTAAACGTCCAGCAAGCCGGTCTTTCTCAACGTCAAGGTCGTAATCCATTTGCAGGCCAAGCCAGAACTGTGGAGACATCTTGAAATAATGTGCCAGGCGGAGCGCGGTTTCAGCAGTTATTCTTCTTTTTCCGTGCACAATTTCATTTATACGGCGGGGCGACACACCTATATCAGTGGCAATTTTATTCTGACTAAGATGCATAGGTGTTAAGAACTCCTCTAACAGAATTTCACCTGGATGTATGGGGTTTAATTTTTTCATCTTCATAACCTCCTAATGATAGTCGACGATCTCAACGTCAAATGCATCCCCGTTCAGCCACTTAAAGCAGACTCTCCATTGCTCGTTGATTCTAATGCTATATTGTCCCTTTCTGTTGCCTTTCAATAATTCTAAACGGTTGGAAGGGGGAACCCTTAGATCATTTAGAATTGTGGCACGATTCAGCATGCGAAGCTTTCTCAAAGCCACCTGTTGTATATCATTTGGAAATTTCTTTGAGAAAATCCTGTTAAATATCTTTTCCGTGTCTTTGCATTTAAATAACTGGATCATATTTAATACATTAATCTCTGTAACGTATAACGTCAAGCGTTATATTGAGTTTATGCATAACGTAAAAAATCTGCGGCCTGCCCGCAGCATTTCTTTGTTGAAATTGCGTTTGCCGATCCTTGATGAATTCTTAGGCAATATTCCCTTAGAA
>DAOUUW010000042.1 GCA_030667965.1 Deltaproteobacteria bacterium
CTCTATCTCGTTGATTCTACATATTTTCTGTCTGTTTTAAAGTTAAGGTTGGCATGGAAATTGAAATATTCCTAACTAACAATAGCATTCATCTTTGAGGGTGCTTATTTTTTCGAAAATATTTTTCAGGAAACTTCAGTTAAAAGCTATTGAAGAGATAACTTTTATTGATGGACATGCTGTTATTAAAGAAACAGCGGCTGAAGAATTTTTCATTCATTTTAAAAATATTTTCTGCAATGAAGAAGAAATATTTCTTGATAAGGCTCTGCAGAAAGCATCTGAGCTGTATCGTTTTATGGGGTTTGGCAGGTTGGATCTGAGTGGATTGACCGCAGAAGGCGGGACCGCCTCTGCAGATTCTTCCTACTATGTGGTCTCGTGGCTGGCAAAGTACGGTCGCAGGGCAACCCCTGTCTGTTATTTCACGTGTGGATTTATCGCAGGAATACTTGGCGCAATATTTGAGGCTGAACCGGATACGTACGAGGTGGAAGAAACGCAATGCATGATATTGCATTACAACCACTGTAATTTCCAGGTATCGAAAAGGATAAAAGGATAAAAGGGTAAATGGCAATTAACAGCCAAAAAATAATCGAATTGGCATCAAGCCTGCCGATCGCGAGTAATGAAAAAGGGATTATGGCTGCGTTCGGCGTCTATGTGATGATGAACTATAATGAATTCCTTTTTAAACTGGTTTCAAAAATAATCAACATGGTGGATGATACACAAGCTCAAGCAGTAGAGCAAAAGCTCTATGACGCCGTACTGGAATGTGGTTATCACACCTTCCATGGAGCACGGACATCCATGCATTGGCGTGACTTGATCCTGCCAATGATTAAAACCCCTGAGGATGAGATTTACGCCCTGGTTGCATTTACGAATATATTCGGCATCGGGTTTATTGAAGTTGATGAGCTGATCCCCGGCAAAAAACTAGTCACTACGGTAAAAAATGCTTATGATCCAGCCCGCTACCTTGAAGAATACGGTCCCCAGCCACGCGGGCGTTGCTATATGTTCAATGCATGTACCGCATCTTATATGGATCTTGTCTATGGTTCTGCGTATCCGGACGGCATGGGCACATTTATATCAAGAGAAGTATTTTGCCGTTCTATGGGGCATCCTGTCTGCAGATTTGTTGCGGAGCTACACCCGGAACCCGAAAAAATAAGTTAAACAATCGTCCATCCCGTCTTTATTTCACTACCTTTATGGCCCATGTGCTGATCAGGAACTTGGAATTGTCAACTCTTTTTCCTGTAGATAATTTTTCCCTATTCCCGGTTGCGCTTGGCCTGCAATCAAAGGCTCGCTCAAAAGTATTTTCATATTCCATCCCTGTTGAGTTATTCTTTAGCGAGTCCTTAATATCGTAATAGGTTTTTCTGAAATCAGATTGCTTGACATTATGAATTTGACAAACAACATGAAAATTAAGTGGTCTACAGGGTCTTCAGAGATCAGCGCCTTTGATATACTCCACTCCCTGCCCGATGCGGTCTTTACCACCGACCGCCAGATGCGGATTAATTATTTTAACCTCGCAGCAAGTGAACTCACAGGATTTAGTCCGCAGGAAGCTGTTGGCATGTATTGTAAAGATGTCCTGAAAGTCGATCTCTGTGAAACACAATGCCCTATTAAGAAGGCGCTCGATGCCAATCAGAATATCTTTAATGTCGAAACAACAATAAGTACCGACTCTGGAAATATTTTCACCATCCTTATCAGCGCGTCTCTTTTAATGGACTCGTCAGGAGAGGTCGTTGGATGCATGCATATTTTCCGCGATATTTCACCTTTGAAAAAGGTTGTGTTCGATCTTGAAATTTCACGAAATAATCTCGCTGGAAAAAATCTTAAACTGGATTCAGCGCTCAAGGAACTGAAATCGACCCAAAAGCAGCTTCTGCAGGCACAGAAAATGGAGTCAATGGGGACGTTGGCAGGAGGAATCGCCCATGATTTTAATAATATCCTGACAGGTATTCTCGGCTATGCCTCTTTGCTGAAAATCAAGATCAATCGGGCCAACCCCATGTACGATGATGTGGATACGATTGAAAAATCTGCCATCCAGGCTGCAAGATTGACCCAGCAACTTCTGACCTTCAGCAGGAGCGGGAGCTATCAACCCCAGGTCATCAATGTCAATAAGACAATAAAGGCCATACTCAGTATTCTTGCGAGAACGATTTCCAAAAAAATTCATATACAAAAATCATTTGCCCCTGATTTATGGACAATAGAGGCGGATCCATCACAGATCGAACAGGTCGTGTTGAACATCTGCGTCAATGCCCGCGACGCCATGCCGGATGGCGGAAAGCTTTCCATTACGACCGAGAATCTTGATTGCAGGGACAACGATCAGGAAAGACATACAGAAGGCAAATATGTTAAAATATCCATTGCCGACACCGGGGAAGGGATATCGGAGAAAATTCAGAGTAAGATATTTGATCCCTTTTTTACAACTAAAGATGCGGACAGGGGGACAGGATTAGGGCTTGCCGTCGCTTATGGGGTTATCAAGAAACATCGGGGGGATATTGAGATACACAGCAGGCCGGGCAAGGGTTCAACATTTGACATTTTACTGCCCATATCTGATAAGGAGGTACAAAAAGCCATTTATGAGACTGAAGTAGACATCCGGGGAGGATGTGAAACAATACTTGTGGTAGATGATGAGCAGGTTATCAGAAAATTCGCAAAAGAGATACTTGAGACCAAGGGGTACGTGGTTCTTACCGCCACCAATGGACTGGAAGCCGTTGATGTTTACAAAAAAGAAAAAAAGAAGATCAGTCTGGTCATCCTCGACATAATCATGCCTGAGATGGATGGGATAGAAACGTATAAATGTCTCAGAGAAATAGATCCATCCCTCAAAATTCTCATAGCAAGCGCTTACAGCCCTGAGAGCCACAATGACGAAGATTTTCACATCAAAGCGGATGAGTTCATTGAAAAACCCTATAAAACGCAAGAACTGAGAAGAAAGATCAGGTATGTTTTAGACAATTAGAGGCCAATACGTTCATTTTTGGCAGCCACTTTTGCAGAAAAGAAATAGCCGGAGCACTGGGACGTCGAGGGTCTGTCCCCTATTGATTCCTACTGATTCCATATGAAGTCAAATCTGACACTTATAGGTATGCCTGGTGCAGGGAAAAGCACAATCGGAATAATTCTTGCCAAGGTACTATCCTTTGGTTTTATTGACACGGATATACTCATTCAGATAAATCGGCAAAAATCATTGCAACAGATAATTGATGAAAGCGATCATCTCAATTTAAGGAAGATCGAAGAAGAGGAAATTCTGAAAATCAATGTTGAGAATCACGTCATTGCAACCGGTGGAAGTGCTGTTTACAGCGACAAAGCAATGAATTATCTGAAAGCGATTTCAACGATCATTTTTCTGAAAGTAGGCTATGGAGAAATCACAAAGAGAATTCACAATTTCAATACACGTGGCATAGCCAGATCAAAGGATCAGACATTCAGGGATTTGTATAATGAGCGACAAGTTCTTTATAACAGGTATGCCGAATTAACTATTGACTGTAATACTCTTGATCAGGAAGAAATTGTCGAGGGAATTTCAAAAATTTTATGCAAAAGAGCGGCAATAAAAAGAGGATAAATGATGGGAAAGAATAAAAAACGCATCGTTGTAACCGTAATCGGCAAGGATGATGTCGGAATCGTTGCCAAAGTAGCCACTGCCCTTGCTGAAAATAATATCAATATTATCGACATTAATCAGAAGATCCTTGGTGATGAAATTTTTGCCATGACTTTGCTGGCCGATCGAATGAATTCCAGCCTCTCCCTGCCGACGATCACTGCCAAGCTGAAGGAGTCCATCAAAAACATGTCTCTTAATGTCACGGTTCAGGATTCGGAAGTTTTCCAATACATGCACAGGGTATAAGGACGCGACATGGAATTTACCAATGAAGAGATACTTGAAACGGTAGGAATGATCGCTGATGACAAATTGGACATCAGGACAGTAACCCTGGGAATCTCTCTATTCGACTGTTCCGATCCTGATCCTGCTGCCTGCGCACGCAAGATCCGTGAAAAAATTTTGACAAAGGGAGAAAAGCTGAGCAAAAAAACCAAATTTGTTTCCGACGAATATGGGCTGCCCATTATTAACAAAAGAATCAGCCTTACCCCCATCTCCTGGGTGGTTCCCGTCGCTGATCCGGCTGCCTTTATGGAGGTTGCCAATGCCGTAGATAAGGCAGCAGCAGAGATTGGCGTCGACTTTGTCGGCGGCTACACTGCCATGATTCAGAAGGGAGAAACATCCATTGACAGAGCGTTGATTGAGGCGATGCCGGAAGTTCTGGCCTCTACCCGGCGTTTTTGCGCTTCTGTTGTCCTTGCTTCCACCAAAGCGGGTATAAACATGGATGGCTGCTACACGATGAGTCAGGTAATGAAAGACACTGCCGGGCGTACAGCAGAGTATGATGGGATCGGTTGCGCAAAATTAGTTCTCTTTGCCAATGCCGTTGAAGACAACCCTTTCATGGCTGGAGCATACTACGGGGCAGGAGAGAGCGAAAGTTCAATACTCGTAGGAGTAAGCGGCCCCGGAGCGGTTCGCCGTGCTCTTGAAAGACTCGGTCCCGATGCTGACCTTGGAGAGGTGGCTGAGGCGATTAAAAAGACCGCCTTTAAGATTACCCGCGCCGGTGAACTGGTTGGTAAAAAGATAGCAGAACAACTTGGTGTTTCCTTTGGTAATCTCGATCTTTCCCTTGCTCCCACACCTGCCGAGGGCGACTCGGTGGGACAGATTCTGGAGACCATGGGCCTTGCCATGCCCGGTGCGCCCGGTTCAACTGCTGCACTGATGATGCTTAACGATGCAGTGAAAAAAGGCGGTCTTTTTGCCTCTTCATCGGTGGGCGGCCTTTCCGGTGCTTTTATACCGGTGAGTGAAGATGCCTCCATGATCGAGGCGGCAAAAGTTGGCGCAATTACCATTGAAAAACTCGAGGCAATGACGAGTGTCTGCTCTGTGGGCCTTGACATGATAGCTATCCCGGGTGATACAAGTGCTGAGACCCTGGCTGCAATTATAGCTGATGAGATGGCTATTGGTTGTGCCAACAATAAAACTACCGCAGTGAGAATAATTCCGGCCCCCGGTAAAGATGTAGGTGATTTTGTTCATTTTGGCGGTCTCCTGGGTGAGGCCCCGGTAATGGCGGTGAGTCAAGTGTCAGCAGATATTTTTGTTAAAAGAGGCGGACGTATTCCTGCGCCTCTTCAATCATTGAAGAACTAGGAGGTTGCGTGCGGGTAGGGTTTTGAAATATCACTTTCTTGCATCGGGCAAAGTCCAGCCGGCGGGGTAGTCGTGAAATCTGCAGGGAAATCCGCCTTTAAAAGCAGGAATGCTGAAGAGTTGTTATTAACTCTTCAGCATTCTGTCTGACAATCTCAGCCCTTGGGAAATGTTTAACCGAGAATGGCCTTCAAGTCTTCCTCGGGAGTTGCAGCAATAGGTTTGACGGCAAAATTCTCCACCAATACATTGAGGACATTGGGGGTGATGAATGCCGGCAGGGAAGGTCCGAGTCGGATGTCTTTGATTCCCAGACTGAACAGGGTCAGCAGGATAACCACTGCTTTTTGTTCGTACCAGGAAAGGATTATAGACAGGGGCAGATCATTGACGCCGCATTCAAAAGCACCTGCCAGGGCTACGGCAATCTGGATGGCGGAATAGGCGTCATTGCATTGTCCGATATCGAGCAGACGCGGAATGCCGCCGATATCGCCCAGTTTTTTATCAAAGAAGCGGAATTTGCCGCAGGCCAGCGTCAGTACCATGCAGTCTGACGGGATTTTTTCCACCATTTCTGTAAAGTAGTTTCGACCTGGTTTGGCTCCGTCACAGCCGCCAACGAGGAAGAAATGGCGAATAGCCTTTGATTTCACCGCTTCGATAACCTTGTCGGCAACGCCCAGCACCGCATTTCTGGCAAAACCTACCATGACCGATCCATTATCAACTTCATCTGTGAAACCTTCCAGGGCCAGCGCCCTTTTGATAACCGGGCTGAAATCTTTATCCGCGCCGATGTGCGCAACATCCGGCCAGCCCACCAGGCCGGTGGTGAAGACGTTTTCCTTGTAGGAATCCTTCGGCTTCTGGATGCAGTTGGTGGTGAAGAGGATGGCGCCTGGGAATTTGGGCATCTCCTTCTGCTGGTTCTGCCAGGCGGTGCCGAAATGTCCATGAAAATGATCATGTTTTTTCAGTTCCGGATAGCCGTGACAGGGCAGCATCTCGCCGTGGGTATAGATATTGATGCCTTTGCCTGTGGTCTGTTCCAGGAGCATGGACAGGTCTTTCAGGTCATGGCCGGTTATCAGGATGGCCTTGCCGGGCTTGTGACCAAGGGGGACCGATGTGGGCACGGGATGACCATAGGTGCCGGTATTGCCTGCGTCGAGTAACTCCATGGCCCTGAGGTTGACTTCGCCGCATTTCAGGACCAGAGCGACGAGATCATCAAGTCCCATGTCGGTGGTCAGCGCTGCCATGGCTTCATGGATATAGGCATAGACACTGTCATCTTCCTGGCCGAGAATGGCTGCATGGTCAGCATAGGCGGCTAGACCGCGTAGGCCATACATGGTGACCTGCTTCAATGACCGCAGATCTTCATTGGCGTCAAGAGTGGGGATAAAGTTCAGGGCCGCACCCTGTGCTTCCAGACCTTCAAGGGAATCTACCGGAATGAAGTTGACTGCGGCTGTGCTGGAATCCACATTGCCGCCGGCGGCTTTTACTTTGGATTTCAGTTCTTCGCGCAGGGCAACGGTTTTTTCAATCCATTGCTGGAAACGGAAGGGATCAAAATCAACATTTGTCAGGCAGGAAAAAATGGCCTCGCAGACAAAGCGATCTACCTTATTGTCAATAACATTGACCTTGCGGCCTTGACTTGCAATGATGCATAATCCCTGGACGGCGTGGGTAAGAAGATCTTCGAGGGAGGCGACGGCTTCATTTTTGCCGCAGACGCCTATTTTTGTGCATCCCTTACCTTTGGCTGTTTGTTCACACTGGTTGCAAAACATTGTTTTTTCTCCTGTTTGAATTGAGCATTGAGACATTATGCCATTTAAAAGTGATACGGGAAAATAAAGAGCTGTTTAGCATCACTTGTCATTAACTGTCTGACAATGTAGCTCAATGAGCGAGAGTTTTCCTTGACCTAAGTCAAAGTGCAGATTTTTTTTGTGAATATCACAAATTTTCAGACTCCTGAGCAAGTAACTGGCGAAAAATGAGGGTGGGAGCGGATTTATCCGCGAATTTTCCGGGTTGGCAAGCAAGCAGTTCCATCTCCTTGCCAGCCCTTTTCGCGGCTAAAGCCGCTCCTACAGCTCCCCCCTCCCTAAGTCCCTCCTCTGGGGGGAGGGTTGGGTGGGGGGGCTGCGTTTACTATGAACCTTCAGCCAATGTGTCAGGGCTTCGCAACCTCTTTATTTATAATCAACTTTCAAAAAGCGCATCTTTTACTGTTTTTATTAATTCGTTATGCTGTTCCTCCGTCTGTTTAAGACGAGTTTTTACGGCATCTTTCGGTAAAAAAGTAATTGCCCGGGCAGCACGCTGCCTTAATTCTTCACTGTCCGTATTTTCAATGAACCACATCAGTGGTTCAATCGAACGTTCATCAGGAACGGCTGAAATCATGTAGAGGAATGTAATAATTTTCCATTGTTCATACTGGTTGCCAAATTTTAATATCATTTCCCAGCAGAGGGGAAGGATATCCTTCTCAATTCCCTTGACTGTCTGCCGGTATTTTTCAGCGTCAATGGCCTCTATCTCACCAAGGACGGTTTCATAGAGCTTGCCGTGCTTACGCCATCCATCAATGATGGAGGCCGCAATGTGATATTCCCATTGATCACTGTCACGACTTTCCTCAAGAAGAGCGGAAACATGTTCTTCAGAACTCAAGAGTTTTTCCTTCTCTTTTTGGTAAAGGTCTCCCTCGGCCCGGGCAATAAGAAACAACCGCACATCATTCATTTCATCCCCTTTCATGAGAATATTTTTGCCGCTATCAGCAGGATAGCCGGCCTTTACATCTAAACAGCCCGTCAGAAAAGCCTGTACAACAAGAAAAATAATACCCAGCCATTTACATGAATTCATTCGTTCTCTCTGGATCAGGTCAGCCAGTCTATTTCCCACCACCACTTGTCGTAACGCGGTATGCGAAGACTGTTTGAGGCGCAGTGAATTTCACCGCTTGCCACATGGTAGTCCATAAAATCATCTACAAAGACGACCTCGGCGATTCCCTTGAGCTTTTTTGTAATATCCTCTTCAAACTTGCACTTGCCGGAGTCCACCGGCCCGAAAGGTTTTGGCATGACCAATCTGACCTTGTTGCATTTGCCTTGCTCATCAGCATCGGTCAGAACCAGTGAGTTCACCACACCAGGAGTATAGGCAATCAACCGCGTGTCGTCGCAGTTTGTGAACAGAACCGGCAGATGAATAAAATCATCTTCCTTAAGGTCCAGCTCGGCCGGCAAGGTTTTCTTCCATTCCCAGTTGCGGCTTGGGTTCTCCGTTGTCTTGCCCTTTTGAGTCAGGACATGAACCGTGGAACGGTCGGCAGTGCCTGGCGTACGGCAAGCTCTCCTGCTATTTTATATTGGTTTGGGAAATGTGTCTTGACATGGGACACCATGTCTTCTGTAAAACGATCTGATGAGATCCGGCTCAAGGCCTCAATTTGCTGGTTGCGAATTACTAGAATTGCACACCTCATCGAAAGGGGAAAAGCGCTATTTAGGGATGTAGATCGTCCTCGGTTTTTGTGCTGATAGCTGTGCTCTGCTGCTGAAAAAAATTCCATCTGTCTGTATCGCATACCATATATATCTTTTCATCTGGTTGGCGAAAATGTCAATATGGTTAATTGCTGTATGCGAAAATTGTTGATGGACTTCTCAAAGGTCAAAACATGTTTTGCTGTTCAGCTCAAGATTTTTTTACTCGGGCTTATTTTTGCCCCACAGCGGATCCTGTCCAAAGCGGTCAAGCCACCAATCCTCGGCATCCAGGGACTCGTCCTGTATGAAGAGCGGATAGCGAAAGTTTTCACAATAGTGGAGAAGTAACTGGTACGCTTCGGTGATTTCATGCATCCTGACCTGACTCTCATCTTTATTGCGGTTTGCAGCCAGGTCGGGATGATGTTTTTTTGACATACGTCGGAAGGCGTCTTTTATTTGCGCCAGAGTTGCCTTTTGTTCAAGGCCGAGTAGATCTCTGGCCATCTCTATTTTTTCCCAGTCTTTTTTGGTCATTGTGTTTTGTCTTTTTTCTTCCAGCTTTTTTCTTCGTGATTGATCAGCCGGATAATATTGCTTTTGTGTTTGAACCAGATGAGGATACTGACAAACAGCGCCAGGTAGAAATAGCTGCCGCTTCCCTGATTGAACAAGATGATAACCGGCATTAATCCTGAGGCAAGCAAGGAGCCCACAGAAACATAGCCTGATAGCTTGACTGCTGCAAAAAAGGTCACAGCGCAGAGAAGAAGGGTAAGTGGGGAGAGATAGAGAAAAACTCCCAAAGCGGTGGCCACGCCTTTCCCTCCCCGAAATTTCAGGTAAAGCGGGAAAAGATGGCCGACAAAAGATGCAGCTCCGCAAAACATAACGGTCTCGATCTGAAAACTAAGTGCCCCAGCGGCAAGCATGGGTAAAAATCCCTTACCGGCATCAAGCAGCAGGGTGATTGCGCCGGTTTTTTTCCCGGCAAGCCGGCTGACATTGGTGGCACCGATATTGCCGCTGCCGGCCTTGCGCACATCAATACCGGCAAGTTTTCCCAGTAACAGGCCAAAGGGGATGGAGCCAATGAGATAGGAAATGACAATAAGAACGTAATTCATGTAAGATGGATCATCAGTTTTTTGTTGTGTGTCGGGCTATTTACCCGTCTGGATCTTAAACATACATCTATACCAGATTGTTTTTAATACCTCTTTATAAAAAAACTAGGTAACTTCAGAAGCACCCCCCACCCAACCCTCCCCCTTGATGGGGGAGGGCCAGGGAGGGGGGATGTTGTATTGCTGAATAGTTGCAAAAATCAGTGAATAAAAAAGGAAACAATATGAATCCGCAATTTATGGAGGAAGCAATAAGGCTTTCCTTTGAAAAGTCTTTTGACGGCCAGGGAGGTCCCTTTGGGGCGGTTATTGTAAAAGACAACAGGATTATTGCCCGGGGATGGAACAGGGTTTTAGTTAAAAATGACCCGACATGCCACGCCGAGATGGAAGCCATCCGGGCGGCCTGTAAGGAATTAGGCGATTATAATCTGGCCGGGTGCTCAATTTATATTAACTGTGAGCCCTGCCCGATGTGTTTGGCCGCTCTCTATTGGGCTGGAATTGAAAAAATTTATTTTGCCGCAACACGCAAAGATGCGGCAGAACTTGGTTTTGCTGATGAATTTATCTATCAAGAACTTCAGCTTGAGCCGGACAAAAGAAAGTTGCCAATGGAGCAGGTAATGCATAAACAGGCTGTCGAGGTTTTCAGAAAATGGAACACTCTTGAGGGCAAAATTATCTATTAAATTACAGACAGGGTCAAACACATGAAAATGTATCTCACAGAGTTCACAGAGACACAGTGAAAAGAAAAAACTCTGTGTACTCTGTGCCTCTGTGAGAGTTTTTTGTATTTTTTGTCAAAAAATCGTTTCTTTGACATAGGTCAAGGAATTAATTCATCGCTTTTGCTACTATTTCAACAACCAATCCGTAGAGGGGGTCACAGCCTTTTAAAAGAAAAGGAGCAAAAATATGAAATGCCCCGGACAGGACAGTCGATACTGGGAAGGCGCGGCAGTTTTTGAGGTGAAATGCCCGAAATGCCGTAATGTCATAGAGTTTTTTAAGGATGACAGCAGCAGGGTGTGCAGTAAATGCGGACACCGCATGCTGAACCCGAAGATTGATTTTGGCTGCGCCGCCTATTGTCCCCATGCCGAACAATGTCTCGGTTCTTTGCCTGATGAGCTGAAAGCCTCGGCTGGACAATCTTTGAAAGACAGGGTTGCCGTTGCGATGAAAAGGTATTTCGGTAACGACTTCAAGCGCATTGGTCATGCCGGTAAAGTCGCAAAATATGTCGAAGAAATTAATCGTACTGAGCAGGGTGATCCGGCTGTCGTCCTGATAGTTGCCTATCTGCACGATATCGGCATTAAAGAGGCTGAAAGGAAATTCAACAGCAGTTCAGCCAGGTATCAACACCAGGAAGGGCCGCCTGTTGCACGGCAAATTTTAACCGGACTGAAGGCTGAAGCGAATTTAATTGACGAAGTATGCGACATCATAGGCCATCATCACAGCCCACGTCCTGAGGAGAGTATCAATTTTAAGGTGCTGTATGATGCCGATTTAATAGTAAATCTTGAGGAGAAACAGAAAGAGTCACCTTCTCCACGGGAACATTTGGAAAAAATCATCAGCAAATCATTCTTGACCGAAACAGGCGCTCAAGTAGCTGGAAGCGTATTTCTTAACAGCAATAGTGAGTTGAAACCATGAAAGTAAAAAGAAAAATTATTGAAATAGACGAAGAACTCTGCAACGGCTGCGGTGAATGTGTGCCTGGTTGTGCAGAAGGGGCGCTGGAGATCATTGACGGCAAAGCCCGGCTTGTGGCGGAAGTATATTGTGACGGTCTGGGAGCATGCCTTGGCGATTGTCCCACTGGAGCATTGCAGCTCATAGAGCGGGAAGCGGACGACTTTGACGAAGAGGCTGTGGAGGAATTTTTGAAAGAGAAAAAGGGAAAAGAAGCGTCAATGACGCCTGTGGGATGTCCGTCAAGCCGACTGCAGACTTTTCTCCCGCAAACACCGTGTCAGACTGCCAACAAGCCGCAGAGCACGGAAGGTAGTTCCACCACAGCTCTGACCCATTGGCCGGTGCAGATCCGACTGATACCACCCAATGCCCCGTTTCTGGAAAACAGTGATTTGCTTATAGTGGCTGATTGTGCACCAATTGCCTATCCGAATTTTCACCGGGATTTTATTGCTGGAAGAGTGGTGATGATGGGCTGCCCGAAGTTTGATGACCAGGAGAGTTATATTGCCAAATTTGCCGAAATTTTTAAGACACAGTCGGTTCAGAGCATTACATCGGTGATCATGGAAGTACCGTGCTGCGGCAGCATGAGAACAATCATTGATCAAGCACTGAAAAGGGCCGGCAAAGATATCAAGGCCGATGAAGTGGTTATCGGTGCACGGGGTGAGATCTTGGAGAACTGAGAAAAGATTTTTTTTAGCCACGAACTCCACGAAAAACACGAAAATGGTTTTAAAGAATTTACAGCTTTCGTGTTCTTTCGTGGATCTCGATGTCTCGCACACTCGCTTATCGGTGGCAAAAATTGTTATTTCAGACGTTGCAGGGCTTCTCTGGCCAGTTCGCCCACCGTGGTGGGGATGATCCGTCGGTTCTGGTAGAGATTGACTGGAACGGCAATGTCCACGAAAGCGCGAATATGGGGGATGGCTTCCTTTATTTTGAGGATGCCGAAATTGCGGCTTGCCAGTCCCTGCACTACGTTGTCCGGTGATTCAAGATAGAGGGTCATATAGCCGTCAGCGTCATTTTTGAGCAGTAATTCGGGCCGCACCATGGCCAGGCGGCCAAGGCCCCACATGAGCCCGTGCTGCATTGCCGGCAGTTCCAGATAGTTTTCCTCTCGCATATAAGAGACGAGCATATGGGCGTACTCATTGGCAAGTTTTTCATTGACTGCCATAATCTCGCCCATGGCCTCGGTCATGCCCCAGCCAATGCCGCCGCATTCCTCGTTTAAATTCCAGAGAAACTGCCGCATGATGACCCGCGCCCCTTCCATGTCGGTCCGGGCCAGATCATTCGTGACCTGGCCCATCAGGGTCACCGCATTCCATTTTATCTGTTCAACCGTGCTGTAGAGCGCGGACATCAGGGTGGAAATAACGCGCCGGGGCGGAAAAGCCCGCACCTCTGCCAGGATGATATCCAGATCGTCACCCTGGAGCAGAGGCGTCAGCTTTCTCTTGATGGCCCGTTCTTTCATTTTGCCTTGACTGCCTGGGCAATCTGCACGCCCAGATCAAAACATTTCTGGTAATCCTCATGGGTGGGGACATTCTTCACCTTAATGCCTGGATCAATGATGTCCATTTCCATGGCTTCCATGAAGCCGTTGATATGTTTCACCGCCTCGCCGGACCAGCCGAATGAGCCGAATGCCGCACCGATTTTTTTTCTCGGCCGCAGGCCTTTCAGGTAGGTGAGCATGTCCGCCATGGTGGGCAGCATACCGTTGTTTAATGTGGGAGAACCGAAAACAACGCCTTTGGCATCAAGGATTTCGGTTACAATGTCGCTGCGATGGTTGACCTTGAGGTCCATCAGCTTGAGACTGACCCCTTCAGATATAATCCCTTCACTGATAGCCTTGGCCATTTTCTCCGTGCTATGCCACATGGTGTCGTAGACCATTACCACTTTTTCCTTGCTTTCATGCCGGCTCCAACTTCGGTATGCCTCGAGAATTTCGCCGGTGTTTTTACGCCAGATAAGTCCATGGTCCGGGGCAATCATGTCAATGTCCAGGTTCATCTCTGCAACTTTTTCCAGTAGTTTTTTCACATTGGGAGAAAAAATCATCAGGATATTGGCATAATATTTGGCAGCATGGGCCATCAGTTCGGGTTCGTTCACTTCATCGTCAAAGCGTTCCGAGGTGGACCAGTGCTGGCCGAATGCGTCGCTTGAGATAAGCAGTTTGTCTTCCGGGATATAAGAGAACATACTGTCCGGCCAGTGCAGCATCCTGGTTTCCAGGAAATGGACCGTTTTCTTGCCAAGGCTTAATGTGTCGCCGGTTTTGACTACTTCAAGGGGCCAGTCTTTGGGATGAAAATGGCTCTGAATGGCCTTTTCTCCCATGACGGAGCAGAAAACTTTCTCAGGTTTGACAAGGTCAATAATTTCAGGCAGACAGCCGGAATGGTCCATTTCCACATGATTGACGATGATATAGTCAATTTTTGTTGGGTCGGTCAGTTGGTGAATATGGTGCAGCAATTCGTTTTTAAAGGGTTTTTTGACCGTATCGATCAGGGTGATTTTTTCATCCATTACCAAAAATGAGTTGTACGTTGTGCCCTTGTAGGTCGAATAACCGTGAAAGTCCCTGATATTCCAGTCTACAGCTCCGACCCAGTGAATATTTTCCTTAATTTCAGTTGTTCCCATTTTTTCCTCCTGTCAATTTGTTAGTCATTTGATATTTTTTAATAGTAAAAAAAATTACCACCTGTAAAAAACAACCGCAGCAATTTCAAAGGTAGTACAATAAAAAAAGCCGCTATGACAAATCGTCATGACGGCTTTTTTTATTTATTATGCAATAATATAAACTATTTGGCAGGAGGAGTGAAGACCCTTTTCCCCAGATCCTGATCCATGGCAAACAGGCCGCCTTTGTCTTCCTTGATAAGTTTGAACTTATCAAGAACCTCGCCCACTGATGCTTCTTCTTCCACTTGTTCGGAAATAAACCACTGCAGAAAAATGCTGGAGGCATGGTCGCGTTCATCCTGGGCAAGATTAGCAAGGTCGTTGATAAGTCCGGTGACCTTTTGCTCGTGCGCCAGTATTTCCTCAAAAACATGTAAAGGGGAGTTCCATTCCGAAGGCGGCTGATCAATGGCGGCCATGATGGCCCTGCCGCCTCTTTCATTTATATAGTCATACATTTTTATCCCATGAAAGAGTTCTTCCTGGGCCTGAGCCTTCATCCATGAGGCACAGCCGGGCAGGCTGATGGATTCGAAATATGAACTCATGGAAAGATAAAAATAGGAAGAGTAAAGCTCTGCGTTTACCTGCTCATTGAGAGCCTTTTCCATTTTTTCATTTAACATTTCTTAACTCCTCCAGAGCCCATGGATGTTGCAGTAGGACCGGGCTGACACATCAGTATCGCTTGACTCAAATTTTGCTTCAGAGGCATCGCCCGGCTGGAGGAATTGTCTCTGCACCTTGCCGGAGGAATGGAGTTCGATCCATTCGGTATAATGTTTTTCCTCCATCGGATGTGGTACGGTACCAACTTTGACAAGATAACCGCCGTCAATTTTTTCAATGACAGGCACATGCTTTTCCTTGGCAGCGTCAACCGTATTTTCAACAAAATGTGTCATGGGCTGGCCGCAGCAGACAAGCTCTCCGGCTCCGGCATGAAGAAGTTCGACAATATTACCACATAGTTCGCATTTGTACACTTCAAGCAGCTTTGTCATTTCGCTCTCCTTTTAAAAAAAAATTGTTGTGACTGCTGTAGTATCGATAAATCAGATTACACTATCATGCAACCGCTATGTTCTTTTCATGGCATTCAGGACAAAGGCCGGTAAACTCCAGTCTGTGGCGATATATTTCAAAATCCGTCACCTTCCGGGCCTCTGCCTCAATATTATAATTTGGTTTAATGTCAATATCTCCAACGCGGCCGCAGTCCACACAACGGACATGGGAATGAATGCTGGTGTCTCCGTCAAATCTTTTCTGGGTGCCACCCACATCTAATTTTTGAATGATATTGGCCTCGGATAAAATCTCCAAATTTCTGTACACCGTACCCAGACTGATTTTCGGCATTTTTTTCCGCAGCATCTGGTACATGTCATCTGCCGTTGGATGCGTTTTAACTTTCCGTAATTCTTCAAGAATTACCTGCCGTTGCTTGGTCATGCGTAATTTGTGATTTTCTAACATGGTTGTTTCCTCCAGAAAATATAAATAATTACTACTTATAATAAGGTATTTTCCCGCATTTTGCAAGAATCAAGCAACATAAATGTTTTTTCTTGCGAAGAAAAGGGGAGTTGTGAAAAATTTTACCAGTTTTTTTTACATTACGTTTGTTAACCCATGGGGTGATGGCCTATAATTATACGACATTTTCACAAGTCTAAAAAAAGAGGTGACGTATGGGGAGCAACAATCTGATTTTTCAGGAAATTATAGAGTGGTATGATGAAACAGGAAACGAGATGCTGCAAGGTCTACCCGTTTCTCCCCCGGTTGCAGCTTAAAGATGTGGCGGTTTCTCTCTGTTATCTGCCCTTTATGGACAAGGGGCATGATGTGGTCCAGCAGCAGACCATGGTGGCCATCGCAAAAAAGTGTTCTGAAATACGGCCACGGTCTATAGCCAGTCGGTGAGCAGGACGCCCAGGCCGATGCGGTTGACTGAGGAGTCGTAATCGATCAGGGATTCCCCGTAGCCGTTGAAGTATTGCAGGTAACCTTTCAGGGGAATCGCGCTTCCCAAGGGGAAACTCCAGCCAATTTGCACAGCGCCTTTATTGCCTGAGTCGCGCAGGTTGTTTCTGAGCATGACACTGACCGAATGATTTCCGTTGGACCAGGCTCCGGTCAGTTCTCCGTAGCCCAGATATTTGGAGATATCCGGATTGTCGTCGCCGCGCGGGTCACCGGGATAGGATTTGCTGCCTTCCGGCAGACGGTACCAGGGTTTTATGCTGAGAGCAAAATTGTCCCGCTCGAAAATGAAATCAACATAGGCACGGTTCCAGCTCCGCGACAGGCTGCCGCTGCGACCGTTAGACTGGTGAGCAAATCCGGCTAGAATGTAGGAATTTTTCCAGCCGAAAATTTTCTTACGCCCTGGAAACGAAAAAAATATTTCCGGCTCATGGTTTGTTTCCCGAAAGGGACTCGATATATCATCATTATATGCCTGCCAGAATGATTTCATGGTGTAGGCGGCAAACAATTTCGCATTGAAATCCCCGAAAAGTTCTTTGGCCAGCGGGATTTTGAAACTGAGCTGGAATTTGATTTCCGTCCGGTCAACTTCGTTGTCGTCACGTTGCAGGGCATCGCCGTTTTGGTTGTCATTATAGCTGCCCAGCAGAATGTAATTGGGCCGGTGGGCAATGATATTAAAAAGATTGCCGGTATTTGTTGTTTCCTGGCTGATTCTCCGTTCCACAGCTGATTGCGGGGTGGTTTCAGTGGCCTTGTCGATTTGTGGTCCGGAAATTTTGGTTGATGAATTTTCAGTCTCCAGAAGCGGGCGGCATATTTCTTTTATCTGGCTGACGGTGGCGCCTTCTTCGGCGCTTGACAGGTTCCTGAGAAGGCATTCTTCATAGGTATCATGAGAGACGGCCAGGGCGGGACCTGCCGCATGCAGTAGCAGTGTTATGGTGATTGAGAAAATAAAATGGAATTTCATGGCAAATGTTTCTCGTTTGGCTATCTGTTGATTTGCGCGGAAACCACCGCATCTTCAAGAGTGTTAATTGCGCAGCCTGATAAAAAAAGAAGAGCAAGACCGAAAAAGGAAAAGGAGGATTTTGTTTTTTTTATTTTTTTTGCCTCATTTCGGAATTTAGTGCCTTATAATTTATTTTCGTGTTATTTGTGGCAAGAAATTAAAAAATCACTATAAAATCAAAAGATTATAGTCTACTGTTAAGGCACTTATACCCCTCAGGGGGGTACTGAAAAGAGTCCCTAAAACCTTAATGTCTTTCGAAGTCTACACTTATCTCCAGTTTATCTGGGTTAGGTGGGTGCTAAAAAAAATAAAAAAAGGCCACTTTTTGTCAAAGCAGCCTAAGTGGGTCAAAAATTGAAAGATAGTGGTTAAACGGTTAAGTCGTCCCGTAAGACCTTTCTTGGTCCACCGTGACCGGCTGTACTCCAGTCGCGGATGGGGGCAATTTTCTGCATGGCGTCAGCATTGCCGGTTCTTCCCAGGCGATCATAGATTGACTGCCAGATACACTCAACATCCGGGTTGATTTCACAGCGGCCATTGACGGAGCCGCCGCAGGGGCCGTTCATCAGGCTTTTGGCACACCGGGCAACCGGGCAGAGGCCGCCGGTCAGGTGCAGGATGCAGTCGCCGCAGCCGGCACATTGTTCCGTCCAGACGCCCTGTTCAGGAGAACCGCCAAAGAAGCTGGTGTTGACAGCAGGATAGACCTTGGTGCTGGGGCGAAAGTTGGCAATGAAATTAACACCGACGCCGCAGGCCATGGAAAGAATGGCGTCATACTGACCCTTCCACTGGTCAATGGAGTCAATGTATTCGCGATCGCATTGCCTTACCAGTGTGCCCTCGATAATTTCAACGGATTTTCCCTGTTTTTTCATGCCGAGTTTGATAAGAGAGGCGAGGATTTCAACCTCACGTTCGCCGCCGGTTGAACAGACGGAGACACAGCCACGACAGCCCAGCAGCAGGATTTTTTCGTCATCGCTGACCATGTCCAGGATTTCGTTGATGGGTTTACGTTCAGCAATAATCATTTTGTCTCCCCCTTTAACGGACACGGACCCAGATCGGTGATTCTTTGGTTCATTTTCCGGGCGACTTCTATGAATTCAGGATGAAAGCCCCTTTCCAGGTGAAACATTTCGATTCTTTCAGGCTCAACACCGAGTTCTGACAGTGCTTTTTTTATTGCTGCCACTCGTTTTGCAGCCCGTTGGCTTCCTTTAATATTATGGCACGTGTCTGTGGGGCATCCTGCAACATAGACCCCGTCCGCTCCGTTTTCAAAAGCTTTGAGCAGGGTGCTGATCTGGAGTTTGCCGGTGCAGACTACCCGGTTTAATGTAACATTTTCCGGCATGCCGTCTTCTTTTAAGCCCTCTTTCCCCTCGGCAATGGTTTGCTGGGAGGTGTAATGGCAACAAAATGCTTGTATGTCTGGAGTAAAAACCATGCGCTTCTCCACTTAAACGCCGCATGCGGCGATTAATTTTTCATCCTCTGATTCATTGAGTTTAATGGCCTGGGCAGGACATTCGGCAACACATATGCCACAGCCCAGGCAATTTCCGGCGTTTATGTCGGCAATTCCCTTTTCATCAATTTGAGGGATTTGCCAGGGGCAAATTCTCACACAGGTGAGGCAGGAGACACATTGGTCACGTTCCACCCATGCCGCTTTCCCTTTGTCCCGCAGGTCCTGGTCAGTGATAATTCCTTCCTTGAGGGCAAGGTCCCTGAGGGCGGACATAATGTCGGCAAAGCGCACATCCTGTGGGCAGACAAACACGCAACTGCGGCAGCGTGAACAGAACCAGAGCAGGTCGGAATGTAACAGCCTGTCTTTGAGGCCCATGCGGATCATGTGGATAATTTTTCTTGGGTCAAAATCAGGGATGGCCTGGCTCACCGGGCAAATTCCACTGCAGGCTCCGCAAGAAAAACATCGATTCAGATATTCACCACCTGGGAGGGCAGTCACTTCAGCGCTGAAGGTCGCGTTAATTTCTTTGCCGGCGATTCCCATTGTTTCCCTCTGTTTAAGTCTATGTAAGTATGATTAAGTTGCTTGAAATACGGTCGAACATGAAGCTCTTTTGTGTAAAGAGCTAGGTATAGTAACTAAAAGCTATTCTTTTGTCAATATAGCATCGTTGCAAAAAAATGAAATAACTCGTGGTAATTGTGGGTAATTCTACGGATAAGTCGCTCCTGGATGCTTATTCGGTTACTGGGGTATGCAGTTAGATCAAGTTTCTCGCTTATAATGTATTGTTTTGACGGTGTTTTCATTGCGGCTCTAAAAAACAGAACAGGTGCCTCAATAAACACGAAGAATCAAACAGTTGGCAATTACCAACTTGAGTC
>DAOUUW010000015.1 GCA_030667965.1 Deltaproteobacteria bacterium
CCGCTATGAAGAGGCCATGGGGAAAATTCTGCAGATGAAAGAGCCTGTTGACGGCTTTTTTGATCACGTTATGGTCATGACGGATGATGAAAACCTGAAAAACAACAGGTTATCTCTGCTGACCGCCATTGCCCGTCTTTTCCTGCAAATCGGCGATTTTTCCAAGATGTATACCTTGAAAAATTGACAGTCTCGTAAAAAGTCATTCCTTTAACGCAAAGACGCTGAGACACAAAGCTAACATATTGTTTTTAAAATAATTTTCTTCGCTACCTCGGAGTCTCACTGGCTCGCTACCTGCATTTTCGCGTTAAGATTTCAGGTTATTACGACACCATCAAAAATTAACTCGCGAAAAAGCTCTGCAATTCCATCAGGGAATTTTCATAATACACGGGCAACTCTTCAAGAATGTGCGGCGCACCGGACAGCAGGCGAGTCACCTGCATCCAGTCTCCTCTTTCGTAGGACGTGGCAAGTTTAAGAACAGCGCTGAACTCCGTCTGCTTTGCCCCTGTTAATGTGTCGACAATATCTTCCGACAGGTTTAACTCTTTTAAAAGAACATCCATGGGCTGCCCCAGAATTACATCAAGCAGGGAAAACATACCCACCAGATAACAGGATGCGGCAAACTCCGACCCCTTGCCCATTTTTCCTCCAACCTGTTCACAAAAACATGCACGCAGAATCGTCAGGCGCAAAAGCTCCTCCGGCTTATCATCGGCTATATATGAGAGCATCATCAGGCTCAGCCATTTACGCAGTGTACGCTCTCCAATCAAGGCAACGGCGCGCTGCAGCGATGTCACCTCGACCCGGCGCCGCATGGCGGCGGAATTTACATACTTCAGCAATTTAAAGGACAGCGAGACATCACGGGCAACAAATTCCGTAATTTTCTTGAAATCATATTTAACATCCTGCAAAGCCCGCAGGATTTTCAGATACTGCAGTTTTGAACCGGGTATATCGCGGCCCTGGACAATATTGGGCCTGCAGAAATAATACCCCTGAAAAAAAGAAAAGCCCAAATCACTGACAGTTTCATACTCCTCCAGCGTCTCAACTTTTTCGGCCAGCAGCTTGACATTATAGGACTCCAGCCGACCAATATCCCTCTGCAGCTCATCCATGGTCATGGCCTGGATATCAAATTTAATGATATGGGCTATTTCAACCAGAGGTTGAAATTCCTCCGAATAAACAAAATCATCAAGGGCAAGAAGGTAGCCCTGGTTTACCATACTCCGACAGGCAGCAATGACTTCAGGTGTCACCCTGACATTTTCCAACACCTCGGCGACGGTAATCTCCCGGGGAAAGAGACTTGGGTACTCCTTCACCAGCATATCGCCGGTAAAATTAATAAATGCCTTTTTCCCTTCCGTGATTTTGCTGATGCCGATGAGAGAAAAGGCGTTGGAAACGAGCTTTGATGTGGCTTCATCTCCATCAATGGCAGGATCGCAGAAATTATCCAGCCCCGAACGGAAAAGCAGCTCATAACCGTACACACGGGTGGAGCGCCGCAAAATAGGTTGTCTGGCGACAAATATTTTATTTGTTCCGTTCTGCAGCAACTGGTTTATCATCAACAACATCCTCATGTGAAATGGAAACAACACAAAGTATAATGGGACAAACTCAACGGGTCAAGAACTTGTTAGCCAAAAAAAATCTTTCTTACGGGAGGACACTACATGATTATCGGTGTGCCAAGAGAAATTAAAGATAAGGAATTCCGGGTTGGCATCGTGCCTGCCGGGGTTAAAACCATGGTTGCGGCAGGACACAGGGTCATCATCGAACAGAATGCCGGCGTCGGCAGTGACATTTCCGACTCCGACTACCAGAAGGCCGGCGCTGAAATGCATCCGTCAGCACTCAAAATTTTCCAACAAGCCGACCTCATCATGAAGGTCAAAGAGCCCCTTCCGCAGGAATGGGAACTGCTTAAAGAAGAATCCATCCTCTACACCTATCTGCATCTTGCCCCGTTACCTGAACTTACTGATATTCTGCTGCAGAAAAAGGTGACAGCAATCGGTTATGAAACCGTGCGTACGGACAATGGCTATCTTCCCCTGCTTGCCCCCATGAGTCAGGTGGCCGGAAAAATGGCCATCCAGGTCGGCGCCCGCTTCCTGGAAAAAGAAGAGGGAGGTCGCGGCGTTTTACTCGGCGGAGTGCCCGGGGTGAATCACGGCCACGTCACCATCCTCGGCAGTGGTACAGTGGGCGCCAATGCCGCAAGTGCTGCCATTGGCCTGGGCGCTGATGTCACCGTGCTCGGCAGAAACCTGCAGCGCCTGAACCAACTGGAGGAAATATTCTCAGGCCGGGTAAATACGCTGATGTCCAACAGGCATAATATCGAGGAGGAACTTGGTCGCTGCGACCTGCTGGTGGGCGCTGTTCTTGTCCCGGGAGGCAGTGCCCCGCAGCTTGTCAGCCGCCGCATGCTGTCCCTGATGAAAAAGGGTGCCGTTATTGTTGATGTGGCCATTGACCAGGGAGGCTGCGTTGAAACATCAAAACCGACAACCCATTCCCATCCCGTTTTTGTTGTTGATGGTATCATTCACTACTGTGTGGCCAATATGCCGGGAGCCGTGCCCCATACCTCAACCTTTGCCCTGACCAACGCCACCCTGCCTTATGTCTTGGACATAGCCAATAAGGGACTGGAAAAGGTCGCAGCAGACAATATCTCCCTAAAGCGCGGCATTAATACCTACCAAGGAAAGATTTGCAACAGGGAGGTGGCCAATTCGCAAGGTAAAATATGGCACAAAATGTCCTGATGAAATACATGGACAAAAGTCTGTTTCACCCCAGGAGTTCCACCAGAAATAAACTCAAGAAAGGGAAATAGGTGATAAGAACCAGCGTTATCATCAACAAGGCAAGAAAGGGCAATGTTGCCCTATAGAGCTGCACCACCGGCCTTTCAAAACGATAGCTTGCCAGAAAAAGATTCAGCCCCACAGGAGGGGTACAGTAGCCGATCTGCAGGTTGGTCAAAAATATAATGCCAAGATGGGTAAGATCCACTCCATATCCATGGGCAATGGGCACAATGAGCGGTACAACCAGCACCAGGGCTGAAAAGATATCGAGCATGGAACCGACCAGCAGCAAAAAGACATTAAGAAGAAGCAGAAAGGTGTACTTATTGTCGATATACTGTCTTATAAACTCAAAAATACGGTTCGGCACCTCCATGTCCACCAAAAAATTGGTGGAGGCCATTGATGCGGCCAAAATCACCAGAATACCGCCAAAAAGCATCATGCTGCGCACCATGATTTCCGGCAGGCGGGCAAAGGCGATATCCCTGTAGATAAACACCTCAACAAGCAGCACGTATAATGCCGTTACGGCCGCCGCCTCCCCCGCCACAAAAAATCCTCCATAAATTCCGCCCAGGACAATAAGGGGCAAAGGCAGTTCCCAGCCGGCCTCGCGCAGACCGGCCCATATCTCTGTCCGGGTGGCGCGGGACATCTTTTCCTCCCTTTTCGGGCTTTTTTTCACGCTGTAGGCAACCAGCAGGGCAAGCATCAGCAGACCTGGGACAATACCGGCCAGAAAAAGATGATCAATCCGGCTCTCGGAAATGACCCCGTAGAGGATAAGCGGCAGGCTTGGCGGAAACAACAAGCCCAGGCTGCCTGAGGAGGTTATCAGGCCAAGAGAAAATTTTTCAGAATAACGATCTTTGACAAGGGCCGGAAAGAGCAAGCCCCCCAAAGCAAAAATTGTCACCCCGGATGCCCCGGTAAAGGCTGTAAAAACAGCGCAGACGAGAAGGGAAACCACTGCCAGCCCTCCCGGCATCCAACCGAGAAGAAGCTGGGAAAGATGAAGCATACGGCGCGGTGTACCGCTCTCGGAGAGCAATGTTCCGGCAAAGATAAACAGGGGCAGGGAAAGAAGCAGGGGCGTATCGGACAATCTGGACATTTCAATGATAACCACGGAAATGTCAATTCCCTCACTGTAAAAAGAAAACAGTGCCAGGGCTGAAATAACGATGAAAAGCGGCGTGCCCAGCAGAGCAAGCAGGAGGGTGAAATATCTCAGAAGCGTCACGGAGCTTGCCTGATCATAATTTTGGGCTGCATTGCTCTTTCAGCCGGATACCCCGGATGGAGACAAGAGCGGCTGCCAGAAAACGAAAGGCAATCAGACCGAACGTCAGAGGAAACACCAGATTCCAGACCCAGGAGGGAACAGACAGCAGGGTAAAGCCGCCAAACTCGGCTTCGTTGCGAACAAAAATGACTGCAGCCCAGGTCAGAGCCAAGGACACCAGAAAGGAAAAAAAATGAATTACTGTTTTCAGCCACGGCTCAAAAATGAGCGGAAGCAGATAGGAAACCACATCAAGGGCAATATGCTTTCCCTTCCGCGTTGCAACGCAGGCGCCGAACATACCGCTCCACAGGACAAGATAGCGCAAAAGAGGATCGGCCCAGAGAAATCCCTCGGAAAAAAAGACCCGCAGAACAATCTGCAGGCAGGCAAGACAAATCATGGATAACAGCAGAAAACAGAGAAAGCCATCCTCAAGCCGATGAAATCCGCTTATCAGTTTCATCAACCCCCCTTAATCACAGACAAATTCAGGGCCTCCGGTATTCATTGATGAGCTTCATTGTTTCATCATAAATTGCAACGGAAAAGGCATCTCCCTTTATGCGTTTGACGGTTTCATTCCGCATGGCATGCAGCTCCTGTAATGCGGCAGGATCTGTATCAACCAGGGTAACGCCGTTTTTTTTCAATACATCCAGCGCCTCTTCATTGCTTTGTCTTGTATCAGCAAGCAATGTCTGAAAATGTCCTACGGCAGCCTCTTTAATAATGCGACCATACTCAGGGGGCATGCTGCTAAATTTTTTGCGGTCCAACAGAAAGGCCCCATATGCGTAGCCAAAGGGGATATTTGCAACAAATTTGGCCTTGGTGAACCATTGCAGGACGATGGAACCGTAAAATGCGTTAAAAACCGTATCAATCATGCCTGTCTGCAATGAGGTGAGCACATCGGGAATGGACAGAGGTATTGGAGAAACACCCAGAGCCTCCAGAAAGGCGGAACTGACAGGATCACCCTCCGGAGTCCACACCGCTGTTTTTTTCAAATCATCCAGATTAGCAATGGGCGAAGTTGACATGGTGTAAATAAAACCGACCTCGGTCAAGGCGATAAATTCCAGCCCCTTATCGGCAAAAACCTCGTTAAAACGGGGCCTCAACTCCTTGGCCACCAGATCAACCTCGTCATACGAGTGAAAAAGAAACGGAATGGACATGACCCTGAAATCGGCCACCACAGGCCCTATGCCGGTCATGGTAAAACCCCCGCCATGGAGCTGCCCCACTTTCATCTTGCGAAACATGGCACGGTCATCTCCCATGACCCCGCCGGGATACACCTTAAAGCCCACTTCACCGTTGCTTTTATCGCGCACCTCCTGATCAAATTCCCGAAACCTTTTGATCCAGACACTCCCCTCCGGAGCCAGGGAAGCCACCTTGAAGAGGTATTGGGGATTGGCATAGGCGGGAAAGGAGGTCAAGCAGGTAAAAACAAAGGCAACAACCTGCAGTATTACAACAATACGAGGCATAAAAATCTCCTTAAAAATACAAGTCAATATCAGCCAAAAGCTGACGGGCCCGATGTTTGGCTGCCTGGTTGGCCAGAGAAAGTTCCGGCCTGCTTTGCAGGGGGAAATCAATGACTTCAACAAGCAGTTTTTCATAAAGATCACGGTCAAAAACCGTCCTGGCATAGGTTTCGGCAAAGGCCACCTGCACCGGCAGAAAATGGCGGTTACTGAGAGCAAGAGCCCTGTCAAAATGAGAGAGGCTTTCCTCGGGATTGCCGCCCAGCATGCGGGAGCGTGCTCCATAGTAAGCGCCGAGAAATAGATGAGCCGCCCCATTGAAACAGGCTTCATCAAGCTCCACGACTTTCAGCATAATCAGCTCAACCTTCAACAGATCTGCCAGTGAAGCAGGTGATCCTTCCTGATTCTGCAACCAGGATACCCAGCCGTAACCTCCCCAGAAAAGCGCCGCCGCGTCCCCCCGGGAAAAACCTGCCAGCTCAGAGCTTAATTGGTCAAGGGGGAGAGTATCAACCCCGGCAAGACCATGTTTGGCAAGCACGGCCAAACCGTAGTCCCTGGCCTTTTCACTGACAGCAACCGCCCTGCTGTTTCTGTCACAGGCTGTCAGAACGGAGGCGTAGGAACTATATGCACGGGCTGCGATAACAAGCAATCTTTCCCTGTCAGGGTCATCGGCCAGCAGGCTGTCAATCATTAACAGGAAAGCCGGAGCCCCCTCGCAGACCAGCTCCAGGTCCGTCTGTTTCTGCAGGTTGTCCACGGCGGGTGCAACAACAGAATCGACAACCATGGAGGCGCAGCCGCTCAGCAAAATGACGAGCAATCCGGCAAGTATTTTTTTCATTTCAGTCATGATATCCACACTATATCGGGCAACCTGAAAATCTGTCAAGCGGGCCCGGTCGAGAGCAGGAAAAGAACGTCACAGTCATCATACATTTGTACGTTTACCACGAAGATCGCCAAGCGCACGAATAAAAAGAAAAAAACAATATTTTTTTTTACCGACTTTGACATGGAAGCCTCCGTCGTGCTATAGTGCCGCAGTCCAGAGTTCAAAACTACAAAACAAATATGATACTTGATTAGATACTTGATTATATAAGGAAGGAAACGCCATGAACACGGAAAAATCAACCGCTTTATTCGCTGAAGCCCAGCGCCTCATACCCGGAGGGGTCAACAGTCCCGTGCGGGCCTGCAAATCAGTGGGCTGTGATCCCCGTTTCATCCAGCGCGCCGCGGGATCAAAAATTTATGACGCGGACGGCAATGAATATATCGACTTTATCTGTTCATGGGGGCCCATGATACTCGGGCACAATTATCCGCCCATCATGGATGCAATCCGTAAGGCCATGGAGGACGGCGCCAGTTTCGGTGCTCCATGCGCCCGGGAAGTAGAACTGGCCCGACTGGTGACAGAGGCCCTCCCCTCTGTGGACAAGGTACGATTCGTCAGTTCCGGCACCGAGGCCACCATGAGCGCCGTCCGTCTTGCCCGGGGATATACCGGCAAAAAAATTATCATAAAATTTGACGGCTGCTACCATGGCCATGCCGATTCTTTCCTGGTAAAGGCCGGATCCGGCGTTATCACCCTGGGTATTCCGGGAAGCCCCGGAGTTCCCGATGATATCGTCAAAAATACCGTTTCCATTCCCTATAACAATGAAGAAGTGCTTGAAAAAACCCTGCGGGACGAATCCCTGGACATAGCCTGTGTCATTGTCGAGCCCATAGCCGGCAATATGGGGGTTGTACCGCCCGCTCCCGGTTTCCTGCAGAAATTACGGGATCTGACTGCTGAACTCGGCATCGTCCTTATTTTTGACGAGGTGATCACCGGTTTCAGGGCAAGTTACGGCGGTGCCCAGCAGAAATTCGGCATCATGCCGGATCTCACCTGTCTCGGAAAAATAATCGGCGGCGGACTGCCTGTGGGGGCATATGGCGGCAAAAAGGAAATCATGGCGCAGATCTCTCCGGAAGGCCCTGTCTACCAGGCAGGCACCTTGTCCGGCAACCCCCTGGCAATGGCCGCCGGGACAGCGACGTTAACGGCCCTGAAAGAACCGGGATTTTATGAAAAACTCGACAAAAAAGCCGCTGATTTTGCGGAGAAACTACAGGGCCTGGCGGAAAAATACCTGGATGAATGCACACTCAACCGACAGGGTTCGGTCATGACGCTGTTTTTCGGCAAAGGCCCGATAGTTGATTATGAATCAGCCATGAATGCCGACACGGACAAATACGCCGGATTCTACAGAGCGATGCTTGATCAGGGCATCTACCTCGCACCCTCCCAGTTTGAAGGGATGTTTATCTCCGCAGCGCACAGCGATGATGACTTGGAAAAAACCCTGGAAATGACTGAATGGTCATTCAAAAAATTACAGAAATAAATTGAAAACCATTGACTTTGGCCTGAGAGTATGATAATTGCAGATTCAATCCAGCCTTGGGCTCTAACGGTAAACTGAAATGTCGGGAAACCGTAAGGAAATAATGAAGATGGTGGGTATCTTCGGCACGGTGGGCATCCACGTGTCAGCCAGCATATTCATAGGACTGGGATTCGGATATTATCTGGATCAAAAGGTTTTTAACGGAAAAACAAGCCCATGGCTGACCATGATTTTTCTCGCCTTCGGCGTCGTAGCGGGATTTAAGCATCTCTACCAGATATCGAAGCGCAAGGACTTATAATGAAAAATTCAGCAACCGACGAACAGGAAGAATTTCCGATCCACCGCGTGGATATCCTGAACTGGATCGTTGCCGCAATTCTGTCAATCGGGGCGTGGTTGTACTACCCCGGACTTATGGCAAAAAGCGTGCTTATAGGCGGTTTGCTGGCCAATATCAGCTATCTTTTTCTTAAAAAAGACCTGAAAATTTTCCTGCAGGGGAAATTGCTGCTCAGCGGCAAAATGCAGAAGGCCAAAACACAGTTTTACCTGAAATATTACATGCGGCTCGGTGCCCTGTCCCTGATTCTTTTCGTTTTAATCAGCAAACACATTGCCCATCCGCTAGGATTATTAATAGGCTTGTCAGCGGTGGTTTTCAGCATCGGCATCACCCTGGCCAGCGTTGTTAAGAAATTTTATTTTAAAACCGCTTTATTTTAACACCCAAAAGGCATAGGAGAAACTTATGGAACATCCAATACTGTTTATCTCATTACTACTGGAAGCGTTGGGTCTGCCGGTTCCTCACGGTCCCATCGGAGACACACTGCTGTCTAAGCTGTGCGCACCGTATATGACCTATACCTGGCTAATTATGGGCATGTTGATAATCCTGCCGAAAATCACCATGGGTAAAACAGAAATGGTTCCCGGCAGCGGCCAGAACTTCTGGGAAGCATGTGTGGGCGGAATTGAGGGCTTCATGTCCGAGCATATGGGTGAAAAACGCGCAGCCATGATGTTTCCCATGATTGCCACCTTTGCATTTTACATTCTTCCGGCCAACATGATAGGCCTTATTCCGGGTTTCATGTCACCCACATCCAGCTTGAACATCACTCTGGCCATGACAATCATCGTCTGGGTTACCCATCATTTCCTCGGTCTCAAATATCATGGCATCAAATACATTAATCATTTCACCGGCCCCATGTGGTGGCTGATGCCCTTGATGCTACCCATCGAGATCATCAGTAATATCGCCCGTCTCCTGTCACTGTCCATCAGGCTTTTCGGTAACATTATGGCAAAAGAGACATTACTCGGCATTCTCTTCATGCTGGTCGGCGCCTTTTTCGGCCCCCTGCCGATCCTGTGCCTCGGTGTTCTGGTATCAGTTGTTCAGACCATGGTTTTCGTGCTGTTGTCCACACTGTATTGTGCCGGCGCCATGGAACATGCCCACTAATAAAAAATAAAGTTTTCATATAGTAAAAGAAGGCCAACATTAAACCCGTTTCAAGGAGGAAGTAGAATGAGAATGAACAAAGTGCTTGTTACATTAATGGCAGTAGCCGGAGTGTTAGGTCTTGCCTCTGTCGCCATGGCATCAGAGGCAGGTGAAGCAATGTCAGTATTTGAGAAATACAAATACCTCGGCGGCAACAACCTGGCGCTCGTATGTCTGGCCGCCGGCCTGGCAGTTGGTGTTGCAGCATCCGGTTGTGGTGCTGGTATGGGTCATGCCGCTGGTGGCGCATGTACAGGTGTTGCTCGTAATCCCGAAGTTTCCGGTAAAATCACCGTAACCATGATTCTTGGTCTTGCTCTTATCGAGTCTCTGACCATTTACGGTCTGGTTATCGCTCTGATCCTGCTGTATGCTAACCCGCTGCTTGGCTAAGAATTACAAAGCCCTGACATGGTAAAAAAAAGGCCGCAGAATTCTGCGGCCTTTTTTTATTGTACCTCCCCCCCTTATTATGCCTGAAGATGTCCTGATCAATCTGTCCCGCCATAAAAGCGACCCCACTCTGAACGGTCCCGTGCTCTTCTTTGTCAACCCTGGAGAGACAGGGATTGTCATTCGTGAAGCCGAACAGAGAAATGCCCGGAGGCATTTTCTCTTCCACAGCAATCTCTTTGAAATACCATCTAAAAAACCAGTCTACTGGGTTGGGCCGGCTCTTGGCGCCCCAATGGCCGTTATGACCCTGGAAAAACTAATCGCCCTGGGTGCCAAAGAAATAATTGTGTACGGGTGGTGCGGCTCTCTGGTAAAAAGCCTGAAAACAGGTGATCTTTTTCTGCCGAACTGGGCCATAAGCGAAGAAGGGACATCGGTGCATTATCCTGTCCATGAGCGACCAGAGTCAAACGGATCTTTACGCAATGCTTTAAAGCGCAATTTAAAGAAGCAATACACGGTAAGGGAAGGCCCCATATGGACAACGGATGCCCCTTACCGAGAGACAAGGGAAAAAGTCAAAAAATACGTCGCTCAGGGGGTAATGGCAGTTGACATGGAATTTTCAGCCCTGTGCACCGTTGCTGCATTCAGAAACATCAATCTTGCAGCCGTCATGCTGGTTTCAGACGAGCTGTGGGACATAAACTGGAGGCCTGGCTTTCAGAATAAACCTTTCAAGAAACTAAGCAGGGACGTTTTTCTCGAAATCAGCCAATTACTGGAATCATGACTAAATCCGTATATTTAATCAGTCTTGGCTGCCCTAAAAACCTGGTGGATTCCGAGGTGATGCTGGGCTTACTGGAAAAAGCCGGATACCTGGCAACCCAGGACGCCGAGCATGCCGATGTGCTGCTCATCAACACATGCGGCTTTATTCAGCCTGCCGTGGAAGAGGCCATAGACGAGATTCTTCTTCTGTCTCAAATCAAAGAGAAAAACCCAGCGGCAAAACTTGTGGTCACGGGCTGCCTTGTTCAGCGATACAAGGAACAGCTGCTCACTGAACTTCCCGAGGTTGATCTTTTTACCGGGGTTGACGGTTTTAAAGACATTGTCAATCTGCTGAGTGAAATAGGGCCAAAGCCCTCAAGCCTTCACATCCCTCCCTCATCTTTTTTGATGAACGCCTCCATGCCGCGAAAAATTTCAACCCCACCCCACCGGGCCTATCTTAAAATCTCTGAAGGATGTTCAAACAAGTGCTCATATTGCCTCATCCCTTCCATACGCGGTCCTTTGCGCAGCCGGACGACGGACGACCTTGTTGCCGAAGCGACAGCACTGGAACGAAACGGAGTACGGGAATTGACCTTGGTTGGGCAGGATGTCACGGCCTACGGCATCGACCTTGGCGGGGAAAATACAAATCTGACAACATTGCTTTCTGCTCTTTTAAAGGACTGCCGTATTGACTGGGTTCGCCTTCTCTACCTCTATCCCAATAGAATAACCGACGACCTGCTTTCCCTCATGGCATGTGAAGAAAGACTGCTCCCCTATCTGGACATCCCCCTGCAGCATATCAGCAGCAGGATCCTTAAGGGCATGAACAGACCCTTTAACAGCAGGCAGGTGCATGAAATAATAGAACGAATCCACGCCAGAATAGCAAAGCCCGCTATCCGTACAACATTCATAGTGGGTTTTCCGGGAGAAACAGACAGCGATGTGGAAGAAATTGCTGATTTCCTCAAAACATATCGTCTGAACAACGTGGGCATATTTACATACTCCAACGAGGAAGGATGCGCGGCTGAAAACTTTCCCGACCAATGCCCGGAGAAAATAAAGCAGCAGCGCCATGATTACCTCATGGAAATACAATCTGCGATTTCCCTGGAAAAAAACAGGGAATGTATCGGGCAGACCATTCCGGTCCTGATGGAGGGCGTAAGCAGGGAATCAGATCTGCTGCTGGAAGGAAGGTCACAGTTTCAGGCAGCGGAAATTGATGGATGCGTCTATATCACAGATGGCTACGGTCAGGCCGGCGACATCGTCATGGTCAGGATAAATGAGGCGCATCCCTATGATCTGGTTGGAGAAATAACCGGCTGAAATCAACCTCCCTGGTTGACTTTTTCTTTTAATTCCTTGCCGACCTTAAAAAAGGGAAGTCGCTTTGGGGGAACTTCGATTTTCTCACCGGTTTTGGGATTGCGGCCATGATAGGCGTCGTATTCTTTTATAACAAAACTGCCGAAGCCGCGGATCTCGATACTTTCACCCCTGGCCAGGGTGTCAATCATAGTCTCAAGAATGGTATTTGTGATTGAACTTGCTTCCCTATGGGGCAAATTTTCTTGCTGAGCGATGGCCTCAATCAATTCCGACTTATTCATCTTCCTCTCCCGAACGTACCAGTTAAAAAAAGAAAGCATCTTCCCGATTAAAGATGTAACTTGCTGATTTTAAAAGAAATAAAATCAAAAAACTCTTTCTCCGCAAGCCAGTAAGCCATCAAGAGATAACCTGTCGACATTGCTCATTTTTTTTATCAAACAAAAACATCATATACAGACAAATACCGGAATGTAAAGGCATTTTTAAAAAAAATATGCTTTTTCCAGAAAAAAGACCCCCTATCACGAGGCAAAAATTTTCTTCAACTCCTTTGGGCGCAGGATACGAAATTTCCCGGAAGGAAGCGAACCGAGCTCCAAGCCACCGTATGCTATCCGCTTCAAGGCAAGAACCGGATATCCGATTGCAGCAAACATCTTTCTCACCTGACGCTTGCGACCTTCATGAATTGTTATGCGGATACGGGACGTACGGGGGGAAGCCTGAAGCACCTTGAGCTGGGCCGGCCAGGTGAGACGTCCATCAAGCTCAATCCCGTGAACAAGCTTGTTGATATCATCGGCTGAAGGACTTCCTGAAACCCTGGCCACATAGGTCTTGTTAATTTCAAAACTCGGGTGCTGGATACGCTGGGCCATCTCCCCGTCATTGGTAAGAAGTAAGGCGCCCTCGGTGTCGAGATCAAGGCGGCCAACCGGAAACACTCGCTGGGAAATGCCCTTTAACAGCTTTGTGACAACTGGTCTGCCCTGGGGATCATCAAGGGTGGTGATATAACCGGTGGGCTTGTTGAGCAGGATATAAATTTTGTCTTCAGAGGAGTTAAGACTTCGACCGTCAAGACAAATCTCATGGGACTCAGGATCAAGCTTGACTCCCATCTCCGTCACCACGCGGCCATCAACGGTAACGCGACCCTGCCGGATGAATTCTTCGGCCTTACGGCGTGATGCCGCACCGGAACGGGCCAGAATTTTCTGCAGTCTTTCTTTCATTTTTAGAAAAAAGCTTTAACGGATATGGTTCCGGGAAGACAAAAGCCACGAAAAAAATTTCGTGGCTTTTGTGGCAGACAACTCAATCTCTGATAATTAAACTTCGTCAGATTTCAGCATGACCCTTACATGTTCAAATAAGCTAAAGCGACTAAAGTAACGGTACCTTAACCCTTTGAAATCACAATACGAGGCCGGAAGTTCTGAAATTAATGATAATCCCCTCTGCGGTATTTTGCCGCTTCAACATATGACACCGAAGCGACCCGATCCAGAAGCTTATTCAGGGGATCCTCCTCAGGCAATTGTTGTTTCAACTGGAGGATGGCGCTTGTCTCTTCCTCCAGAGCCTCAACAAAAGGCTCCAGGGATTCACCCGACAGACTTAAATCATTCAAGGCCGTGCCAAAAGACTCCAGACGGGTCATGGTCGCCTCGGCAACGGAAAGCCCCTCAACACGCAGGGCGGCCGGAGCCTGGGATACGGCAGCCGGAGAGACTGAAAGAACAGATGGAGAGGAAGACACCGACTGCAACTGGGCCTCAAGAAGATTCTTGAAATCAGCTCCTGAAACAGGCTGTGACGTTTTCTGCTCCGAAATTACGGTTTGTGAGCCTTGTATATTATTTATTTTCATCGTTTCCCTCATGCAAATAAAAGGTACTATCAGCTTTCACTACAATTATAGCATATCTTCAATTGTACGTATCGACAAAAAAAATCTTTTCATAAATAAAAAAAGAGTCGCAAATTTCAGCGCAGATTAACCGGCAAAATTGAATCCACCTTATCGTCCACCAGTTTTTTGGTAGAGGGATCAACCTCCAGCACATGGGGATACCAAGGCTTAAGGCGACAATCAAACACAATGGGCGGCTTCAGCCCCACATGAAATCGACTGATACCCCGGTCGGCGCAATAAATATCAGCCGCCGGTTCAAAGCGGGTAAAAAAGGTCCAGACAAACTCCTGCATGCTCTGCGTTGCCTCTTTGAGGTCATCGACCAGCAGAACCACCGGCCAGGCCGCGAAGGCCTCGGCAGCAGCCAATCGTTCGGGCAATACTTTCTCCTCTTCGTATCCGACCCCTTCCACCACAAGGGTGCCGGGCATAAAGGCACCGGCTGCCCGGCAGCCCTGCGGCAATTCACCATGAAAGGAGCCAGGCAGAACATTTTTCACATCGCGGCCCAGTCCCATCAGCAGGGCCTTAGAACCGTTATTCACCGAGGGACCGGTATAATCAAGGGTATCCTGGGAGACATTGGCGAAAACAAAAAGGTCCCGACTCCAGTCAACCCTTTCCAGCACATGAACCCATAAAGTCCTGAAATTTTCAATGTCAATATCTCCATCAGTGATAATAAGAAATTTGGTCAGGGACAGTTGGCCTTCACCAAGAATACGCAAGCCCGATGCAAAGGCCTCCCTGGCGTAGCGGTCCGTCACCCGGGCAGCAGCCAGGCAGTGAAAACCAGCCTCGCCAAAGGTTTTCAGCTGCTTCACCCCGCTCATCACCATGGGAAACAGCGGGGAGAGCAGATCCTGCAGGAAATCGCCGATATAGAAATCCTCCTGCTTTGGACGGCCAACCACGGTGGCCGGATAGATAGCATCGCGGCGGTGATAGATACGGTCCACATGGAAAACCGGATAATCATGGGTCAACGAATTGTAGCCGTAATGATCGCCAAAGGGCCCCTCCGGACGGCGTTCATGGGGCGGCACGCTGCCCTTGATGGCAAATTCAACATTGGCAACCAGATTATGGCCGCCGGCCGGATCTTTCACCATGGGCAGTTTTTTACCAAGCAGAAGCGATGCCAGCATCAGCTCGGGCAAATTCTCAGGCAGAGGCGCAATGGCCGACATGATCAATGCCGGAGGCCCGCCGATAAAGAGAGACATGGGCAGATTTTCATTGCGTTTCTCAGCCTCATGGTAATGATAGCCACCACCCTTATGGATCTGCCAGTGAATGCCGGTGGTCGCTTCGTCAAAACGCTGTATGCGGTACATGCCGAGATTATGCCCGCGCCCGCCTGGATGCTCGGTATAGACCAGGGGCAGGGTAACAAAAGCACCACCATCGGTATCCCAGGATGTCAGCATGGGCAATTCCGATAAACGCGGCGGCGACATGCAGTTCTCAAGGATTGGTGCATTTTTCATCACCTTTGTGCCGATCCTGGCGGCCTGGGGAACCAGGCCCCGGAAAGACCAGAGTTTACCCAGACTTGGGGGCATGAGAGACTCCACGGCTCGCACCATGTCGGCAACAAACTCCTGAGCCCGGTGGCCAAAGGCAAGTTCCATACGGCGGGATGTGCCGAAAAGATTGGTGGCAACCGCAAAGTTGCTTGCCTTCACATTTTTAAACAGCAGGGCCGGTCCGCCCTGGGCAATTACGCGCCGGTGTATTTCCGCTATCTCAAGATAAGGATCAACCTCCACATCAATCTCAAGCAGATCCGAGTCGTTGCGCAGGATATCCAGATAGGCACGCAGGTCTTGAATAATTGAAGCACTCACTCTTCATCCTCATTGAGAAAAAGGGTATGGTATTCATTTTCCTCCAGGTGTTTTTTCATCAGTCCGGTGAGAAAATCAACTGTCTCATTAATATCATCATCAGACAGCCTGGGGATAAGGGCATCGAGCATGACAGGAGAAGTGAACATCAGCAAAAATACCGCCAGGGAGCGTTCATCTGTATTCCTGTCCAGACCGAAACAAATTTCAGCGGGATTACAATTTGGGGCTAAAGATGATCTTTTCATGGCCTGCACACTCTCTCATCTGCTATATTAATAGGTTGAAGGTTGAAGACTGAAGCTTAGAACAGATTATCGGCAACCCTTCAGCCTTCAGCCTAAAATCCTTCAGCGCAGCTGGTTAGTTTTTACAAATCAAAAAAATCACAAAAAAAGAAACCAACAGCATGGCACCTGGACCCAAAAATGATCCAGCCCGCAGGGGCTGGGTGGCCGACAAAACAGGCTATGAATTTACCCGATCCACGGAGGTTATCAGTAACACAATAGCCTGGATCATTGAAAAAAATTCACCTATAACCCTGCTCCATAAGGGCTACCAGTCAGGCAAGGCCGGCTTTATGCTGGAAAAAAGCGCCCGGCATATCCTCATAGATAAACCTGAAGACTGGCCGCACAGCCGTACCAATATCAAGGTGATTTTCCGCAATGCCGCCAACCTGACATGCTATTTTACCTGCAACGTAACGGCAGCACAGGAAGAAACCATCAGTCTCAGCCTTCCGGACACGCTTTACATGCTTCAGCGACGTGCCCATTTCAGGGTGGATCTCCCCATGAACAGTACGGCCACTTTCATGTATAAGAAAAAAAAGTGCAAGCTTAATATCAAGGACCTCAGCGCCGGAGGCATGCTCATCTGCGACACGGACAATCCGGAAATACCGGCTAAAGGACAATTGATAAACAACATCAGCATCTCTATTCCGGCCTTCGCAGCAAACGAAGAAAATGCGCACCTCCTTACCATTCATCAGGGGATTGTGGTACGCTCCAGCATCATCCCTCAGTCACGCTTATCCCAGGTGGCCATCCAGTTTTCAGTGGAAGGAACCCAGGAAGAAAAAATCATGCAATTCATCCGCCGCCGCGAACTCGCCCTATTGCGCAAAGGGATACAAGATTAAACAAAGCGCCAGTGAACCTTACGCGTCCGCGGCCCGTCAAATTCAGAGAAATAAATCTTCTGCCAGGTGCCAAGCTGCAATCTGCCGTTTTCCACAAAAATAGTCAGACAGGGGCCAAAAAGGGAAGACAACACATGCGAGGGCGAATTACCTTCCAGATGTCGGTAATCCAAATCAAAGGGAATGATCTCCTGCAGTGCCTTAACAATATCGGTCTGCACTGTCGGGTCAGCGCCCTCATTAATTGTCAGTCCTGCGGTGGTATGGGGATTAAACAGGTAACAGATGCCATCCCCTTTTCCCGCACCACTTTTTTCGAGCTCTTTTTGTATTTTGTCCGTAATGTCCACCAGCTGCATATACGCTGAGGTGGAAACCGTTATCGTTCCTTTATGCATTTTTCCCTCCTTGACTGATCTGACAAATCAGGGTCATGTCAAGTCCCGGCCTAAGTGGTTGAATTAAAATAAGAGAAATTTTCTGTTTGTTTCTCAAGAGTTACATCTTCGTGTTCTTCGCGGGCTTCGTGTTCTTCGCGGGCTTCGTGTTCTTCGTGGTTAACAGCAATTTATAATGAACTTTGACGTTACCTTGTCTGACAAATATTCTAGATGACGGAGACTGTCAAATTTATTATACAGTATGATTTCACATACACTTTTTTCTTCAAAGCTGTAAAGGGGGAGGACGGCATGATTGATACAATTCTTGACAATCTGGAGTGGCTCGGGCATGATTGCTTTCGCCTTAAGGCTGTCGGTAAAACAATTTATTTTGATCCATTCCAAATTTCCGGGGAACATCCTCCGGCCGATATCATCTTTATAAGTCATGAGCATTTCGACCATTGCTCACCGGAAGATATTGACAAAATCAGGCAACCGTCAACGGTCATTATCACCGAACCGAATGCCGCGACAAAACTTTCCGGCAATGTCATGTCACTCATACCGGGGCAAAAGGTGTCCCTGGATGGAATCGATATTCTGGCCGTGCCGGCATATAATACCAACAAGGATTTCCATCCCAGGTCAAAAAACTGGCTCGGCTTTATTATCACGATTGACGGCGTTCGTCTTTACCATGCCGGCGACACCGACTACATTCCTGAAATGAAAAACTTTAAAGCCGATATCGCCCTTCTGCCCATTTCCGGAACATACGTGATGACGGCGGAAGAAGCCGCCCAGGCTGCGCTGGATATCAACCCCAAGGTTGCAATCCCCATGCATTTCGGCGCCATTATCGGCGAGCAAAATGACGCGCAGAAATTTGCCGATCAGCTGGCAGGCAAGATAAACGTTCAAATTTTAAATAAAAGATAAACAACATGAATTATTTCCCGATCAATCTCAATATTTCCCGGCGCCACTGTATCATCATCGGCGGCGGCAGGGTGGCGGCAAGGAAGGTCAAATCTCTTCTGGAAAACCAGGGAAAGGTGACGGTGATCAGTCCGGAGCTTAATGACGAACTTGTCCGCCTGGCAGAAAAAAATGAGATACAATGGCTGAACCGGGGATACCGGAAAGGTGACCTTGCCAGGGCATTCCTCGTCATAGCAGCCACCGACGATGTCCAGATACAGGAAGCGGTGTACCAGGAGGCTGAAGAGCAGAACCTTCTCGTCAATGTGGCCGATGTGCCAAAATGGTGCAATTTCATCCTACCGGCAACGGTAAGGCGTGGTGACCTGACTGTTTCCGTTTCTACTGCCGGCAAAAGTCCGGCCCTGGCCAAACAGTTGCGCAAGAGTCTGGAAAAGACGTTCACCGACGACTACGAACTCCTGCTGAGAATACTTGGCAACCTGCGGCCGATTGTCATGGACATGGGCCATGCCCATGAAAAAAACAAAATTATTTTTGAAAACCTCCTCCACAAAGACATGATTACCTGGCTGCGCCGGGGAGACATGCCGGCGATTCAGGCCCATATCAAATCCGTCCTGGGCAGAGACATCGACATAAACGACATCATTAGAGAGAAAGCGCAGTGAAACAACATCCAGCAACATCGACAAAAACCGACTGGGACATTCATCCAATCCGGCACAACCATCCAGCAGGCAAAAAGACTTTCTTATAACGGAGATTTTTGATGCTTTTTTCACTTACGTTTGCCTTATATTTTGTCGCCACCGGGACCTATATCACTTTTTTTGTGACCCAGAAAAAAAAGATCCGCTCCTCTGCCCGCAGCATCCTGCTGGTGGCCGGGGTGCTGCATACAGCAACATTTATCAGCCGCTATATCGCCGCCGGGCATACACCACTCACCACCCACCATGACACGATTTCCTTTTTTGCATGGTCAATGACCTGGGCCTTTCTCTCTTTTCGCTGGCGTTATGAGGTGAAAAATTTCGGCACCTTTGTCTCCCTGCTCATTCTGATTCTTATGATCATCGGCGCCATGTCGTCAACCCATATCGTCGAACTGCCCCCTGCCCTGCAAAGCGCCTGGCTACCGGTACATGCATCCATTGCCATCCTGGCCTACGGTTTTCTGGCCATGGCTTTCTGCGGCGGCCTTATGTATCTTCTGCAGGAACGTGAACTGAAGAAAAAAAGATTCGGCCTTTTTTACACTCGCCTTCCATCGCTGGATTCCCTTGACAATCTCATCCAGCACTGCGTGGCCATCGGCTTTCCCCTACTCACCATGGGCATCATCACCGGTTCATTCTGGGCCAAGCAGGCCTGGGGATCATACTGGCACTGGGACCCGAAAGAAACATGGTCGCTCATCACCTGGTTTCTCTATGCCGCCTTGCTGCATCAGCGCTTTGTTTCCGGCTGGCGGGGCAGGCGCGGTGCCATTTTGGCCATTATCGGCTTTGCCGCCGTGCTGTTTACCCTGTGGGGCGTCCCTTTTCTGCTGCCGGGAGAACATTCATATGTCCGTTGATTCAATCCTGGTTCTGGGGGTTAATCACAAAACCGCACCCGTAGAAGTCCGCGAACAACTGGCCTTCACCTCAGACCCTGAAGCCCCGTTCAAAAACCTCAAAGAGGTTCCCGGCTGCTCTGAATTCTGCTTTCTTTCCACCTGCAACAGGGTGGAGGTTATTTTTTCCAGCAACACGCAGGATGAAACAATCCGGCACATCAAAAAATTTCTTTTTGCCGGCAGCGATGTCAATGAATCGGATATTGACAAATTTACCTACCTGCACCGGGGAAAAGAGGCGGTCACCCACCTTTACCGGGTGGCGTCAAGTCTGGACTCCATGGTCGTGGGCGAACCGCAGATCCTCGGCCAGCTCAAAGACGCCTACCGGGAATCGTCCAACAGACAATGCACCGGCGTTATTCTCAACCGCCTCCTGCACCGGGCCTTTTCGGTTGCCAAGCGTATCCGCACCGAAACAAATATCGGCGGCAATGCCGTATCCATCAGTTACGCGGCCGTGGAACTGGCCAGAAAAATATTCGGCGATCTTAAGGAGAAAAAGGTCTTACTGGTGGGCGCGGGAGAAATGGCGGAACTTGCCGCGGAACATCTGGTCAACCAGGGCATTTCCGAGGTCATCGTGGCAAACCGTACCCTGGAAAGAGCCGTTAAACTTGCAAAACGTTTTAACGGAACAGCTGTAGGTCTGGAAGAGCTGCACGCCCAGATGGAACTTGTCGATATCATGGTCAGTTCAACCGGGGCAAGCGGGTTAATCCTCCACCAAAAAGACGTCAAGCCCATCATGCGCCGCCGAAAAAACCGCCCTCTCTTTCTCATAGATATTGCCGTACCCCGTGATTTAGATCCGAAAATAAATGATCTGGACAATATTTATCTTTATGACATTGACGATCTCAGCCATGTGGTGGAGTCAAATAAATCAGAAAGAGAGCAGGAGGCAAGGCAGGCTGAACGAATTGTCGCCGAAGAAACCTTAAAATTTCTTCAGTGGATTGAGGATATGCAGCTCACCCCCACCATCACGGCCCTGCGGCGTAAAGCCGACTTCATCGCCCAGGCGGAGCTGGTCAAAACCCTTGGTAGTTTTGATTTTTCCGCCAAAGAAAGAAAATCAATTGAAAAAATGACTGAAGCAATTATCAATAAATTACTGCATGATCCCATCCTGTTCCTGAAGAAAAACCACAACCCGGAAGACAAGAGCAACAAACTTGACGTCACCAGAAAAATCTTCGGCCTGAACCAGGACCTGAACGAAAACCAGGGAAAAGACCAGCAAGAGCCTCTTGACATCCGCTTTTGACAATGCTAAACTATCAAATTGTTTTTTATAATTATCTGTTGAGGGACCATGTTCACCGTTCCATTGGATTATTGGAACAGAAAAGAATCCCATGTGAACCCCCTTCTCTTTCATACAGCCAGGCTATGGCCGGCATATTTTTTTTGAGGAAATCGGCATGAGTAAACGTACTTTTCAGCCCAGTAACATTAAACGCAGCCGCAACCACGGATTCCGTACCCGCATGAAAACGAAAGCAGGAAGAGCCATTATCAATCGCCGTCGTGCAAGGGGACGGACCCGTCTGTCCGCTTAAGCGAAAAGACAATGCAGGGAAAGGAGAAGGCGAGCGGGAAGCTACCCAAATCAGCTCTGCTCACCAAACCTGAGGAATTTCAGGCCGTTTACAAAAACGGCCGACGGATTCGCGGCAGGGAATTCAGCCTGATCTTTAATGCAAACGGATTAAAGACAAACAGACTGGGTATCAGTGTCCACGGGGTAAAACGGGCAGTAAAGCGAAACAGAATTAAACGAATCATCAGAGAGTTTTATCGTTTAAACAAGGGATTTATCTCCCCTCCGGCAGACATCGTTATTGCTGTCCGCAAAAACTTCCCTCCCGCATCCCCGCAAGATATGGCCAGAGCCGTCATGGCTCTTCTGCCGCATCCCCCGTCGCCTTCACCATAATCCTCGCACGATCCACGCCACATCCAGACTAGTATGGACAGGACATCATGAAAAAGCTGCTGCTGCTGCTTATCCGAGGCTATCAAATTGCCCTTTCTCCTCTGTTTCCACCAGCCTGCCGCTTTGTGCCAACCTGCTCCGAGTACGCCATTGAATCAATCAGCCGGCATGGAGCATTAAAAGGCGGCTGGCTGGCCCTATGCCGCATTCTGCGCTGCCACCCCTTCAATCATGGCGGCTACGACCCCGTGAAAAAATAAGGTTGTGCAAGCAGTCAATGTGCGCCTGAACCAGAAGTTTTAATTTGCCAAACAAGGAATAGAACATGGACACCAAAAGAGCTTTTTTAGCCGTAGCGCTATCGCTCCTTATCTTACTCGGCTATCAGTTTTTCTTCCTGCCGTCCCAGCAGCAGCCCCAGGTAGCCCCTTCTGCCGGTGATCAGCAAACAGGCCCGGTCGAAGCCGGCTCCATGCAGGCTCAACCGACAACAGCACCCGCCATGTCAATCAGCACCCCGGGGGCAGAAACAACTACCGAGGCAATCCCGCCCCAGCGCCTGGGCCGTGACATACCCGTGGAGACACTGCTCTACTCCGCCTTGATCTCTGAAACAGGGGGCGGTATAAAAAACTTTCTATTAAAAGACTATAAAGAAACCCTGGAAGACGATTCAGCCATGAAAGAGCTGATCAAAACCGACTCTTTCCGTGAACTTCCCCTTTTCTTTTCCTGGGGAGTAGAGCCGGAAAAGGCGGAAATTCCTGTTTTCCAGGCCGACAAAACCCAGGTCACCGCCAGCGGCACGGACATATCTCTTACCATGCAGAGCAGGCTTGCATCGGGATTGGAACTCACCAGGATCCTGACATTTTTCGAGAATGACTATTTAATCCACCTGACCGTCAACGTACGGAATACCTCCAGTGAACACCAGCTGCAGGGCGCCCCTTTCCTGGCCATGACAAACAGGCCTTTCAGCAAAGGTACAACCAAAGACCGTTTCCTCTTCCAGGGTCCGGCATTAAGTAATAACGGCATCCTGGAGGAAATAAAAATAGACGACATTGAAGAAGCAAAGCAGACCCGTAACGGCAGCCTGGACTGGATAGCCTATGAAGATACCTATTTCATGACGGGTATAATCCCCACAAATAAACAGTCCACCGTCAATTTTTCCCACTCAGGCGAGGACACGGTGTCAACCGTAGTCAGCGAAGACGTGGTTGTCCTTCCTCCGCAAGGCAGCAAGCAATACTCCTACACGCTCTATTTTGGCCCAAAAAAACTGAGTACCCTGAAAGAGACCGGGCTTGGGCTTGAGAGCATCATCAATTTCGGCTGGTTTGACATCCTGGCCAAGCCCATGCTTTTTCTGCTCAACTTCTTCCATGGCTTTATCGGCAATTACGGCTGGTCCATCATCCTTGTCACCATTGTCATCAAGGCTGCTTTCTGGCCCATCTCCCACAAGGGCATGAAATCCATGAAAGTCCTGCAGAGGCTGCAGCCTAAAATGGCCAAACTGCGGGAAAAATACGCCAATGACAAGGAAACACTAAACAAGGAAATGATCCAGCTTTACAAGACCTACAAGGTCAACCCCATGGGCGGCTGCATGCCCATGGTGCTACAGATTCCTGTCTTCTTTGCCCTGTACAAGGTCCTGCTGCAAACTATTGAGCTACGCCACGCTCCCTTCATGCTCTGGATTACCGATCTTTCTGCTCCGGACCGACTTTTTATCGGCATTGACATCCCCATGCTCGGCGGTATTCCCGTACTCACCCTGCTGATGGGAGCATCCATGTTTCTCCAGCAAAAAATGACGCCCACAGCTGCAGATCCCACCCAGGCAAAAATCATGATGTTTCTGCCTGTAGTTTTCACCTTCATGTTTCTCAACTTTGCTTCCGGCCTGGTTCTCTACTGGTTTCTCAACAATCTTTTATCCATTGTCCAGCAATACGTTATTAACAAGTCGGATTAAAGACTGCAGACAGTACACTGCTTTTCCTTGAAAGGCAGGGCTCATCAATTTGGAGAAAAACACATGTCGACAAAGCTTGAGTTTAAAGGAAAAGACGTTGACGAGTCTATAAACAACGCCTGCATCCGCATGCATGTTTCCAGGGAAGAACTTGACATAGAAATACTTGACACAGGTTCTTCAGGTATATTCGGTCTTTGCAAAAAACAGGCGGTTATTCTTGTTTCAAAAAAAGAACAACCCGAGACCGTATCACAGGCTGCAGCAGAGAAAGAAGAAAAATCAGCTCCACGCCCAAAACCGAAAAAACAAGCCGTAGAAACTAAAGAAAAAACAGCGGATCAACCAGTAACAGATGTGGGCATGCCCGCAGATGTCACACCGAAAACTGTTGTTACGACAGATCTTCCCCCTGATAATGAAAAAAAGAAGCTCGTCAAAGCTGAGCCCATGCGCAGCCATGAGCCCGAGCCTCCCCTGCCCCCTGAGATTCTTGCCGACATCAAGTCCAACCTGACACAGATCCTAAATCTGATGCATTTCCCCTCGGCAATCTCGGCTGAAGCGCAAGGCAGTACCGTCTTGGTGCAGATTACCGGTGACCATGTAGAAGATATCATCGCAAACGACGGCCAGGCCCTGGATAGCCTGCAATACCTGATGAGAAAAATCATCGGCAAAAAATTTCCGCAAAAAGTCATCCTGGAAATTGACGCCGCAAATTTCAGGGAAAAGCGCAGAACCCAATTACATGAACTCGCCCGCAAACTTGCTGACGAGGTCAAGCAAACCGAAAAAACACGGACCATTTCTCCCTTAAACCCGTCAGAACGGCGTATTGTCCATGTTGCCCTGCAGGAAGATAAGTCCATCCGCAGCCGTAGCGTGGGAGACGGCCTTTTCAAAAAAATTATTATCTACCTCCCCGGCAAGGGACGCAGCCGTAAACGTCCTCTTCAAAGAAAAGAGACGAAAAATTGACAAATATGAGCGATGAGGTGTAGAGTTTTTTGTGGGGCTGACGTTTGGGCCTTATGCCCTTTAACGTAACACCTGAACATTATCTACCGTATCCTGCGAACTATGGCCGAAATTTTTTCCAACTCCAGTGCAACGCATCCTCCCGAGGATACCATTGCCGCTATCGCAACGTCTCCCGGCCCCGGGGGTATCGGCATCATTCGCATCAGCGGCAGCCTGTCCCTGCCCATTCTCTCTAAAATCTTTTCACCCCGCAGCAGGACAACCTCGTTCAGCAGCCACCGTCTCTATTACGGCTGGATCATACACCCGCAAACAGACAAGCCCATCGACGAGGTACTGGCCGTCTATATGCAGGCTCCCAGAACATACACCAGGGAAAATATTGTTGAAATTCACTGCCACGGCAGCTACCTCCTCCTCGAAGACATTCTCAGGCAGATAATCGCCCTGGGAGCCTCGCTGGCAAAACCCGGCGAATTTACCAAGCGGGCCTTTTTAAACGGCCGCATTGACCTCACCCAAGCAGAAGCCGTCATCGAGCTGCTGCAGGCCCAGACCAGCGAAGGGCTCGGCCTTGCTATGTCACAGCTGCGGGGGCATCTCGGCGCCGTGGTCGGCAATATAAAAAAGTCTCTTACCACCCTGCTTGCCATTATTGAAGTTGCCATTGATTTTCCGGAAGATGATGTGGAGATCATTGATGCCGAGGCAATGCAAATCCGCCTCAAAGAAGAGATCATCGCGCCATTGCGCAATCTTATCACTGCTGCCAACAAGGGGAAAATCTTCAGGGAAGGGATCTCTGTAATCATTCTAGGAAAACCCAATGTCGGCAAATCAAGCCTGCTCAACGCCTTGCTCAAAGAAGAACGGGCCATTGTCACGGCTATTCCAGGCACAACCCGTGACACCATTGAGGAAGTGCTCGACATCAGGGGCATGCCTGTTCACATCATTGACACTGCCGGCATTCGCGACAATGCCGAAGAAGTTGAGGAAAGAGGTATTGAAAGGGCCAAAAGCAAAGCTGCCAAGGCTGATCTCGTCCTGCTGATGCTTGACGCCTCAACCCCCATTGACGAAAACGACCAATCCCTTTATGCATCCTTAAAAACCAGGAAAATCCTATTGGTAATCAATAAAATCGATCTTGCAGGGTTTGACCGCTCATCCTTTGAACTGGCCTTCCCCGACATTCCCATGGCAGCAATCTCTGCCAAAAATCATGAAGGGATGTCTGAACTTGAAGAGTCTCTTTTTGGACTCGTGACGGGCGGAAGGGACTGGGATCCCGGCAACACCTGTGTTCCCAATGTCAGGCAGCGTATATCACTTGAAGGGGCATTAGCAGCAGCTGAACAGATTTCAACGGGCCTGGCAACAGCATTACCAGCAGATCTCCTGGCCATTGAAATTCAGGGAGCGCTTGATCACCTTGGGGATATCATTGGCGAGACGACAACGGAGGATGTCCTGGATTTGATTTTTGAAGAGTTCTGCATAGGAAAATAACCCATGAAGAAGAAAGAATCCAGCACAGCGATTGACCACCAGGTGCAATTCCTTAAAAAAATATCTTTTTTCAGGGATTTCGGCGATCATGAATTAAGACAACTGTTGTCAGTGAGTAGATGGCTCAAGGTTCCGCCAGGCACCCTGATTATCAAGGAAGAATCCCTGGAGAAAGTCTTTTACATCCTTGTTAAAGGAAATGTTGTCGTCTTTGTCACAGGGAAAAACGGCAAGAGGACCAAACTGACCACCCTTACAACAGGGGATACTTTCGGCGAAATGGCTCTGGTTTCAGAGACAAAAAGAACGGCGGGAGTGGAAACTACCCAGGAATCCTTCATCCTTATGGTTGAACCGGACATCCTTAACCAGACCTCTGTTTTTCTCCAGCTCAAATTTTACCGTCGCTTCTGCGAAATCCTTGTTTCCAGGCTTGTTGCCGCCAATAAAAAAATGAGCACCCTGCATGAATCAACGCCTCCCTCAACCGACTATAAAACTTTTACCGATAAACGGCAGAAAACACCGTTGGATAAAGGAGCAGTTAAAAAAGAAAAACAGAATCCTCCTGTTCCGCAAATAGCAATAGACATTTCAGAACTCCCGCCGATTCCACCCTTACAGGCAGTGGCCAAGGCCAAAATGAAAAAAAGAATCCAGGAGGACACAAATCTTCCCATTAATCCAACGATCGCGGCACGGCTTACCGCTTTTATTAATGATGATTCTGAAGACACCAGAAAGTTTGCCGATTTAATCAATTGCGACCCGGTGCTTGCCGCCAAAGTAATCCAACATGCAAACTCGACGTTTTATCGTCGCTCCAGTGCGGTAAATTCCGTTCCACATGCCATGATCACCATCGGGATCACACAATTACAAAAAATCGTGGCAAAAGAACTGCTTAATATCGGCAACGAAGAGAAGATTTTAGGCGGCTTTTTCCTGCTCTCCGACAGATTCTGGCTGCATGCAGTGGTGGTAGGACGCATTGCAGAACTTCTTAAAGAGGCCATAGGATTAAACATATCGGACGATGTCCATTTAGCCGGACTCCTGCATGACATGGGCCAACTCTCTCTGGATCGGCAGCAGCCACTCTTTTATCCACAACTTTTTCGACCAAATTTTATCAAACAGAACATCAGTCTGTCTGAAAAAAATTATGTGGGAATAGATCATGGGCCGGCAGGCGCATGGGTAGGAGAAAAAATGAGGCTGTCCGCACCATACCTGGATGTCATGCAATACCATCATAGTCCGGAGAAAGCACAAACGAACTTTCTTCTGGTTGCCCTTGTTCACCTGGCGGATCTTTTTGCCAAGGAGAGGGGAATCCAATTGGGCAATCCGGAACCCGACAACCCACCCCTCTCCTCATCGTTCGGCTGGGCTCTCATCCAGGAACACCACAAAGCATTCATTGATGTGGACCTGAATGATTTTATTTGCTCATTTAATTTTGAACTTGACCGAAGATGGGAAGAAATTTCAAGACTTCTCCCGGCATAGGTCTCTCCCGAATTAGTCCGCCTCAAAGGCGTCCTTGTCGGCCCCGCAAACCGGACAAACCCAATCAGCCGGTAAGTCTTCAAATGAGGTCCCGGCAGCAACGCCGCTATCGGCATCTCCGGCTTCAGGGTCATAAACATATCCACATACGGAACAACGATACTTTTTCATGAATGTTCTCCTGTAAAATTTGTTAAAGATTGTGTGTATAGCAAAAGAGTAACCGAGCTTTTGCTAACAATATCGGCAAATGCTCTTTACCGTCAATAGTAAAATATATCAAAATGAGTATTATGATGAGTACAAAAAAAATGATCCTCTCCAGAGACGAAATCGCCAAAAGAGTAATAGAACTGGGCAAGCAGATTACACGGGACTTTGCCGACGACGAATTGCTTTTAGTCGGCGTGCTGAACGGCGCCTTTATATTTACGGCTGATCTGGCAAGGGCAATTGATCTTTCCCTGCAGATTGATTTCATTCGTGTGACAAGTTACGGTTCCAAAAGTACACCGGATAAATCCATTACCTTTACCAAAGACATTGAACTGGACATATCAGGTAAGCAAATCCTTCTTGTGGAAGACATTATTGATACCGGCCGCACCATATCCTATTTAAAAAAATATTTTCAGCAGCAGGGGGCCCGTAATGTCCATATCTGTACCCTGATCGACAAAAAAGAGAGACGTGAAGTGGATATTGAGGCGGATTACAGCGGTTTTGAAATAGCCCAGGGCTTTCTGGTGGGGTATGGTCTCGATTATGCCGAACAATACCGGCATCTTGCCGATATTTTTCACCTGAACATCCAGTAGGCCATCGTTCAATAATAACTGTTCAGTTATAAGACCGTAAGCGACATAA
>DAOUUW010000255.1 GCA_030667965.1 Deltaproteobacteria bacterium
CAAAAAAGTCGTTGCCAACGCGGCTAAAGCAAAAATATCCCTTACACCGGAGGCATACCGTCTCTGGTATACATATTTTGCCGGCAACAACATAGAGCTCATTGCAGATATCAAAGAGACTCTTGATTCGGGGAAAGTGTTTACACCGAAAGTAACCAAAACCCTGTATGAAAAATATTTTCCATCAAAAAATTGCACTGAGACCATGGATCAAATCAACCAGGAAACCCAGACCCTCATAAGCAGTATTTTCTCAGAACTGCAGCAGGCAGATAAAACCACCTGTGACTTTGGCGATAAGATGCATACCTATACACATCAGATTAAAACCGCCAAAAATGTTACCGGCGTGAAGCATACCATGCAGGAGATGGTACAAGATATCGCCCACATGATATCATCAAGCCGCCAGCTGCAGGAAAAGCTCAATGAGGCCACCAAACAGACGAAAAAGCTTAAGAAGCAGTTGCAGCAGACCGAGCAGCAGGCATCCATTGACGCCCTTACCGGTATTGCCAACCGAAAGGCCTTTGATGAAAAATTGAACGAGCTTTTCCAGGAATTTAAAAAAACCGGCGCCATTTTTTCCGCTATTTTTGTGGATATTGATTTCTTTAAGAAATTTAATGACGACTATGGCCACAAGGTTGGTGATCTGGTGCTGAAATCAGTGGCGGGCACACTTCATCGGGGAGTAAAAGGGGCTGATTTCCCGGCCAGGTACGGCGGTGAAGAATTTATTGTCCTCCTGCCCGAAACTACGCTGGATAATGCCCGCATCGTGGCCGAACAGCTTCGAATTTGCGTCTCGGTCAAAAAGCCGAGTAATCCGGAAACAGGTGAGGTGTACAGCAGAATCACCGCAAGCTTCGGGGTTTCACAGGTCGCCCGGAGCGACTCTCCTGCCGGCATGGTTGACCGGGCCGACAAGGCCCTGTATCTGGCCAAAAAATCAGGGCGCAATAACGTAAAAACCGAGTTGGAGTTGGGGTAAGGCAATTGAGAATTAATAATTGAAAATTGAAATTTATAACACCTTTCCAACTTTCAAATTTAGGCACTTATCTTCATCGTATCCTCCAGCATTACCTCTAGCTCGGCCAGGACAATCTCTTTTATTTGCAAAGACATCGCTTCCGCTGTATTGACCAGCACGATGGACGGATCGTGCTGGATGCCTATACCGAGCTTGACGCAGGCCAGATTTGTGAGCCTGACCAACACAAGTGTAATATTGTCCTGATCAAAGTCCTCCGTATGATGGTCCCGGGCAATATTGCAGTATATTTCCGGCAGATTCCACTCTTTCAGCAGGCTATACCCGTGCCCCGGATGAAATGATTCAATAAGTTCCTGGCTGAGATCCAGTGAAATTTCAAAGGACGCTTTGCCTTCCTCTTTCATCGTATCAATGACCCGCAGGAGAAAGAGCTTGCCAATATCATGGAGGAGTCCACCGATAAAGGCCTCATTATCTTTTTCGTGGTAACGGAGCTTTCTGGCCAGCCACTGGGAGCCAATGGCGCAGGCCACGGAATGCTGCCAAAGCTTAACAAGAAGCCTTTTAAGTTTTGCGTCCCTGGCCGTGTATTTACTACGCTCTGATGCCATCAGAACCAGATCTGCCATTTGTCGGACACCAAGACGGACAATGGCATCCTTGATAGTCGTTATTGTCGACAATCCTCCGAAAAAAGGCGAGTTGGCCGCCCTCAGAATCTCAGCCACCAATACCTGATCCTGATAGATCATCCGGCTCATCTCTTTTATATCGAAATCGTCATGGCGAGCCATTTTCAATATACGCAGGGCAATATCGTTAAATACAGGTAATTGAAAATTCTCCTGCCGCACGTATTCGTCGATCTGCTCAATCAGTGACGTTGTCCTATTCATTATTTTTCACCCAGCATTCTTTTTAATTCTGCAATCGGCCTTGGCTTATCAAGCCGTGGCAGCTGGCGAATCACCTCGTGAAAGGTTGTCACGCCCTTTCCGGCTTTGACAATACCGTCTTCGAGCAAAGTCACCAGACCCGTTGTGCGGGTGCTCACCTTTCTGATCTCGTATGATGTTTTACGGGCAATAACGGCATCTTTTACCATTTCACCGGGAACAAGCAATTCATGTACGGCCATCCGCCCCTTGTATCCCGTGTAACGGCACTTCGAACAGCCACTCCCTTTCTGGAAGGTGAGCCCTGAAACATCGGCCGGACTATAGCCAAGCCTGCGAACCTCATCCGGGGTGAGGAGATAGGTTTCACTGCAATCCGGGCAGACACGTCGTACCAGCCGCTGGGCCAGTATCGCGCTGACCGTGGAGGCAATGAGAAATGCCTCAATATTCATGTCAAGCAGGCGCAACAGGGCGCCGGTGCTGTCTTCCGTATGAAAAGTGGTTAATACCTTGTGGCCGGTAAGGGCTGCCTCGATGGCCATTTCTGCGGAAAAACGGTCCCTGATTTCGCCGATGACAATGACATCCGGATCCTGCCTGACAATGTGTTTAAGTGTTTCTTCAAAGGTGACATTAATCTTGGGATTAATGGAGCATTGGGCAATACCGTCAATAACGTATTCCACCGGATCTTCTGCCGTGATAATGCTGCAATTGGGATTATTCAGGTGGTTGACGGCGCTGTAGAGGGTGCTTGTTTTACCCGAACCGGTGGGGCCGGTGATGATAATAACACCGCTTGGAGCCTCAAGTCCCTCCTCCATAAAGCGTTGCTGAATACGGGGGGCCATTCCCAGTTCATTTATTTTCAGCAGTTCGCTCTGGGCGCCGAGAAGGCGCATAACAATTTTTTCGCCATGAATAGTGGCATAGATGGACACACGCAGATCCATCTCAATATC
>DAOUUW010000174.1 GCA_030667965.1 Deltaproteobacteria bacterium
ATGGGGTTGAAATGCCTGGAGGATTTTCAGCATGGTCGCCGGCGTAACCCTGTTTTCTGTTGAAAGGCCGGAGCCCTCCTGCATGATAATTTGTTTTTCGCTCAAATCAAGTGTTGATAAAAATTCTTCCAGGGTGCTGCGACCTTTTTGCCAGGTTGCCGGGTAGCCTTGCTTGTAGGCGCCGCAAGTCAGGAAGAGCTGGTTGGCGATAAAATTGTTTGAATAAAGCATCAGACCGGAAATGATTTCTTCAAGTGTTTTTCTTGATTTATGCATATAGAGAGGTGTCAGGATTTCCGGGATATTTTTTTCGGCAATAACACCGTCACCCGCAATTTTCAATCGTTGTTGCATTCCTCTGAAAAGCTGACCGGCGTAGGTGAGAATGTCAGGCATGTTCTGCGTTATCTGGATTCTATGGGTGCCGGGTGGCAGGTCTTTGCCAAGTCGGAGCATGATGGGCAGGGTAGGTGTCTGCTCCTCGGCAGAGATGATCGATCCATCCTCCTTTTTTGTGAAATGAATAGTGTTGAAATTAACAGCAAGGGCTGCGTTTTGCGCATCATAGGGATTGAGGCTTTTTTCGTTTGTCCCGGTTGGCTGCAGCTGAAAAGCCCCGGCGTCCAGAAAAATATTGTTTATGCAGGCAACCCCTTGTTTCTTCAGGTTTGCCAGGATGCCGGCTATTTCTTCCGAGGTGAGGGAGGGGTCGCCGAACCCTTTGATGTAGAGATCGTTTTCGTTGGTAAGATAAAATGCCGTTTCAAAGCGGAAATCAGGTCCCAGGATGCGAAGGGAGGCAAGAGATGTGGCAATTTTCAGGATGCTTGCCGGAATAAACCGGCTGTTCTCGTTTTTGCCGGCAATGATGAAATTACTATGGGCAAAAACATAACCTCCGTTTTCAACAAGGGAATCGATTTTTGCTTTATGGGGCTGAGCAACTGCGGTTTGAATACACAATAAAAAACAGGGTATTACCGTAAGCAGCAATACCCTGTTGATGTGTGTGATCATGGTGGTTTTCATGGCAATGAACCAATTTACGTATCGATTCATCAGCAAATAAACCGATTCTCTAAATCTTCGGCAAATTCTTGGTTGCTTCGGCAATGTCCTCAGCAGGGAAATCGTAGTTATGCAGATCACCGGAATAGAACTTGTCATAGCTGGACAGGTCGAGCAAGCCGTGGCCTGAAAAGTTAAAGAGGATGGTCTGGGGTTTGTTAAGGTCCCTGGTTGCTTCAATGATCGTTGTCCGGATGGCATGACAGGTCTCCGGAGCAGGAATGATTCCCTCGGTCTGGGCAAAGAGCTTGCCCGCCTCAAAGCACTCAAGCTGGTGGACACTGACCGGTTCAAGCAGTTTTTCCCTGACAAGGGCGGAGACAATGGGCGACATGCCGTGATAACGCAGTCCTCCGGCGTGGATGCCCGGCGGGATGAAGTCATGACCCAGGGTGTACATATAAAGCAGGGGGGTCTGGCGGGCAACGTCACCATAATCATAGGCATAGAGGCCCTTGGTCAGGGTAGGGCAGGAGGTTGGTTCGACGCCGATAAAACGGATGTCTTTTCCTTCCAGTTTATCTCTGAGAAAAGGGTTCATGAGGCCGGCAAAGTTGGAACCGCCGCCGCAGCAGCCGATGAGGATATCTGGGTAATCGCCTGCCTTTTCCATTTGTTTTTTTGCTTCAAGGCCGATTATTGACTGGTGCAGGATGACATGGTTCAAGACCGAGCCAAGGGCGTATTTGGTGTCATCCCTGGAGGCGGCATCTTCAATGGCCTCGCTGATGGCGATACCCAGCGATCCTGCCGTGCCGGACATATCTTCCAGTATTTTGCGGCCAAAAGAGGTGTCCGGACTTGGACTGGCGACAATTTCAGCGCCATAGGTGTTCATCATGCTCTTGCGGTAGGGTTTCTGGTCAAAGGAAACACGCACCATGTACACTTTGCACTCCAGACCGAATTTGTGGGTGGCAAAAGCAAGAGCGCTGCCCCACTGACCGGCGCCTGTCTCTGTCGAAAGGCGCTTGACGCCCTCTCTTTTATTGTAATAGGCCTGGGCAACGGCACTGTTTGTTTTATGGCTGCCGGCAGGTGATACGCCTTCATTTTTGAAATAAATTTTTGATTTGGTGCCAAGGGCCGCTTCCAGGGCGGTGGCGCGGACCACGGGAGAGGGACGCCAGATACGGAGTACTTCCTGAACTTCTTCGGGAATGTCAATCCAGCTTTGATCACTCATCTCCTGTTCAAGAAGACCCATGGGAAAGATGGGGGCAAGTTTTTCCGGCCCCATCGGCTGTTTTGTTCCAGGATCAAGGGGCGGTGCAACGCCGTTAGGGATGTCAGGCAAAACATTATACCATTGGGTTGGCATTTCACTATCGTTAAGAAGAATTTTTTTCTGTTGCATGGGATCTCCTTGCACCGGCAGGGCCGGGAGTTGAAAATTGAAAAAAAGCGGCTTATATGCTGTAAACGATACTGTATATGCTTTAATGAAAGCAAACCTCGGTATAATTACCCGGAAAGGCCCGTTCTGTCAAAGTGAAAAGGCAGGAAAGTGTTCATTGACAAAGAAGATGCCCTGATATATCTTTGACGGTCTTTATTTATAAAAAAGGAAGGGGGTAAATGGACACTATTTTAAGCAGGAGTCTGTCTGACTCCATTGCAGCCAAACAAGGCTTTTATGAGACAGGGAAAGACGACCTCCTGCAGCTGGTTGACTGGGTTGTTGAGTCATTTGGGCAGGGCGGCAAATTGCTGCTTTGCGGCAACGGCGGCAGTGCGGCGGATGCCCAGCATCTTGCCGCTGAATTCGTCAATCGTTTTCTCATCGACAGAAGACCGCTTCCGGCTCTTGCTTTGACTACCGACACGTCAATTCTTACCAGTGTTGGCAATGATTTTTCCTATGATGATATCTTTGCCAAGCAGGTACAGGCCCTGGGTAAAAAAGAGGATCTTTTCCTCGGTATTTCAACCAGCGGTAATTCTCCCAATATCGTGCGCGCCGTGGAAACAGCGACGAAGATAGGCATGAAAACGGCAATCCTTACAGGTGGCAGCGGCGGTGCACTGGCATCCATGGCTGATCTGGTTCTGACCGTGCCCAGCGACAAAACGCCTCATATCCAGGAGACCCATCTCTGGATTGAACATATGCTCTGCTGGCTGGTTGACGAGAGAATGTTCGGGAGTTTGCGATCATGAAAAGGACGCCCATTGATTTAAGCGGCCTGAATACCTATTCTGTTCATGACCGTTTCAGCAAGGTGACTGTTAAGGATTTTGCCAGACCCCTGGCAGCAGGGGCGAGTGTCAGCGATCTTATCGCCTCCCTGCCGCGGCAGTTTGCCGGGGTGGATTTCCCGGAATTCATCGACCGTCTGGCTTTGGCACACCAGAGCGGCAGGCCCATTATTATCGGCATGGGCGCTCACGTTATCAAGGTTGGTCTCAATCCGCTTCTCATTGATCTCATGGAGCGCAACATCATCAGCGCTATTTCCCTGAACGGGGCCGGTATTATCCATGATACGGAGATCGCCATGGTGGGACGCACCTCCGAAGATGTCGGGCAGGTTCTTGGTTCCGGCGAATTTGGTGCGGCAAAAGAAACCGGAGAGGAAGTCAATGAGGCGGTTAACCGTGGGGCGCGTGATAATATAGGCATGGGTCAGGCCATGGGGCAATATCTGCTGGAGAAGGATTTCCCGTACAATAATATGAGTTTGGTGGCCTCGGCCCGCAGGCTTGATGTGCCGGTGACTGTGCATGTTGCCCTGGGAACGGACATTGTCCATATTCATCCATCGGCTGATGGGGCGGCAATCGGTCAGACAAGCCATCTGGATTTCAGGATTTTCTGCAACCTTATCAGTGATCTTGAAGGCGGGGTGTATGTTAATATCGGTTCGGCTGTGCTCTTGCCGGAGGTCTTTTTAAAGGCATTGACTGTGGTGCGTAATCTCGGACACAAGGTGGAAAATTTCACCACGGCAAATTTTGATTTTATTCGCCATTATCGTGCCATGACCAATGTGGTTAGTCGTCCGACAATGGGCGGCGGCAAGGGGTTTCATTTTTGCGGCCATCATGAGCTGATGATTCCCCTGCTGGCGGCCGGCCTGCTTGACAGGCTTGGTGGTTGAGAGATTGTAACGCTAAGAAACTAAGAAACATAAGAAAATAATTTTAAAATGATAGAGTAGAAAATTTTTTTGCCGAAAGAGGCAGGATTGTTTCTACTGAAATATGGAAATGAAATTGACTGAAACAACAATAAAATCCAGAGGAAAGGCCTACCTTGTCGGTGCAGGTCCGGGAGATCCCGGCCTGATTACCGTTCGTGGCCTGGAAATTCTCAAAAGAGCGGAAGTGGTCATTTATGACTACCTGGCAGGCAAGAAACTGCTTCGTCATGTCCCCAAGGATGCCGAACTCATCTATGCCGGTAAGCGAGGAGGGGTAAAACATACCCATACCCAGGACGAAATAAACCAGATGCTGGTTGACCGGGTAAAAAGCGGTAAAAGGGTTGTTCGTCTCAAAGGAGGCGATCCCTTTATCTTCGGCCGGGGAGGTGAGGAACTCGAGGAACTGGTTAAAGCGGGGCTTTCTTTTGAAGCCGTTCCCGGTGTTACCTCCGCTTCGGCTGCCGCAACCTTTGCCGGAATACCCATTACCCATCGTCGCTATACAGCTTCCGTGGCCTTTATCACCGGTCATGAGGATCCGAACAAAAAAAAGTCAAATATTGCCTGGGACAAAATATCCACCGGTGTCGGCACCCTTGTCTTTTACATGGGCATCAAGAATCTTGAATCCATTGTCGGCAACCTGATGAAGCACGGACGTGATCCGAAGACACCTGTGGCCGTAGTGCGCTGGGCATCGCGTCCCAACCAGCGTTCTGTCGTAGGTACGCTGGATACTATTGCGGAAATAGTGCGAAAAGAAGACATTAAGCCTCCGGCTCTTACCATTGTCGGTGATGTTGTCAAGTGTCGCAACACCATTAACTGGTATGAGCAGCGTCCCCTGTTTGGCAGGCGCATCGTTGTCACCCGTACCCGGGATCAGGCAAGTGAGCTGGTCGCGCTGCTTGAAGAGAACGGCGCCAATTGCCTGGAGTTTGCCACCATCTCCCTGCAGCCGCCCGATTCCTGGGATGAACTTGATAATGCCCTTGTCGGGCTTGACCGTTTCCAGTGGCTGCTTTTTACAAGTATTAACGCCATCCACGCCTTTTTCGGACGTCTTTTCGAAAAGGGTCTTGATGTCAGAGCGGTGGCCCATTGCAAAATTGCCTCGGTGGGCAGGGTGACGAATGAATGTTTGCGTTCTTATGGACTTGTCAGTGATCTGATGCCCGAAAAGTTTACCGGTGAAGGAATGGCCGAAGCCTTTGAGAAGGTCGGTGTGCAGGGAGATTCAATTCTCATTCCCAGAGCACTGAAAGCCAGGGAAATTCTGCCTGAGAGATTAACAGCGGCAGGCGCGCAGGTTCATGTTGTGCCGGTTTATCAGAACAAACGACCGGAGTCCTTTGATGGAATGCATGAAAAGCTGCTGGCAAACCTGACGGACAGGCAGGTTGATATGGTGACGTTTACAAGCTCGTCAACGGTGACCAATTTTATTGAAATGATCGGCGTGAAAAACCGGCAAGAACTGCAGTCGTTAATGGAAGGAGTCAGGATTGCCGCCATCGGGCCTATAACGGCCAAAACCGTGGAGGAAAACGGCCTTACAGTTCATGTTCAGCCGGGAAAATACACGATTCCCGATATGGTGGATGCCATTGTTGCCGACGCATTGGCAAAATAAGCTGTTCAGAATAAATAAAGGCCTTAATCGAGATGATTAAGGCCTTTATTTATAACTGGTAAGTCTTTTCACCACAGAGATAATAGAGCTTTTGTATTTTTTTCTCTGCGCACTCTGCGTGCCCTGTGGTTATGCTTTTTTATACGTTTTTGGCAACGGGCTTCACAACATTACCGGAACGGATACAACGCGTACAGACACGAATTTGTCTGGCATTTCCACCCGGTGTTGCCATGCGGACTTTTTGCAGGTTGGGTAGCCAGCGCCTTCTTGTTTTGTTGTGTGCGTGGCTGACATTGTTGCCGCTAAGTGGTTTTTTGCCGCAGATTTCACATACTTTAGCCATAATACAACTCCTTAAA
>DAOUUW010000011.1 GCA_030667965.1 Deltaproteobacteria bacterium
AATCAATCTCATATTTATGGATTTTATAATTAATGATCCTGAGACTCGTATCAAGCATCTTGGCTGCCTTGGTCTGGTTGCCCTTGGATTTTTTCAACGCCTCAACAACGAGCTCCTTTTCAAAATTCTCCACAGCCGCGGAAAAAGAAAGCGGATTCCCATTCGTACCGTTGACGTTTTCTACACTTTGCAGTGTGGGCGGCAGATGATAGCTTTTAATGGCCTCTTCGTCACAGATGAGCACGGCGCGCTCCATACAGTTCTGCAATTCCCGCACATTGCCTGGCCAATGATACTGCATGAGCAGGTCAATGGCGGGAGTCGAAATGCGGGTTATCTCCTTGCTGTTTTCTTCACAAAACTTTTTCATAAAATATTCAGCTAAAAGAAGAATGTCCGTGCGTCTTTCACGAAGAGGCGGCAGATAAACAGGAAAGACGTTGAGTCGATAGTAGAAATCCTCTCGGAAATGACCCTCTTCCACCGCTTTTTCCAAATCCTTATGTGTTGCGGTTACCAGACGAACATTGCATTTGATCGGTTTAACACCGCCGAGACGCTGAAATTCCCTGTCCTGCACGACATTAAGCAGCTTTACCTGAACTGCATGGGAGAGGTCGCCGATCTCATCTAAAAAAATCGTCCCCGCCTCAGCCTGCTCAAAACGGCCTTTTTTCAAGCTGTTTGCCCCGGTAAAAGCCCCTTTTTCATGACCAAAGAGCTCACTTTCCAGCAATGTTTCAGGCAGGGCCGAACAGTTGACAACCACAAACGGTTTTTTTACCCGCTTACTGTTATAATGAATGGCCTTGGCCACCAGGGTCTTGCCGGTGCCCGATTCACCGCGCAGAAGTACGGTGGCGTTGGAATCCGCCACCCGGTACATCATTTCAAAAACCTCCTGCATGCGGCTGCTGTTACTGACAATATTTCCTATCTGGTACTTCCCCCGCAATTCTTTTCTTAGCAGGACATTTTCCCGTTCAAGCTTTTTTTGTTCTTTGTTAACCGCAAGTATACGGGTAACCGACTGGGCAATCAGGCCACTTAAGATTGTCAGAAAACGCAGGTCATTGTCAAAATCGAGCCCTTCCAGATACTGGCGATCAACACTCAAAGCCCCGATTGACTGTTGTCCCTGCTTAATAGGCACACAAAGAAAAGAAACCATTTCCCGGTTAATATCCCCACGGGAGCGAGTTCTATTCAGAAAAAGAGGTTCTTCACTTATCTGAGGCACGACAATGGGAGCGCCGCTTGCGACAACCCGACCGGTAATTCCCTCCCCAACCTGGTACTTTCCACGTTTCCTGGCCTCGGCCGTCATATCACGTGCCACTTCAATTTCCAAATTTGCCGTGGCGGGATTAATGATACTGACAGTGCCGTTTCTCATCCCTTTCTTCTCGGATAAAATACGCATGACCTGCTTCAGGCACTTGCGTAAATCCATGGAAGAGGCAAGGATCCTGGTAATCTCATAAAGGGTTGTTATTTCAGCTAATTCATATTCTGCTGTATGTACATTCATGCTCTCTTCCATAAGAGACCGGCAGCCCGGCCATCACGGTAAAACAAAACCCGAAAAAAGGGGAGACTCTGATAATAAAATTTTGCCCATTTTTTGAACAGAATTTTCAAGGAAATATAGTAGATTAAACGAAAAAGGAAGAAAAAACAATTTGATCTTGAAACTTAGGCGAGAGAATTCAACACTGCAACAATTCCCCCTGCAAGTTCAATTGAAAAAGGCGGAGAAAACAGGAAACAATCCGATGCAGATACATTTTTATTAATCAATCATTTCCGAGGAGGGGAAAAGAACGGTGACATCTTCCCTATTGAGACTGAGAAACTTTGTTTTGGCAATAAGGGAGCCATCGGCAAGATTGTAAATAGTGGCATTTGTCACAGGAAGATTATTCGAGGTGGACTCACCCATAAAATCCGTCAAACGCTCCTGGGGCAGGGTATAAATTGTCCCCACGATTTTAAGCGTTGCCGTCATAATGACCACTTCGAATGATTCTTTATCAATCTTTACATACATATGAACACCTGATTAATGTTGCCAGAAAAAAATACAAGCGATTAATTGATTGTCTTGCAGCCGACAAAGCAGGCTGACTACCATGCATTACGAAATTAAATTATTAGCCTGAGCAGAACCCTCTTTCACAGGCCAACCCTGAGCTCAATACCTGAAAAAGAATATCACCGCTCCGATGAAATAGCAAGAAAAGTCTCTGCAAAAATCACATTCCCCCAAGCCCACACAACTGCTTGGACAAAACTCCTGCCCAACACTCATATCCCTCTGCAGTCAAATGCACCCCATCCTCCATATCAACTATCAGTTTACAAAAAAATAACCAAAAATAAGTATACTTTCTTTTCAAAAATGATTATTATTATCTTTAAGGTCAAAAGTCCTGGATGACAAAAACAACATCCTTTGCCATCCGGGTCCACTTTCAACAAAAAAAACAGGAGCAGCCATGGGTTTATTTAAAGATTTAGGATTCACCGATGTTGTCCAGCCCAACATAGACTGGGACCTTTTTCCAGCTGAAACCTTTGCCATGTTTGAAAGTTGGGGAGGAAAAGAACGGATAAGCAGTGCAACAGAACGATTTTATTATTTCTTCATTGACACCTGGAAAGAGCCTGCAACCCTTTGCCTGATGGAACGAGGCATCAAGCATGCAAAGATTCTTGCCCGTATTGATGCGCCCCAGGATATGATCAACCAAGCGGTTGCCGACCAGGGAAAAACCATGGGCATGGACAAACATTACGCCATTGATGACGTCCTGAAAAAATGGCTGAAGGAAAATGTTGTCGATTATGACAATTTTTCATTAGTCACCCCTTTTGCAAACGTCGCCAAAAAAGAATCAAGGGTAACAGGGTTACCCGATAAAGACACACCAGTGCCCGCTACCTTACAAAAAACAATCCTTAACAGCACGCCTGTACAGTTAAAGGATGAAGAAATAACCCCAATTATCAAAAAAGGAAATTTCTTTGACAGCCGCTACAATCCAAACGGAAATTTTGACAATTTTCTCGTAGACAACAATGACGACCTCACCATAACCGACAAGGCAACCAACCTCATGTGGCAACGAGATGGGTACGACCTGACAAGTATTCGCAAAATGATTACCCACGTCAAAAAGGCAAATGACAGTCGTTTCGCCGGATGCAAAAGCTGGCGATTGCCAACCATGGAAGAAGCCCTGTCTCTTATGGAGCCGAAATTAAATCAGAAAGGAATCCATCTGCACCCATGTTTTTCCGCAGAACAACCCTTTATTTTTCTTGCGGAAAAGCGCGATCCCGGCGGCTACTGGTCCTGTGACTTTAAACAGGGGACAATCTTCTGGGCCTCCGGCACCATCCCCGGAGCATTTGGCAGACTCTGTCGGACCGTAGAATAAAAAGGATCGGGCGTTATTTAATCCTTTCTCCTGTCAAGATATCAACAATACCATCATCGCCCGAAATATCCTTTGAGCTTTGAGCCGATGACTTGGCTACGGGGGCGGCTTTTGAGCCGCCCTTTCTATTTATGGTCAGATCAAGAAAACCCTTGTCCTCCCTCTCCTCCACCGGCAAAGCATCCTGTTGTGGAGCCGTTGGGGGGGGAATGATCTGCGGCTGATGAACCTCCTCCTGCGATGCCTGCTCAAAGTCTCCCTCAAGGACCAGTTGAGAAAATGCGCCGAGTGCGTCTGTTACCTTTTCCATCTTACCGGCAAGCTGCGGGTCTACTCCAAAAAGCGCTCCCCGGGCAATGCTGATAATTTCCAGACAGGCAAACACATCTTCAATGCGTCTCAAGTCGTAAGTTTGTCCACTATCGCCATCGGCTCCCATTCCACTCTTCCTTGTCATCATCCATATTTAGTCCCGACGGGTTCCCGCCGGCACGGCCATGTCCAAGTGATCCTTAACAATCTGAAAAAAAGTGATTATCTACCACGAAGGCCATGAAGCGCTCGAAGAAAAAAATAAAACATTTTCTTTTTTGTTTTCAACAAGTTGTCCTTCGTGAGCTTCGTGGCCTTCGTGGTTAACAGCAATTTATAATGAACTTTGACGTTACCCTGCTCCCGCCGGAAATGCAAAGACCCTATATACTAAAAGAGTATAAAATTGTATCATGATTGTCATGTGATTTCCTTTCTTTTTTCTGATCCCCTGCAAACCAGGAGTTCGGGCCGGCAAAAATCAGTGTTGACAAAAAAAGTGATCCTTTGCTAAAAAAACAGGCAACCTTCCGGCATAACAGCTGTCTACAACAGCATCCCATGCCAATGAAAAAACCATACGCGCTGCACTTCAAAACAACCAACAAATGAGGACTAATAATGTCTACGGATGTCCAACTTCTGACAAAAGAGGTTGAGCAAGAAGCCCTGCTGCTTGACCAGATACGTCGGGAAATCGGCAAGGTGATTGTCGGCCAGGCAACCCTGGTTGAGCGCCTCCTGGTCGCCCTTCTCTGCAACCATCATGTGCTGATTGAAGGCGTGCCGGGATTAGCCAAGACCCTGACCGTGACTACCCTGGCCAGGGCTATCAAGGCATCTTTTCAACGCATCCAGTTCACCCCGGACCTGTTGCCGGGCGATCTGGTCGGCACATTGATCTACAATCCCAAATCCGGAAATTTTTCCACAAAAAAGGGACCCATATTCACAAACATCGTGCTGGCTGATGAAATCAACCGCGCCCCGGCAAAGGTGCAGAGTGCCCTTCTTGAGGCCATGCAGGAACGACAGGTTACCATAGGCGAGGAAACCTTCCCCCTTGCGGAGCCGTTTATGGTGCTGGCCACCCAGAACCCGGTGGAACAGGAAGGCACCTATCCCCTGCCTGAAGCTCAGGTTGATCGCTTCATGCTGAAACTGACTGTCACCTATCCCTCAAAAAACGAAGAACAGCAGATCCTGCGCCTCATGACCTCTGCTGTCGCTCCTCCGGCAATTTCACCGATTATCAGCCCTGAAGACATCATAAGACTACGCCGCAAAACAACGGGAATTTACCTGGATGAAAAAATTGAGGAGTATATCGTTAACCTGGTTGACGCCACGCGCAATCCCACCGCCTATAAACTTCACATCAACCATCTTATCCAGTATGGAGCCTCCCCCCGGGCAACGATCTTTCTCGCCCTGGCGGCAAAAGCCTGTGCCCTCCTCTCCGGTCGCGGCTTTGTTACCCCCCAGGACGTAAAAACCATTGCCATGGATGTTCTGCGCCACCGTGTCATCATCACCTATGAAGCTGAAGCCGAGGAAAAAACCAGTGAAGACGTGGTGCAAATGATCCTGGACACGATTGAAGTCCCATGATCAACAGCGATCTTGAAAAAAAAATCCGCACCATCCGCATTTACACCAACAAAGCGGTCAATGATGTGCTTGCCGGTGAATACGAAAGTGTATTCAAGGGCAGGGGCATGGAATTTGACGAGGTACGCGAATACCAGCCTGGTGATGATGTACGTTCCATTGACTGGAATGTCACGGCCCGCACCGGTCAGCCCTATGTAAAAAAATATGTTGAGGAGCGCGAGCTGACGGTTTTTTTTCTTGTTGATCTTTCCGCCTCCGGCTCCTTCGGCAGCAGCGGCAAACTCAAAAACGAAGTGGCTGCAGAGCTATGCGCCCTGCTTGCCTTTTCAGCCATAAAAAACAACGACAAGGTGGGACTCGTTGTTTTTACCGACATCGTGGAAATGTTCATCCCTCCTAAAAAAGGGGCAACCCATGTCCTGCGGCTTATTCGAGAAATTTTAAGTTTCTCGCCTGAAAGAAAGGAAACAAAAATCCATGCAGCCCTGGAATTTTTCGGCAGAATCTGTCGCAAACGTTCCGTTGCCTTTCTGCTTTCGGATTTTATTGACAAGGGCTTTCACAATCCCATGCGCATTGTCGCCCGACGCCATGACCTTATTGCCGTCTCCATCACTGATCCCAGAGAGGAAATGCTGCCTGAGAGGGGCCTGGTGGAACTTGAAGATGCTGAATCGGGCAAAAGAGTCATACTTGACTGCAAAAATGCCCAGGTACGGCGGGCATTTGCCGCTTCGGCCGCCAGACGCTCAGCTGCACTTGCCGTACAATTTTCCTCCATGGGAGTAGACCATATCCCCTTGCGGACAATCAATGATTACGTCCTTGACCTGGTTCGTTTTTTCAAAATGAGAGAACGACGACAACGTCACCGCTACACATTGTAAGCAGCCATGAGTATGACACTGCACAGAACGCTTCTCCTTCTTTTTCTTCTCCTCCCGACCCTGACAGGATGCTCTCAGCCTGACAAACAGGCGAATGAAGCAGTTCCGGCGATCAGCCGCCATGAAATCAGCAACGGACCCATTCGTGTAACCCTGGAACTTTCAGCTGAAAAAATTACTCCGGCAGACACCCTGCAGCTTCATCTCACAGCTTTGGCGCCGGAAGAATTCGACATAATTTTTCCTGAATTTTCAGCAAGCCTTGGCGACTTCACCCTGCAGGAAACCCATTCTCTTACAAAAGAATTGACAGCTTCCGGGGTGCGGCATGGCCGCATATGGACACTTTCCCCCTTTCTTGCCGGAGAGTATGCCATCCCGGCCATGGAAATCATTGCTTTGAAAAACACAGGCGACAAATCACCCATTGTTATTTCTACACCCGATTTGACGATAAAGGTCTCTTCTTTCCTGCAGCCCAATGAAAAGGAACCTGAACTCTCCGACATTGTGCCGCCGCTTGAGGTTCCCTTTTCTCCCTTGTATCTGGTCTTTGCGGCGGGGACTGTTCTCCTTGGCATAGGCCTTCTGCTATATCTCGTTAAACGGCGCAGCTGCCGAAAAACATTACCACCCGCGCTTGCCGCCCATATCATCGCTTTTGAACAGATTGACAAGCTGCTTGCGGGCAGCGAAAAGACGGACATCCCCCATTTTTTCAATCGTCTCTCCCTTATTCTGCGCTATTATATTGAAGCGCAATTCGGCATGAATGCAGCGGAGCAGACCAGTGAGGAATTTCTCGCAAGCCTGCACCATTCATCGGTTTTTTCCTCTGAACAAAAAAAAGTTTTAGAAAATTTCCTCCTGCAAAGTGATCTGATTAAATTCGCCAAAAGAATGCCCACCGACCGGGAGGCCATGCAAAGCGTTGAACTATGCCGCAATTTCATCGCGGCCACTGCTGAAAACGCCGCCCCTGAAGAAGACGCGAGAACAGGAGGAAAACTATGAGTTTTGCCTCTCCATGGGCCTTTATCGCCCTGCTGCTCATCCCCATCCACCTTTTTTTCCAGTTTCGCAGCCGCAGGAAAACTTCTCCGGCAATCAAATTTTCGTCCATTGACCTGCTGCTTCCCGCAGGCGCCTCATGGCGCCGGCGTTTTTTACACCTGCCGCTCTTTCTACGCGCCCTTGCTTTTCTTCTCCTTATCGTGGCCCTTGCCCGTCCCCAACTGGGTATTGAAAAAATCTATGACACCAGCCACGGCATTGCCATCGAGATGGTCATTGACCGTTCAAGCAGCATGGGGGAGGAAATGATATTGAACCACAAAAAGACAAACCGGCTGGAGGTGGTGAAATACGTTTTTGAGGAATTTGTCACCGGCAACAATGAACAGCTTGCGGGCCGCCCAAATGACATTATTGGCCTTGTCACCTTTGCCCGCTTTCCGGAAACGCTTTGCCCCCTGACCCTGTCCCACGAAACATTAAGCGGATTTGTCCAGCAAATCCGGCTTGTGAACAGGCGCGAGGAAGACGGCACCGGTATCGGCGACGGTATCGCCCTGGCTGCCGCCCGCCTGCAAAAAGCAGACGAAAATATTGCCGTGGAGAACAAGAAAAATTCTGCAAAAGATTATGAGATAAAAAGTAAAATTATTATCCTCCTCACCGATGGCGCTCATAATGCCGGTGGCCTCACCCCTATTGAGGCGGCCGAACTTGCCAGGCAATGGGGGATAAAAATCTACACCATCGGCATTGGTCAGGACAATAACAGTGCCGGCATCGGCGGGTTTTTCGCCATACTGCAGCGCCCGGGAGGCAATGTTGACCAAAAGACCCTGCAGGAAATTGCCCAAAAAACAGGGGGGATTTTCCGCATGGCCTCCGACGTCGAGGGGTTACGAGCTATTTACGAAGAAATTGACCGGATGGAAAAAAGTAAAATTGAAAGCGTCCGCCATGTGGATTATGCAGAATATTTTTCTTATTTTGTCCTGGCAGCCCTGGCCCTTCTTGTTCTTGAAACGCTGCTGCGCACAACCCTGCTGCGTAAAATTCCATGAGCGACATGCACTTCACACATATAGAGATGTTTCTCTATCTCTGGCTGCTGCCGCTGCTGGCACTTCTCTTCATGTATGCAGCCGGACGCCGCAGGAAGGAGTTAGCCGCCTTTATAGAACCCGGTCTTCTGAACAAATTCCCTCTTGCCACTGGTTCTGCCGGACGGACACGGCGTTTCATTCTCCTCTGTACGGCAATTACCCTGCTGGTCATCAGTCTTGCACGACCGGCCTGGAATCTCAGCGAAACCACGATTAAACAATCGGGCCGTGATGTGGTGTTCATGGTTGACGTGTCAAACAGCATGCTGGCCACCGACCTCAAACCGAACAGGCTGGAGCGGGCCAAGCTGGCAATGCGGGACTGCATTGAAAAACTTGCGGGAGACAGGGTGGCTCTGGTGGCTTTTTCCGGCACGGCTTCCGTGAAATGCCCCCTCACCAGAGATTACGGATTTTTCCTGATGATGCTTGACTCAATCAACACAACAAGCACCGGCCAGGGCGGCACCCTTATCGGCGACGGCCTGCGGACCACCATGGAGCAGGTTTTTGATGACCAGGAAAAACAATTTAAGGACATAATCCTCATCACTGACGGCGAAGACCATGAAAGTTTTCCTGTCCAGGCCGCCCAGGCTGCGGGTGATGCAGGAATACGGCTGTTAATTATCGGCCTTGGCGATGAAAAAAAGGGTCGTCGCATTCCGTTAACCACGCAAGACGGCAAAACCACATTTTTAAAATATAACGGCCGCGAGGTATGGACAAAACTTGACGGGCAAACCCTGCGCGAAATGGCCCTGGCCACTCCGGGCGGACGCTATCTGCCGGTTGCCACCGGCACCATTGATCTCGGAGAAGTGTATCAGGATCTTATTTCCTCTGCCGAACGTAAGGAACTTGAATCGAAAACCATCAAAAGATATGAAGAAAAATTTCAGATTTTTCTTGGTGCTGCCATTCTTCTGCTGGCGGCAGAAGGGCTTGTCGGTAAAACATTTTTACTCCTGTTTTTTGTCCTTCTCCCCCTGATCTCACCTGAACAGGGCATGGCGGCATCCCCACGCAGCCTGGTTGCCAAAGGCAATGAGGCGTATGAAAATAAAAAATTCAGTGAAGCGGAAAAGCTCTACAACGAGGCCCTTGATAAGGCGCCGAAAAAATATGAAGCTCTTTTCAACAAAGGCAACAGCCTCTTTCGCCTGGACAAATTCGACCAGGCCGAGCAAACATACCGGCAGGCCCTCTTCAACGCAGAAAGCACAAAATCAGAGAGTCAATGCTGGTTTAACATGGGCAACAGCCGTTTCCGTCTTGCTGAACAGAAAGACGGCTTGCAGGCAAAGCTGACAGAACTTCAGGAAAGCGCCAATTTTTTTCTAAAGGCCTTCCAGCTTGGAGCAAATCAGACACAGGCGGGCCATAACCTGGAAATTACGCGAAAAAAGATAAAAGAAATCGAAGAGAAAATACAGGAACAGAAAAAGAAGGAAAAAAAGGAAAAGAAGCAACAAGAGCAACAAGAGCAACAAGAGCAACAAGAGCAACAAGAGCAACAAGAGCAACAAGAGCAACAAGAGCAACAAGAGCAACAAGAGCAACAAGAGCAACAAGAGCAGAATACTTCACAGGATAATACAAAGCAACAGGACAACAGCGCCGATCCGGGAAAAAATCAGGAGCAGCAAAAAGAACAGGAGCAGCAAAAACAAGACGCTGCAGATCAACAAACCGATCAAGAATCAGACAATTTGTCGGAGCAGAACGGAACCCCTCCATCATCGCAAAATGAAATACAGGCAAATGAAACAGACAAACAACAGGACTTGACAAAGAAAACCGTGGAAGCGATCCTGGAAGCTGAAAAAAAACTCCAGCAAATGCGAAATGAACAAATGAGAGGCCGCAGTGCTCCAGTTGACAAAAACTGGTAAGCTTTGCCCCTTCGGAGTCTCGCAGATAGCGAGGAACGAGACTTCGGGCTCGCTTTCCGCCCCTTTGCCCCTTAAAAAAACATGAAAACAAATAAATTCCCCATCATCCTCTTTATTCTTCTCTGCCTTGCACTTCTCCCGGCATTGCATCTTGCCGCAGCGGATATCTCCGTTGAAACCGTCATTGAACAGCAAGAGGCCTTTGTCGGGGAACCCTTTAGCATGCAGATACGGGTAGACGGATCAAGCTCGGCGGAAGAGCCCGACCTGTCCGGTCTGGATGCCTTTCATGTGCAGAACAGGGGCGGCCAGAGCAACAGCAGCACCCAGGTTTCCAATATCAACGGATCATGGCAGCGCGTAACCCACCTCGGGTATATTTTCACCTACACCATTACCGCAATAAAGTCCGGCAACCTGACCATCCCCGCCCTGACTATAATTGTCGACGGCAAGCCATACCGGACCGATGCTCTATCAATCATGGCCCGTAAACCTGAGGAAACAGAAGATTTCAAACTCCGCATCTTTCTTTCTTCAAAAAATTGCTATGCCGGTGAACCCGTCACCATGACCACCACCTGGTTTGTCGGTAAAGATGTAAACAACTTTGAATTCCAGCTGCCGATTCTGGATGATGCCGACTTTGAAATCATACCGCAAAAGCCTAATTCAGGCGTCGCCGCCGGGGACGAAATAAAAATTAAAGCGGGCGGCCATACCCTTACTGCATATAAGGGACAGGGAGAGTTAAACGGCAGAGAATTTCTCACCGTCACCCTGCAACACCTGCTTGTTGTAAAAAAAGCAGGCACATTCACCCTGCCCCAGGCCACAGTGGCCTGCCAGGTCGTCAGTGGTTTTCGCCAGTCACACAGGCGTGATCCGTCTGGTGGTTTCAGCAATTTTGACGATTTCTTCGGCAGTGGCCGACAGCCACGTTACCGCACTCTGGTGACACCTTCCAACGAACCTGTTTTAAAGGTATTGCCTCTGCCGAAAAAAAACAGGCCTGCCAACTTTACCGGCCTGGTTGGGAACTACTCAATCAACGCCAAAGCATCCCCCCTGGAGGTGCACATAGGTGATCCCATCACCCTGACAGTTGATATAAACGGCCCTTTTGCCCACAAGGCCGAGTTGCCGCATCTTGCTACCTTTCTCAGCGAATCATCCTTTAAAATTCCCGAGGTCATAGCTCCGGCTGAAACAGAAGAATCGCGAAAAACTTTCTCCCAAACCATCAGGGTCAAAGAAGAAACGGTCAGGGAGATTCCCTCCATTGAACTCACCTATTTTGATCCTGAAAAAAAAGAATACGAAAAGGCCGGAACAGATCCTATTCCTCTTGTTGTTCATGAAAACCGGGTTATAACTGCCCTGGATGCGGTGGGGGCAGGCCCATCCGCCACAACGACCGCCAACAAAATCAATGAGGCTTCACGGGGCCTGGCTGCCAATTATGAAGGATTGGATGTGCTTATTGACATGGCCCGCAATAAACATGGCATGACATGGACATGGTGGCTTCTTTTTACCCTTCCGCCTTTGCTTTTTTTGCTGATGGCAATTCGGACTTTTTATCGCAAACAGCACGAAAAAAATCCGCTTGGCAAACTATCTAAAAATGCCATGGCAACATTAAAACGCAATCTTGCAGAACCATCGTTGTCACCGCACGCCTTATCCAGGGCCCTCAAGGAATATCTTGGAGCGAAACTGCAAAAAAATCCGGGCTCACTTTTATACAACGATATTCATGCCCCTCTCAAAGAGATTGGGGTCGATGAGGCAATTCTACAGAGATTACAAAAAATGTTTAACCTCTTTGAGTCGTGGCAATATGGCGGGGAAATATCCAACACTGCGAAGATGAATGAGATGACGGAAAAAACCCTGCAGTTGGCAGAAGAAGTGGAAATCCATTTTTCTTAAAAATATTGTATTTTCTTTATGAATATGTGATACAAACAAATTATTCTTACTCTGACATACTGTACAGAAGGCCGTAAAAACGGACATATCAACTTTACCCATTTAAAAATTATGACAGGAAAAAAGATTCTGGTCATCGAGGACAACGAGCTCAACCTCAAACTTGTTCGTACTCTGCTGGAGATGGCCGACTATACCGTACTGGCGGCCGGCAATGCCGAACAGGGTATTGCTCTGGCCCGTGATGCCTCTCCCGATCTCATCCTCATGGACATCCAGTTGCCGGGGCTTGACGGATTAAGTGCCACCAGGAACATTCAGGCCGATCCTCAGCTCAGCCATATCCCCATTATTGCCGTCACATCATTTGCCATGGAAGGGGATCAGCAGAAGGCCTTTGATGCGGGATGCACTGGATATATTGCCAAGCCCATAGACACCCGTAATTTCATAAACCAAGTCAACACCTACCTGGAGAGCAAATAAAATGCCTTTTCAGGAGGGTAAACAATTTCAGCGAATTTCCCGCCCAATGCGTCTCCTTGTTGCATTTCTCGCCATTATTCATCTGCTGAGCATATCCCCTGCGTTTGCCCGGGAATTGCAAATCATCACCGCACCTGAAGTAAAAAACATGATGGAAAACGACCCGAGGGTAGTGGTCATTAACGCCTTAAGCAGCATCGAATACAACTCACTGCATATTCCCGGTTCTATCAATATTCCCGTGGTCGACTTTCGCACTTCCAAGCTGCTTCCCGAAGATAAATCAACCCCCTTGATCACTTACTGCATGGGGCATAACTGACCATACGGCCCCAGGACTGCAAGGATTGCAGTGGAGCTTGGCTATACCAATGTGTATTGTTTTAAGGGCGGCATCCCGGAATGGCGCACTTTCAATTATCCCTTGATGGAGGATGAAGATTATCCGAGCATTAAAATAAACAAAATCAGCCCCAAAGCCCTCTACGGGCTCCTGCAAAAAGACAGCTCTATTTTTATCCTCGATGTCTGTCCCATTGACTGCGAAAGAGACCATCTTTACATCGAAAATTCCGTTATATGCCCCATGGTCTATCTTGAAGACTGGTACCATAATATCCCGAAAGACAGAGACATCGTCATTATTGACTGGGCCAACAAAAAATCACTCGTTGCGGGAAAATTCCTCAAGAAAAAGGGCTATAAGGTCATCGGCAGCCTCAAAGGAGGACTCCTTCGATGGCATGCGGAAAACATGCCGGTTGTCGAGGTGAAAGACCCTCTCAAACATATCACTAATATTCCGTGCACACATTGACATGAAAAAATTATCCTGGTTATACTGTTTTTCAGCAATCCTGCTGCTGGTCACGCTCCTCGCATTTCCAGGAAGCTCTAACGCTTCTGAACCATCTCTGGAAGGGTATACGGATATTACGGCGCCGGAGCTGAAACAGATGATTGACGACGGCGACAAAATTTTGCTCATCAATGTTCTCAGTGAAATTGAATTTAACATCCAGCATATCACCGGCTCCATTAATATTCCGGTCATCGATATGCTCGGCACAGAGCAACTTCCCGAGGACAAAAATATCCCCCTTGTCTTTCATTGCCTGAGCAACAGGTGAAACTATGGTAAAAAAGCCGCAAGGATTGCGGTGGCACGAGGCTACAAAAAAGTTTACAATTTTATTGGCGGTGTTCCGAAATGGCGTTTCTTTAATTTCCCCATGACCGAGGATAACAAATGGCGGGACATAAAAGTGGCAAAAATCCCTCCAGAGAAGTTTCAACAGATCCTTTCCGAAGAACAAGACATCTTCCTTCTCGATGTACGAAGCCTGGATGCAGAATCGTTGAAAGATGAAAAATTCGTCTTCAAATTCAACAACTCCTCCATGTCAGGCAGCTATATAAAAGGGGCCTTGCACTGTCCCCTTCTCGCCCTGGAGGAAAACTATCATTTTATTCCCAAAGATCGCAAGGTTATAATAACCGACTGGATCATGAAACAATCTATTATTGCCGCCAAATTTCTTTCTTCCAAAGGCTATGAAGTCGTGGGAGTTTTAAAGGGAGGATCAGCCCGCTGGCAGACAGAACAAATGCCGCTGATACAGAGCGAGAACAAACTGCATAAACAACTTTTATGTGATTAATGGTCTTGCTGAAAAAACGGCCCCCGCGTCATATGCATCCCATGCAAAATCCAGCCTGCAGAACAAATACCAATCAACAAAATTTCTTCGCATCCTTTTCGAAGACAGTCTCTTTATACCCTCCCGATTTTTTTGCTGAGCAACTCCCATGAACCCCTCCCTGCCTCATGCCGGCGAAAAACACGATAAAGGACCGCACAGAACAATTATCCGCAGGATCGTCCTCCTTTTCATCCTGCTCATTGCCATGATCATCGGCAATGCCATTTTCTCTTCCATTCAGGAAAACAAAAAAGTCAATGAACAGTTAAACAACAAACTGCATTCCGGGCAGGTTATCGCCAAGTCCATCTTAAACACCGAACTGGACAAGCTCAGCATGATTTCCGGCATTGTTAAAGAACAAAACAAGAAATTTGTAGATTTTCTTGATTACGACAAGCTCAAACCAATCACCGTCATGCTGCAGACCATTGCCACCAAGCATAATATTGACATGGTCTTTCTCTTTGACGGAGACAACAACCTGCTGACCTGCAACCGCCTGGGCACTGATTTCGCCCATTCCGACCTCTATAAAATATTTACAAAAAACCACGAAACCCAATTAGGCATTCAAGAAATACCTGTCAGCATCCTTGAACTGCAGAAGTTGTCAGACAAAGTTGTACCATATCAGAAAAAAATCCTTGCATTCCAATCAATTATCCATCTTTTGCACGACTCCGGGGACATATACGGCCACATTGTCATGATCAAACTGATTAACGGCAACCAGCAACTTGCCGGCCAGATGTCCTCCATCAGCGGAACGGAAATTATATTTTTTAACCATGATATGCAGACGGCGTTGACCAGTTTTCCAAACACCCAGCTAACCTTTCCCTTGAACGACACCCTGATCCACAACTCCACTTCGTATGCAACCAGTACGATAGAGCTCAAAAACTATGAAGAAAAAATTATCGGCCACTTAACCGTGGCCCTGGACCAAGAAAATTTCATCCTGCAGAGACGACGATTGATCACGACCAACCTCATTCCCTTCTTCGGCTCCGTGATAATTTCCATGGCCCTCTTTTTCCTGCTGCGTTTCCGCGTGTTCAACAAAATCAATCAGCTCATCATTGCCCTTCATCAGGTGACGGAAAAAAAAGGGAATTTAAGCATCAGGCTCCCCGAGCCAACTGACAGGGAAAAGGGGATTGACGAGGTCGAAAACATGGCCATCGACTTTAACGCCATGATGAACACCCTGGAGGAGACATACAACCAGCTTATCAGGGCCAGGCAGGAAGCGGAGGTGGCAAATATCTCCAAGAGTGAATTTCTGGCCAATATGAGTCATGAATTACGCACTCCCCTCAATGCGATCATCGGCTTTACGGAGATCGTCCTTGACAGACATTTTGGCAAACTCAATGCAACCCAGGAAGACTACCTCGGCGACGTGCTTCAATCAAGCCGCCATCTTCTCTCGGTTATCAATGACATTCTCGACCTTTCCAAAGTGGAAGCAGGAAAACTCGAGTTGAACCTCTCCGAGTTTCACCTTGGCGAGCTTCTTTCCAACAGCTTTATCATGATTAAGGAGAAAGCACAGCAAAACAACATCACACTCAATCTGGACGCAAAAGACAACCTGCCGGAAACTATTTTTGCAGATGAAAGGAAAATAAAACAGATACTCTTCAACCTCCTGGCAAATGCGGTTAAATTCACCAAACCAGGCGGTCACATTACATTGAAGGCACGCAACAGCGATATTTCGGACTGGCCCCTGAACACTTCCATAGACGACAGAGACTCCATTCTTCCGGAACGGAAACTCATCAAAATTTCCGTTATTGACTCGGGGATAGGGATTCACAAAGAAGACCTGGAAAGAATATTCCTTCCCTTTGAACAGGCAGACGGATCAACAAGCAAATTATATCAGGGAACAGGCCTTGGACTGTCGCTGACCAAACGACTGGTAGAACTGCATAACGGACGAATCCGGGCGGAAAGCCGGGGAGGCGGCAAAGGCAGTACCTTCTCCTTTATCCTGCCGGTTTAAATTTCTTTGCCTTCAATATTCAGCCTGATACATCCTTAATACTTATCCCCCTTCCACATATCCGGAGAAAAAGAAACCACCCTGTTGCGACCAGTGTCCTTGGCCCGGTACAGGGCAACATCGGCAAACTTAATCGCCTCCCAGAAACCATCAGTATCGCCGGGGAATTCACTGAGTCCGATACTCATGGTTTTTTGCAGTGTACCATCAGGGACATTGATCACTGTTTGTGCCATGGCTTTACGAATCTTTTCTGCCAGATCGATAATATCCTGCCGGCTCTTTACATCAATGAGCAGGACAACAAACTCCTCGCCGCCGTAACGGATGACCATATCCGAGGCCCTGATACAGTTCTTCAGCACTTCAGCCGTCTTGACCAGCACAACATCACCGATTTCGTGGCCATAAGTGTCATTGACTTCCTTGAAAAAATCCATGTCGCACATGAGAATGCCAAGCTTCGTCTTCCTGCGCAGGGTGCTTGCCACCAAAGTGTCGGTATATGATTCCAGAAAACGCCTGTTATACAGATCCGTCATGGGATCACGCAAGGTTGACTCATGCAGGACGGAGGCAAAACGCTTGGCCTCGATGACCGGTGTGGCCTCCTTGATATAACGTTTCGCCCTTTTCACCTGGTCGACAAACAGCTTTTTACTCTCTTCCGAGCTGCCTTTTTCATGGAGGAACTGAACAACACCCACCACTTTACCGCTGGCAATCATAGGGATACAATGATGGTCAAGCCGGTCTCCATGGGGAAATTTTTTACAGATTTCGGGAAAATCAATGGATGAAATAGAATGACCGGTACGCTTGGCCCTGCAGAAATTTGACTCATCAAATATCTCAGGATTGCAGACGTCATCATAATCAGTGGCATAGGCAATAGACATATTGTTTTTTGTGCCTGTCCGCTCATAAATAAAAAACTTGTCACAACCAAACCGTTCCCGCATGACATGGGCCAGACGCTGGTTGACCTCGGTGGTGGACTCCTCCTCTTCAATAACGGCCTTAAAAAAGTTGAGGCTGAAAATACTGTCCACAAGGGTATTAAATTGATGAGCAAGTTGCCCCACCTCATCATTGCTCTTGACCTCAATTCTCTGGGCAAGATCACCTCCCCCTTTGGCAATAAAACTGATCTTATCAAGAACATCCCGCAGCGGATGGACAATAACAAGAATGTAAAGCAGGGTGGCAATTGTCAGCACTGCCGCAACGACAAGACCTATCCAGAGCGAGCGGGTAATGGAGGTACTGACAATATCATCCAGTTCGCCAAACTCTTCTTTGTTTTCCCTGTTAATCTCAACAGTCATGTCAATAACCAGATCATACACCTCGGCAAGACTGCCCAGTACATCCGACAGGAACTCGTCCTGCTCGGCATCGGGACATTCTTCGATCAAGCATTGTGTCAGTCCATGAAACGACTCCTTGAGAAAAACAATCTCCTCATCAATATCGACGATGAGATCATTCATAACCGGATCATCTTTTTTCTCCACCGTAAAAACATCCAGGGTCTTACTGGAAACCCTGGCCATATCAAGCACGGAACCTCCGTCTCTCAGAGCAGCCACCATTGTGCCCATATCCTCAAGCCGCCTGACATTCGCCTTTACATTTTGATCATCTCCTTTTATTTTGTCGGAATCAAGAATATGTATCAGGGAAATTTTAAAGCCGTTGATGCTGCGCAAAATATATTGACTGATTTTGTAGCGGGGAATAGATATATCGTCGATAATCCTGTTGTGTTCTTCAATGTGTTGTAGAGAACGCGTGTTGAGCACAGTAACGAGAGAAAACCCCAGCAGGGAAACCACCAGCATGCCGATCAGCTTGCCGGTAATACTGGTATCAAGGCATTTCTGTATCAGGCAGCCTGGAAAACTTTCAGAGGTGCACTTGACCAGTCCAAAAATGGAAAAACTACCTTTTTGTTGACAAATTTTTTCTGGTGTAGACATGTCACTTTCCTGCTAATATGGTTTAGAAATTTCAAAATATTTTTAAATTTTATCATAAAGAAATTTCGCATACAAGCAGAGGCTATGTACTTTTTCCCTGCGAAAAAGGACTAAAATGAAAACATTTTTTTTCATCTCCACCAGCATACTGATACATTTTTTCACGTTTCACTGTTCACTTGGTTTTGCCAACCAGGAAAACACCCGTCTCTTCCAAGAGGCAAACAGTTTTTTCCATCAGGCGAACGAGTTAAAGAATCAGCATGACGCCCGTAAACTTTACGAGAAAGCCCTGCTTCGTTATGAAAAAATTAACAAAGATATCTCCAACGGCAGACTTTCATATAATATAGGAAATATTTATTCCAGTCTTGGCGATACAGGCAAAGCCATACTCCATTACCGAAGAGCGGAACAGCTCATTCCCGCTGACGAAAACCTGAAGCAGAACCTGACCCTGGTGCTGGAAAAACGCAGGGACGCCATTCCTGAAAAAAAAGAAAAAACATTACTGCACACCCTTTTTTCCCTGCATTACGATCTCTCTTTTCAGGCAAGGCTCATTCTTTTCTCAATAGCCAATATCTCATTCTGGGTTGCCGCAGGGCTGATGTTTTTTTCCCGTTTTCCCTTACCTGCCTGGTTGACGAGTTTTTTGCTTTCTCTCACTCTGCTGCCGGCCACCTCCTTATGCATAGATCATTTTCAGCACAAAACACCAAAAGGGGTTATTATTGGCGAAGAAGTTATGGCCCGGCAGGGTGATGGACGCAGCTATCAGCCAAGCTTCACAGCCCCTCTCCACGCAGGCACGGAATTTATCCTGCTCGAAAAGCGGCCAAACTGGTATCATGTACAATTGCATGACAAAAGACAATGCCGGCTGCCGGTACAGAGCAGTGAATTAATCTGAGCAACGGGTACAAAACAGAAAAAACTGCAGAAAAAATGCCCTTGCCATCGATAAAAAAATTATACCTACGCCTCCCATGCGCCCTGCTCCTGCTGCTCTCCGCCTGTGCCAATCCTGACCGGCAGGCAGAAATAGCAGAGAGCATAGCCCTTGAAAAAATTAATACCGTACGCTCAGAAATCCTTAACGCACAAGACATCACATTCATCTCTGCCGAACAGGCATTACGTAAACAACTTCAAATAGACCAGCATCTTCCTCTTGGCAATTTAGCATCTCTCCATCGCAGCGACCTTGCCATAGAAATCGCCAACAAGGATAATTACACCGGCAAGGAGCAGACTGCCCAGCCATGCTCCACCCTGAAACTGACCCTCATTGATGCCCTGCAGGCAGGCGCAGGCAACAGCCGCGAATACCGGCAGGCCAAGGAAGACATTTTCCGCCGGGCCCTTGATCTTGACCTGCAGGAGAACGTATTCAGGCACAGCCTTACCGCCCTGGCCGGCAGCCTGCTCAGCACCGATCTCAGCGGCGATGACACGGTCAGCGGCAGCGAAACCGACGCCAAAGCCAACTGGGGGAAGAAATTCACCACCGGCCTGGAACTCACCGCCCAGCTCGGCCTTGATCTTGTCAAGCTGCTCACATCTCCAAACAATTCCTCCCTCGGTATTTTTGTTGATACAACCATCAGTATCCCCCTGCTTCGCGGGGCCGGCAAAGATATTGTCCGTGAACCGCTGACCCGGGCTGAAAGAGAACTTGTATACGCCATCTATCGATTTGAGCGTTTTAAACGGGTCTTTGCCGTGACCCTTGTCAGCGATTATCTGCAGGTCGTCAAACAGCTTGACGTTATCAAAAATGAAGCAAACAATTATAAAGGGTTACAGGAAGTAGTCACGATTTCCAGGCGTCTGTCCGAGGCTGGAAGGCTGCCGGAGATACAGGTGGACCAAGCCTTCCAGGACATGCTGCAGGCAAGAGACAGATGGCTGGTGGCCGAGCAGAATTACGGCCGTCTGCTGGACCGTTTCAAAATGACCCTTGGCCTGCCGCCGGACGCCCTCATTGAACTCGACCCGGAGGAGCTGAAGCTTCTTGCCGGCCACTTTACGGATGACAGCCAAAGCCCTCGAGAAGAAAACAATAATGACCAGTCATTTCCATCTCTGACGGATTTCAACAGGGATTTTATCCTCACGGCTCTGGAAAACAGGACGGACCTGCGTGTTGCCCATGGCTACCTGCACGATGCAAACCGGGCTCTGCGCATCGCCGCTGACGCCTTTCTACCCGGAGTCAACCTGACAGGCACGGCATCTTTCGGAGAAGGCCGCAGCCTTGCATCAGCCGGAGAAGACAATGCCCGCCTCCGGCCGGAACGGGGATTTTTTTCCGCCTTTCTCGATCTGGACCGACCATTTAATCTGACGGAGGAACGAAACGCCTATCGTCAGAGCCTGCTTGACGTTGACCAGGCAAAACGCGATGTCCAGGAACTGGAAGACCAGATAAAACTCGACGTGCGCAACAGGCTGCGTGACAAAATTGAATACAAGGAAGTTACCATCATTCAGGAAAAATCAGTTGAACTTGCCACGCGCCGGGTAGACAGCACCACCCTTCTGCTGAAGGCGGGCCGCTCCCAGATGCGCGACCTGCTCGAAGCCCAGGAAGCCCTTGTCAGGGCAAAAAACAGTCTGACCGCAGCCAGGGTCAACAAAAACATTGCAGAACTTGCTCGCGCCAGGGACATGGGAACCCTTCACGTCGGTGAGGACGATCTGATTATTTCCCCCGAAGGAAAAGGAATAAAGCAATGATAAAGAAGGGTGCAGCCGTTCTCATTATGCTTTTTCTGCTGCTGGCGGGACTGTCGCTGATGATTGGCAAAAAAGGAAACAGGCAACAGGAAAAGCTGCAGAAAGCGGATTTCTTTGTTGTCAGGGAAGGACCTTTGACCATCGAGGTTTCCGAGGCGGGTGTTATCAAGGCCCGCGACCAGGTTATCATCAAAAATGAGGTTGAGGGGCAGACATCAATTCTGTGGATTATAGATGAAGGCAAGGAGGTCAAGAATGGCGACCTGCTGCTTGAACTTGACGCAAGCAAGCTTGAGGCGGACCTTGTGGACCAGGAAATCAAGGTGCAAAATGCCGAAGCCGCTTATATCAATGCCAGGGAAAATCTTGATGTAACGAAAAATCAGGCTGAAAGCGATGTTGACCAGGCTGAGCTGAAAGCCACATTTGCCGGACAGGATCTGAAAAAATATCTTGAAGGTGAGTATCCCCAGGAACTCAAAGAAGCCCAATCAAAAATCACCGTGGCCGAAGAAGAGCTGCGCCGGGCTGAAGAAAAAATGGAATGGTCCCGGGTGCTGTTTGAAGAAAAATATTTATCCCAAAGTGAACTTGACGGTGACATCCTTGCTGCCAGAAAAGCGGACCTCGACCTTGACCTGGCCAGCACCAAGCTGGACCTGCTGAAAAACTACGCCTACGGGCGGAAATCAGCAGAGCTTGAAAGCGAAGCAAAACAGACTGTCATGGCCCTTGAAAGGGCAAAACAAAAGGCGGAATCAGACATGATCCAGGCCCGGGCCGACCTGCTGGCCAAGGAGTCTGAATACAACCGTGAAAAAGACAAACTGGCCGGCCTGAAGGACCAGATTCAGAAAACAAAGGTCACCGCTCCGACCGCAGGTCTCGTCATATATTCCACCACAGCCAAAGGGAACTGGCGCGGTAATGAGGAGCCCCTGGCAGCGGGCCAGGCAGTAAAAGAGCGGCAGGAGCTGATCTATCTGCCCAAGGCGTCTTCCGTACTGGCTGAAGTAAAAATTCATGAATCCAATGTGGAGAAGATCAAAGTGGGTATGGAGGCAAAAGTAACGGTTGACGCCCTGCCCGGGCGAATGTTTACCGGCGCGATCGCCTCTATTTCCCCCCTGCCCGATCCCACCAGCATGTGGCTTAACGCGGACCTGAAACTCTACACCACTATCATTCACCTGGAAGGAGACGACGACGCTCTGAAAACAGGCATGAGCTGCCGGGCGGACATTCTTGTGGCCCTTTTCGAGAAAACCCTGGCCGTTCCGGTGCAAGCCGTTGTCCTGGTTGACGACCAGCCAACTGTTTATCTTGCCTCCGACGCCGGAGAGAACAACCTGCAAAAAATCAAGCCCCGTACTGTCGAAGTCGGCATGGACAACAATATCATGATGCGGATTGTCAGCGGCCTTCAGGTGGGGGAACATGTGCTGCTTTCTCCACCGCTGGACCGAAATATTTATTAGGGGAGGATAACTGCTTGGCAGATGCCGCAACAATACAATGCGAATGCCGCCTGGAAAAAGTCAACAAAATTTACCAGATCGGCGGCCGCACAGTCAGCGCCCTGACCGACATCAACTTTGAGATACAAAGCGGTGAATTCTGGGCCATCATGGGTCCCAGCGGAGCAGGCAAGTCAAGCCTGCTCAACCTGCTTGGCTGCCTGGACAGGCCTACTTCAGGTAATTTTCACCTCTGCGGGCAGGATATCAGCACCCTGGACGACAACGGCCTGAGCGAGCTGCGCTTACGAAAGCTTGGCTTTATCTTTCAAAGTTTTCATCTCATCCCGGAACTGACGGTCCGGGAAAATATTGAACTGCCCCTTTTTTACCTGGATCGCAACAGCAGCCGCAACCGGCAAAGGGCTCAGGAACTTGCCGTGCTCGTCGGACTCGACGACCGACTGCGCCACCGTCCAAGCGAACTTTCCGGGGGCCAGCAGCAGCGGGTTGCCGTGGCACGTGCTCTGGCCAACGATCCAGCGATTCTCCTTGCCGATGAGCCCACGGGAAACCTGGACTCGGCAACCGGCAAAAAAATCATGGACATGCTCCTGCAATTAAACGAACGTGGCAAAACCATCATCATGGTGACCCATGAGGCAAGCGTCGCCACCTACGCCCGCCGCACCCTCCACATGCGGGACGGACGCATTGACTTTTTTTCCTGAGCCTTACTGCCATGTTTTATTATTTTATACGTGAAATAAAACTGGGAATAAAAAACCTGCTCCTGCATGGGTTGCGCTCCCTGCTGACCATGCTCGGCATGGTCTTCGGGGTGGGAAGCGTTATTGCCATGCTTGCCGTGGGTGAAGGTGCAAGCCGGGAGGCCCTGCAGCAGATCCTTCTGCTCGGCAGCAACAATATCATCATCAACACGGTCAAACCGGCTGATGGCGGAGGCTCCAAAAGCCAGGTCCGCAACAATCTGAGTATGTACGGCCTGCTTCATGACGATGTTGACCGCCTGGTCACATTCTCCTCCATTGAAAAAATCGTGCCGGTTCGCCTGCTCAGCAAAGAGGCTCGGCTCGGCAAGCAATCCATTGAGGTCCGCCTGGTTGGAACATTGCCCGCCTGGTTTGACATGGTGGGAAGAGACTTTGTTGCCGGCCGCCCTCTGCTCGACGCAGATGAAAAAACAAAGGCCAACGTGGTGGTGCTCACCGAATACGCGGCCAGAAAACTGCTCGCCGGGCATAAATCCATCGGCCAATACGTCCGTATAGGCGGTAATGTCTTCCAGGTGGTGGGCATTGTCCGCAGCAGGGGAGGAGCAGGAGGCACGGTAAAAGTGCCGGATCAGACTAATGATGCCTATATACCGCTCAGTTCCATGAATGAACGATTCGGCACCATTGATGTGCGCCGGTCGGCCGGATCCCGGGAGCGGGAACTGGTGGAGTTACACCAGATTCTTGTTCAGGTTGATGAGAACACTGTGGAGGCAACGGCCAGGGGCATCCGAGCCATGCTGGAGCGCTTTCACACGAAAAACGATTTTCTCCTCCATATCCCGCTGGCCCTGCTCAAACAGGCGGAAGAAACAAAAAGAACCTTTAATATCGTCCTCGGTTCCATTGCCGGTATCAGCCTGCTTGTCGGCGGTATCGGCATCATGAACATCATGCTGGCCTCGGTGACGGAGAGAACCCGCGAAATCGGTATCCGCCGCGCCATTGGCGCGAAAAGGAAACATATTGTCGGCCAATTCCTGGTAGAAACAGTAGTTCTGTCTACAACCGGCGGCCTGACCGGCATTGCCGTCGGTCTTCTCATCCCATGGTTCATCTCCAGACTATCCGGCCTGCCCACTGTTGTCACCCCCCTCAGCCTTATCCTGTCCCTTGCCATCAGCATGGCGGTGGGCATTATTTTCGGTCTCTATCCCGCCATCCGCGCAGCCCGCCTGGACCCGATCGTCGCCCTGCGGCATGATTAAATCCTGTGCACTCTTTTTTCGAGCTATGATGCATACAACAAATTGCTTGTGTTTCAAAACACACTCAAGCAAACTTTATATATACATTTGCCCTCTTCATTGACGAACAAAGGAACCCGTAATGAAAAAAATTTTCTGGAAAAGCAATTTCAGTGTGCAGTCTCGCTACATTGACCAACAGCACCAGAATCTTTTAATGATTCTCAATGATTTTAATGAATCGATTAACCAGGGCAAAGGAACAGATAAGGCCTTTTCAATCTTAAACAGGCTGGTGCAGTATGCGGAGGAGCATTTCAGGGATGAAGAACTGCTGATGGAGACGGCCCGCTTTCCGCAGGATAAACTGAATGCCCACAAAAATGAGCATGAAAAACTGACCCAGGATATTTTCCAGCTCTGTGAAAACTGGAGCAGCCGCAAAAAAGAGTCCTTACCGGAGATAAGTCATTTTTTAGAGAAATGGCTGCTGCTCCACATCCTCAAAACCGACATGGAATACAGTAAATACGTGGACCATATCGACGATTCGTTCATGTTTGCCAAATAAAATCGTTTTACCCTCTTTCAACATCCACCCAGTTCCCACTCCCTGCTGACTGCTGACAGGCAGCACAAACTCTCAGGGCAGTCAGTCCCTCCTCGCCGGAGATGGGGTTGTCAGCTTCACCTCGCAGAAACGCATACCAGTCAACAAGCAAGGGGATAATGGTTCCAGACAGGGGATTATGGTCCAGGGGCTGCAGGGCGGCGCCGCTAAGATAGTCCATGCGGCCATGGATCTGATCGGCATGGAGTTCGCCGTTTATGCCGATGAACTCATAGCGGCCCGTGCGGGCTTTGCCGATTTTGCAGGCATCCACCGTGCCGGCCACATTGTTTTCCATTTCAAGCTGGGCGGTAAACAGGTCCTCCACTCCAGGATTATGGATATGGAAACTGGAAGCCCGTACCCTGACCACTTCATGCCCGGTAATAAAACGCAGGGCGTCAAACATATGCACCGCCGTATGGAGAATAACACCACCGCCTGCCACAGCGGGATCTTCCAGCCAGCCCAACGTCGAAGGCTCCAGGCGGTGACTTGCTGAAAAACCTAAAAAACGCCCCACCCTGTAAAAATTGTCACGCAAGCCCTGAATGACCGTATTGTAACGAAGTGTCTGGCCAATGGTAAGCGGAAGCGACGCTTTATCAAACAGGGCAACAATTTCCTCCCCTGCCACCACATCCACTGACAGGGGTTTTTCAAGAAGAAGGGGTTTTCCCGCCGCAGCACAGTGACGGGCAATGTCCAGATTTAACACAGGAGGCGTGACGGCAATAACCGCGTCCACCTGGCTATCTTCAATCAAATCCTGCCAATTCTTATAATAGCGCACACCCCATTCCTGTGCCTGCACATGACCCTCATTCGACCTCCGGCAGACAGCCGCAAGCTCCAGCCCATCAATATCACGCAGAATATGCCTGGCATAGCGCGACCCATGTTTGCCTGTGCCGATAATCCCGATTTTCATCCCGACTTAATCACCGTCACTTTGTCCCTCTACCCCTCCGGAGTCTCGCTTACCTGCCCCTCTGCCCCTCTGACCCTAGTCCTTCATAAAACAATAAGGATCCATATCCTCAAACACATTCAGTCCAAAACCATGCACCACAGCCAGGCACCCACCGCACACCGGCCGGATGGAGCATGACAAACAGGCAACGGAGCCTGCCCGGCAACGTCTGCCCAGCTCTCCGTGGTAAATCTCGGAAAGACTCTGCTCAAAGGCATTGCCGATATAGGAGGGCAGTTTACGGCAGGCATGGGCTTCACCATCGGGCAACAGAGAAAAGAAATTAAAGGCCGCGCCACAGCCATGGCCGGCACAGCCTCCGAAAAAGGGAAGCCCTTCTTCTTTGCGGATAATATTGCCGTATGACCATAACTAAAAATTATCAATAACAATTATTATCTGCAAAAGCTATACTCAAGTCAATAAATATACAAAAAACCTTTTTCATTCGTTTGCTTGATGGAAAAATGGTAAATTAGAGCGTATGACATCTCTGCATTATTTACAGAAATATTTTGGTCACACCTCTTGCCGGGGAAGCCAACAGGACATCATCAATCACATCCTTGCAGCCGGCAACGCCCTTGTCCTCATGCCTACCGGCATGGGGATCGACAAGTCAAATATCCGCCATGTTATCCATGGGGAAGTACCCGGCTCCATGGAGTCCTATTACCAGGAAATCGGCCGGACGGGACGGAGACGAGTCGAACTGCATACTGCTTTACGACGAACAGGATCTGCTCATCCATATGGATTTCATCAAATGGAATAATCCGGATGAACAGTTTTATAACAGGCTCTACGGCTTACTTATCGACGAACCGGAAGCGCCAAACTCGCTGGGCATTGAATGGCTGAAGGAAAAGCTGCTTTTTAAAAACAAGCATGATTTCCGGGTGGAAACCGCCCTGTCCATTTTTGACCGTTACGGAGTTACTAAAGGTGAGCTCGATAAACATAACCTGAAAATTATGACTCCCATTCCCAAAGAGATCAATCAATAGAGGATTGCCGCCAAGATGCCGGCGGAACAGAAGATGCTCTTTTTTCTTCGTGTACTTCGTGAGCTTCGTGGTGCAAAATTTGACATGACACTGTTAAGAGAGGTAAATGGTTGACTACACGCTCAGAAGACTGGTAAAAGATCTTTTTTTGCTGCCGGAGAGCTTACCAATACAACTCAAAAAGCAACAACCCACCAACAAAATACAAGGAACCCCCAATGAGCAACGAACCTGACAAAATCATCTACTCGATGATCAGAGTAAGCAAATTCTATGAAAAAAAGCCCATCTTAAAAGACATCAGTCTCTCCTATTTCTACGGAGCCAAAATCGGCGTACTGGGCCTGAACGGATCGGGCAAGAGTTCCCTCCTGCGCATACTGGCAGGTGTGGATAAAGACTTCGAGGGCCGCACTTCCATTTCCCCGGGCCTGACAGTTGGCATGCTGGAGCAGGAGCCCCTTCTTGATGAGAATAAAACCGTCAAGGAGACCGTAGAGGAGGCTGTGCAGGACACCGTCAATCTACTGGAAGAGTTCAATCAAATTAACGAAAAATTCGCCGAGCCCATGACTGACGACGAGATGAACGATCTCATTGCCAGACAGGGCGAGGTGCAGGAAAAACTCGACCATCTCGACGCCTGGGAACTGGACTCAAAACTTGAAATGGCCATGGATGCCCTGCGTTGTCCTGCCGGAGAAACCAGTGTCAATGTTCTGTCCGGAGGCGAGAAACGACGGGTGGCCTTGTGCAGACTGCTGCTGCAAAAACCCGACATCCTGCTGCTGGACGAGCCCACCAACCATCTTGACGCCGAGTCGGTCGCCTGGCTGGAGCATCACCTGCAGCGCTACGAGGGCACGATCATTGCCGTTACCCATGACCGCTACTTTCTCGACAATGTTGCCGGCTGGATTCTGGAGCTTGATCGCGGCCAGGGAATACCGTGGAAAGGCAACTACTCGTCCTGGCTTTTCCAAAAGGCTAAACGGTTGAAACAGGAAGAGAAACAGGAAAGCGGCCGGCAGAAAACCCTGCAGCGCGAGCTTGAGTGGATCAATATGAGCGCCAAGGGAAGGCGAGCCAAATCAAAGGCAAGAATTAAATCCTACGAAGAACTGCTTGGCAAGGAAGGCGAAAAACGGACAAAGGATCTGGAAATTTTCATTCCACCCGGTCCACGTCTCGGCAAGGTTGTCATTGAAGCGGACAAAGTCAGCAAGGCATTTGACGGCAAGTTGCTGGTGGAGGACATGAGCTTCTCCCTGCCTCCCGGTGGCATTGTCGGGGTCATCGGCCCCAACGGCGCAGGCAAATCAACCCTTTTCAAGATGATTACCGGCCAGGAAAAACCGGATTCCGGCACCATCAACCTCGGCGACACGGTGAAACTTGCCTATATGGACCAGAGCCGGGACGCCCTTGATTCGGAAAAGAGCATCTGGCAGGTCATCTCAGAAGGACAGGATGTTATTTACCTGGGAACCAGGGAGATCAATTCCAGAGCCTATGTGGGCCGCTTTAATTTTTCCGGCTCCGACCAGCAGAAAAAGGTGGGTCTGCTGTCCGGCGGCCAGAGAAACCGGGTACACCTGGCCATGATGCTCAAGGAAGGGGCAAACGTCCTCCTGCTGGACGAGCCCACCAATGACCTTGACGTCAACACCCTGCGCGCCCTGGAAGAGGCATTGGAAAATTTCGGCGGCTGCGCTGTGGTCATCAGCCATGACCGCTGGTTCCTTGATCGCATCGCCACCCACATCCTGGCCTTTGAAGGAGACAGCAAGGTCGTTTTTTTTGACGGCAACTACACGGAATATGAAGCTGCCCGCAAAAAACGGCTGGGAGCTGCGGCCGATCAGCCCCACAGGATTAAATATAGACAGTTGACGAGGTAAAAACCGGTCTGGTTGGTCTTAATCGATGTCCCCTTTTTCCTTTCCGGCAGGGTGGCTCATGAAGTTGGGTTACGTATCCAAAACTTCCCTTATTATGAGAGACAAATCCTTCATGGTAAACGGTTTCTGGATAAAATTGTTTGCCCCTTGCTGCAAAATCTCTGTCGCTTCTCCATTTATATTGTATCCGCTGGAAATAAGAACTTTAATCTTCTCGTTGATTCCTTTGAGTATGGCGTAAACCTCTTGCCCGCTCATACCGGGCAAGATCATGTCGAGAATAACCATATCGATTTTATCCTTATTTGCCTTATAGCGCTCAATCGCCTCATCTCCTTCAGAGGCCGTGAGCACCTTATATCCCAGCGCATCAAGCATCCCCCTGCCAACATCCAGAATAATCTGTTCATCATCAACCAAAAGGATCGTTTCGTTGCCACGTTGTATCTCTTGTGGGCCGGGGAATGCTTCCTGAACAACAACGCCGCTTCCTTCTATTGCCGGCAGATAAATATTAAAGGTAGTGCCGTGGGCTTTTTCACTTTCAACATTAATCACACCACCATGACCTTTAATAATGCCATAGACTGAAGCCAATCCCAATCCCGTTCCTCTGCCCATCCCCTTTGTTGTAAAGAATGGGTCGAATATCTGTCTTTGCGTCTCTGCATCCATACCGACTCCGGTATCGGTAATAGATATCTTAATGTATTTTCCGGGCTGCACGTAATACGTTTGGATAAGATATTCGTCCAAGATAACATTGCGCGTATCGATAACCAGATCGCCTTTGTCGGGCATGGCTTGCCATGCATTGACATAAAGATTCAAAAGAACCTGCTCTATCTGCCCTTGATCGACTTTTACCGTCCAGAGATCCTTGGCATATTTTTCTCTAATGGAAATTTCTTTTTTGGTACGACCAAACATGTGGGCGCTTTTTCTGATTAATGCATTCATGTCCGTGGGTTTAACATGATATTTGCCGCGCCTGGCAAACCCTAATAATTGGGCAGTGAGATTTGCGCCGCTTTCCACCTGTTCCTGCATGCTCTTAAGCCTGGTATAAAATGGATGCGTCTGTTCCAAATCGTTCAACATCAACGATGTGTAGCCCTGAATACCCATAAGCAGATTATTGAAATCATGGGCGATTCCTCCTGCCAAGGTGCCGATGGACTCCATCTTCTGCGCCTGCTGGAACTGTTTTTGTAATTTCTCTTTTTCCTGCTCTGCCTGTTTTCTCTTAGTGATGTCGCGTATTATTCCCGTGGCATGCCATTTGCCTTGAATTTGTATGGCGGCAATAGAAAGTTCAACAGGGCATTCCGTTCCATCCTTTCTCATGGCCGACAATTCAATGGTTTTGCCGATGGCAGTGCCTTGGCCTGTTTTCCGAAACTTCCCAAATCCTATATTATAGACTTCCTGGTATTTTTCCGGGACGAGAAGCATATGCATTTTTTTGCCAAGCGCCTCTTCCGGCGTATAACCGAATATTTTTTCCGCAGCAGGATTCCAATATGAAATATTGCCCTGATCATCGAGCATGACAATGGCGTCCTGGGCGAAGTTGGTGATTGTCCGATACTTCTCCTCACTCTCCCGCAGCGCCTGCTCGGCTTTCCTGCGCTGGGTAATATCCTGGAAGACGATAACAACACCGGTAATATCTCCCTTGGCATTTTTGATCGGTGCGCCGCTGTCATCAATGGGTATCTCGGTTCCATCCCTGGCGATCAACAAAGTGTGATTTGCAAAACCGACAATACCACCTTCTTGAAATACTTTTGACGCAGGGTCTTCTACCTGTTGCCGCGTTTTTTCGTTTATAATGTTAAAAATCCTGCTCAGGGGTTCTCCCACCGCCTCTTTCTCCTGCCATCCTGTCAAAGACTGGGCAATACTATTCATGAATTTGACGATTCCTTTTTCATCCGTTACAATCACTGCGTCGCCGATGCTTTTGAGTATTGTCGATAGCCACTCTTCGCGTTCCAGCAGCCTGTTCTCCATCTTTGATTTGTACAGGGCCATTTCCACGGCAGTGCGTAATTCTCTGCCATCAAACGGCTTGACAATATAGCCGAACGGCTCGGTCAACTTGGCCCGTTCCAGGGTCTTCACATCTGTATATGCAGTGAGATATATGACAGGAATGTTATAGCGGGAACGTATTTGAGCAGCTGTTTCAATGCCGTCCAGTTCTCCCCTGAGAACGATATCCATCAGAACCAGATCAGGGATGTTCTTTGCCGTCTCTTTAAGGGCTTCCTCTCCTGAAGACGCTACAGCAGAAACCATATACCCCATATTCTGCAGGCTCTGCCGGATGTCTTCGGCAACAATACCCTCATCCTCGACAACCAGAATTTGCGTTTTTGTCATGATTGCACAGACTCACTTGATTTGCTGAATCGAATATGAAACACTGTCCCTTCCTTTCTGTCCATTGTCAGACTGCCGCAGATCTGTTTTGTCAGTATGTTAACCAGTTTTAAACCGAGCGAATCGACATTTGTATAATCAAGTTCCTCCGGTATACCTACACCGTTGTCCCCGACTGTCAATTCCATTTCGTTTTCATCGATTACATGGAGAGATATGTTGATTGCCCCGTTTTTTACCCCCGGGAAGGCATGTTTCAAGGAATTGGATACAAGTTCATTGATAATCAAACCACATGGAATAGCAGTATCAAGTGCTAATGTCACATCCTCAACATCTATTGAGGGCGTAATTTCTCCGTTATTCATTCCATAGGACCGAGCCAGCATATCGGTCAGATTCCTGATATACTCCTTGAAGTTAATATTCGCCAACCCATCGGATTGATAAAGTTTTTCATGCACAAGAGCCATAGATTTTATCCGGTTTCGGCTCTCTTTAAACATCTCGACATCGTCTTTGTCCTTGATATATTCGGACTGCAGCTTGAGCAGGCTGGAAATGACCTGCATGTTGTTTTTGACCCGGTGGTGAATTTCTCTCAGCAGCACCTCTTTCTCTCTGAGCGATTTCCTGATTTCCTCTTCCGCCTGCTTACGTTCCGTAATGTCAACGTTGACTTCGGCAACCAGCCATTCGCCTTTTTCATTCCGGAACGGTTTGGTGGTGACCTGTATCGGCCTGTTCCCCTCCTTCACCAGCACCTCTTCGGTAACAGTGGCTTTCTTTGTCTCAAGGGCCTGCGGAATCCCACAGCCAGGGCACATCTCGCTGCGGTCCATGAAGTACTCATAACATTTTCTTCCGGTCGGGTCGCCGTACATCCTGCCCCATTCCGGATCAATGTATCGGACGTTAAATTGCGCATCAATAATGTCGATGCCGGTGTTTGTGGTGCCAAGGATGAACTCGATTTGCTGCTTGAGCTCTGTAAGTTCCATTTCCGCCCGTTTACGTTCCGTTATATCACGCAAAAACTCCACCACCATTTTAGGGCTGCCGTCTTTATGTCGCGCAGCCACGCTGGCCGTACACCAGAAGTTCATCGGATTGCCGTCGGGCCCTGTAATTTTCGTTTCAAACTCGTGAATCCTGCCATCTTCGAAACACTTCTTGACGATGCACGGTCGGCAGATTGTATCACGTCCGTGATAAATGCGATGACATTTCCGGCCGACTATGTCCCGGCCGAACATGTCCTTTGCAACATCGTTGGCCCATACAATAGTAAAGTGCTCATCAATCATGATCATGAGGTCGATGACGGAATCAACAATCCCTGCAAGCTTCCCCTCGCTCTCCCGGCGCGCTTCCTCTACCCGCCGGCGCTCGGTTACTTCCTGCTTCAGTTCTCTATTTTTAAGAAGAATATCTGATGTTCTCCTTCTCTCCATTCTGTAAAACAAAAAGCCGCCGGCAATGAGCAGGCCCATAATAAGCGCTGTAATCTCAGCGTGGTGCATTGCATGATCGCGAACGGGTTCTGCAATTTCGGAATAATCCATGGAAACGCCGACCGACCATAGCCGATTGCCAAAATAAACCGGGACATAGGCGATAATCCTTTTGCCGTATGTAGCGCACACATACGTGCCTACGCTTTTTTGACCCGCGGTCGATTTGTGTATTATATCTTCCAATGCGGACCAGTCATGATCAGGAAACTGCTCCTTTGCCGACGTAAGAACATGTGTATTGATCCGGCTCGCATCGGGATGAACCAACAGTGTTCCCCGTTCATCCAACAGCCAGAGAAAACCGTTTTTGCCTACCTTGACCGGCTGGATAAAGCGTTTGGCGATCGTATCGATGCTGATCATCCATCGCACAATTCCAACAAATTCCTCTTTTTCAAATACCGGTTCGTTAATAGAGAAGGCGGGTCTGCCTAAATTGTTTTGAAACACTCCGCTGACATACGGCTTATGCTCGTGCATGACGTACGCTACCCCCGGCTTGTCGCTAAGGTCAGTATTGATTCTGTCCATGTCGTCCTCCCCGAAGGGATGCCTGTGCAGCATAATTCCATCGGCATCAAGCGAGGTAAGCGCATCAACCTTATCTTTATGGGCCATATAAAAAATTTTGATCGGGCATATATGCCGGCTCGTCTGCCGGACTCTCTCCTTGATTTCTTTTTGAATCACAGGCTCATCCGCAAGAATTCTTGCCTCGGTTGCAAGGTTCTCGGCGAATTCTTCCATCCTTGCCGCCGTTGTCTTTGCAATCGTCAGCAACTGATCCTGGGTTTGCGAAATCGCTGCCTTTTCAAAATCTTTGTGGCACAGATATGACAGATATATGAAAATTACGATAACGATAAAAATTGAAACAAGGACGAGAATTTTATTTTTATTGAGGCGGCGCATTTTTGAAATACCGGGATCAGGTTTTGAGATATTAATTTTTTTTTAAAGTTTCGTTCATTTCTCACTTTTTTTCAAGAAAAGTTTGTGCAAGGCGGTGCAAGGGGCAAGGGGTCAAATATTTATCCTTGACAAATAAACTCCGATCGAATTATTCCGATCCCTTTCCGGCTGCCATCGTGATTTTTTGAAGCTGGATATAAATAAATTGAAGGATTGAAGAACCGAGAAATCGGCATCAGGTAGGAAGACTTTGAATCATGGGCGACAAGCTCAGCTTGCCCACAACAAAATAAAAAAAAAGATAACTAAATTTCCCCGCCGAACTACCTCACCAGCAAAGAGCCAACCTGGAAAACGACTGTGGCAAAGATAAAGGCAAAAACCGTATTAAAAACCATGGAAAAAAGACCCCATTTCCACGATCCCGCCTCCTTGGCAATACAGACCACCGTAACAAAACAGGGGGCGTAATATGAGAGAAAGAGCAGAACGCTAAGGGCCTTTATCGGATTCCAATCAGGATCTGCGGCAAGAATCTCGCCAAGCGAGCCGCTTTCCTCCGGATCAACTTCTCCCATGGAGTAAGCAGTACCAAGGGTGGAAAGAACGACCTCCTTTGCTGCAATGCCGCCTAGCAGGGCAATATTTGTCCGCCAGTCAAATCCTGCCAACCAACTGACGCTTTCCATGGCCGTACCCACCCGGCCGGCCACGGAAAAACGCAGGGCCTTTTCCATTTCCGCATTATCAATTGCAGTCAGT
>DAOUUW010000201.1 GCA_030667965.1 Deltaproteobacteria bacterium
CATTTCGCATGAGTTGGAATTTCTCTTCCAACTTACGCAAAAATACAATTTCCCCTTCTCCTTCCCTGATGGACTCAAAGCTCACTCCGTCAATACCCGGTGCGCCCTTATTTGCCCTCACGAGATGATAAGCATGACTCAAGATACTAGGGTCAGGTCTACACATTTGACAAAATGGTGAATCTGCCGAATTACAGACAAGCCGTGGTTTGTAATTAAATTTGTCAAATGTGTAGACCTGACCCCGGTGTCTCTTGGTATGGATACGGAATCATTATTTCTTTTTCGCAACAACCCATACAGCATGAACAATACCGGGTACATAGCCGAATAAAGTCAATATAATGTTAATCCAGAAATGTTTTCCGATTCCAACTTGAAGAAACACACCCAAAGGCGGCAGTAAGATCGCACAAATAATTTTAACAATGATAAATCATATACCTGGGAAACTTATATTTCAAGACCTGGCCCGTAAAACACGTAAAAAAATACTGGTTGCAGGATTTCCTAAATTGACAGGGTCCCTTGAAACTTGTATAGGTAAATTGTTGAGAAATTACGATAAACTCTCAGAGAACCTGAATTTATGGGAAGCGAATTTCCGCCGGCTAAAGCCTTTTTTTCTTTAATTTTTTCAACCAGGTAAAGTTATGACTGGCAATTTTTTTTTGATTGCCCAGATATATCGCCTCCAAAGCCTGCCACAAAAAAGAATATTCAAGCTTCGTCCGCTATGCAAAAAAAAACACATCGCGTAACAATATTGAACGTCTTCAAAGGGGAGTAAACAAAGAAGACCTTGAAAAGTGGTATATCTGTCACACCACCGGCTACGGCAAACCCGGCGGATTCATCAGTATCGAAAAAACCACGGAGCTGAAAGGCGAAATCCGCCATACTACCGAACGGTTCAAGGCCTTCAGGTATACCCCACTTATTCATGGCAGAGGACATTGAAATGTTCAGTGTTGTTGATTTTATCAAAGAACGTCTGACCCTGAAGATCATGCTGATCCTGACCATAGGTGTGGCCCTGGTAATGACTACGGTAATTAGTCTCAGCATCAAAAATCAGCGGGAAGAGATCAGACAAAAAATGACCGAATTCGGCCGGGAACTTGGAGCCCTCGCCTATGCCGGCATTAAACATCCTATGGCGGTCGGCGACAGCGCTTCTATTGAAAAAGAGCTTAATAATATCCAAGATCGGTTGCAGGGTGCTGAAATCATGATCTGTGATTTCGATCAAAAAATTATCTTTGCCACAGATACCAAGAAAGTTAACACTCAAATCTCCCAGCATGTCCGCAACAGGCAGGCAATGAATGTTATCACAAAAGCCCTGCAAACCGATAACCCCGGCGAGATGATCACTTTTGAAGAAAAGGAGGGTAATAACAGCTATCTGATCAGCATGGATAAAATCCTCAATGAAAAGGAATGTCATCATTGCCACGGCGCAACCAGAAAAGTGCTGGGCGCCCTTTTGACAAGGCATTCTACCAATGCCACCTATTCGGCCATTGCCAAATTAAGAAACAGAACCATCGCTATTTCTCTTTTCGGCCTTGGCGTTATTCTTGTTTTCATTTATTTGGTTACCAGACCGCTCACTGAACTAGTCACCAAGGCAAAGCAACTTGCCCGGGGCGACCTCACGGTTTCCTGGCCGGTGAAGACCAAAGATTCCATCGGTATCCTCGGCAGTGCATTCAACACCATGGTAATGAGCATCAAGGATCAGATAGAGCTTACCAACAGCCTGAAAAAAGTCATTGCCGAGCCCCTGTTCATTGTTGACCTCAACATGGTCATAACCTACCTGAATGAGGCAAGCGCCCTGCTCACTGGGTACAGCAGGGAAGAGGTGGAAGGAAAACTGAGCTGCCGCGAGATATTGCAGTGTGATATCTGTGACATCAACTGTCCCGTGCAAAAAACATTAAAGGAAGGAAAGTCGGTCAAGGGTATCAGGACAACAATCGTCAGCAGACATGGTCAAGAGATACCGACCATGGCCAGCGCCAGCGTCTTGAAGGACTCACAAGGCATGGTTGTCGGTGTTGTGGTCGTCCATACATTGATAGTAGGTGCAGAGGAATCGTCCCATGACATCTCCACTAATGCAAGTCATAGCCAGGAAACATCTCAAGAGTACAGCTTTCATCATATCATTAGCAAAAACGAAAAAATACAAAAGATTTTTTCTATCCTCCCCAGTTTCGCCAAAAGCGACAGTACCGTTCTCATTGAGGGGGCGAGCGGTTCGGGCAAGGAACTCTTTGCCAAGGCAATTCACGAGTTAAGTGAAAGAAAAGGACAATTTATTGCGCTTAACTGCGCCGCTCTCCCAGATACGCTTCTGGAATCGGAATTATTCGGTTACAAGAAAGGGGCATTTACCGGAGCCTTTAAAAACAAGCCGGGGCGTTTTTCTTTGGCGGAAAACGGCACCATCTTTCTCGATGAAATAGGTGATATTTCCCCTCTACTTCAGTTAAAACTTCTGCGTATCCTGCAGGAAAAAGAATTCGAACCACTTGGAGGCACGGCCACCCTTAAAGCGAATGTACGAGTCATCGCGGCCACAAACAAAAACCTGAAAGAACTGGTTAAGAAAAACGTTTTCCGCAAAGATCTGTTTTTCCGCCTCAGCGTCATTAATATTTCACTGCCGTCTCTTTCTGAACGGCGGGAAGACATCCCTCTTCTGGCGCAACATTTTATTGATAAATTTAACATTCTGAAACACAAGAACGTTGAATTAATCAGTGCAAGAGCGCTCAATATCTTAATGCGATATGAGTTCCCCGGGAATGTCAGGGAACTCGAAAATATTATTGAATACTGCTTTGCCGTGTGTCAAGACAAGGTCATTGACACGGGCTGCCTGCCTGAAGGCTTTACACGTACACGGTCGGTGTCTGAAAATATCCTTAAAGGCAGCACAGAGGAGGCGACTCCCCTTTCTAATGCCGAGGCGACGACAATATTGGCAGCCCTGAAAAAGTTTAGCGGCAACAGAACAAAAACCGCAGAGTATCTCGGAATCGACAAAACAACGCTCTGGCGCAAGATGAAAAAATATCAAATAGACTATCCGGTAAGAAAAAATTAGTTCATCGCTCTCCTTGCCGACTTCTTTATTGTTACGTTTCGACCGAAAGACACCGGGGTCAGGTCTACACATTTGACAAAATGGTGAATCTGCCGAATTACAGACAAGCCGTGGTTTGTAATTAAATTTGTCAAATTTGAAAGAAGAAAAGAAGAAAAGGGGTCAAGTCTACTGTTGACCTTTATAGTCCAAAAGAGGTTAATAAAAAGCCAAAAGCAGACTTGACCCCTTTTAATCTCTACTCTTCTCTGCCCCATCTTTTTTGACAATAAGAAATTTTGTTGTTGATTGTTTTTAAAAATTTCACGCATACTATGAAAGGTAAAGATTACTCCCTTCATAAATTTATCTTTGTCTTCTTTGTTTCAATTTTCGTTATTGTCAGGTTTTCTTGAGGCATGAAGCCCATGAAAATCATTTTTAAAAAATGTACCTCATCTATTCAGGAGGAAGGAATGATTCGTTTGTCTGATATCAAAATGAAGCCGAAGTTAATTGGTATCTTGCTTTTTGTGGCAATTGTGCCCCTAGTTGTCGGCAGCTTGGTGAGTGGGCGGATGGCCAGTAAGGCTTTGATGCATGACGCCTATGAAAAACTTGAGGCAATCCGTACCATCAAACATAACCAGGTGACCTCTTATTTCAATGAACGAAAAGGTGATGTGCTGGTGCTGGCGGATAATCCCTTTGTTGTGCTGGGCATGAAGGAATTAAACGGTGCCCTGGCGGCTGAAGGAGGTCCTGCAGGCGGCAGGTTCAAGGGCCATACCAACGGTAGATACGATGCCCCGGCCTCCTATGTTGCTGTGCATGATAAATATTTTAAGACATTCAAATTTTACATGGATCAGTATGGCTATTACGATCTTTTCCTCATGGATGCCACCCATGGAGATATCTCCTTTACCGTGACCAAGGAAGGGGATTTCGGAGTGAGAACTAAGGATGTGGATTCATCCCTGCGGGACGTGTGGCGTCAGGCCAAGGAGGGGAAGTCGGCCCTGTCCGACACAAAGCCTTACAGCTTTTCAGCCGGTGCTCCTGCACAGTTTGTTGCTGCTCCCGTCAAAGACAATGGGCAGCTCATAGGTGTGGTCGCCCTGCAGATTTCCATAGAAGCCATCAGGCATATCATGGAAGAACGCACGGGCATGGGTGAAACAGGTGAAAGTTATCTGGTCGGTCCTGATAATTTGATGCGATCCGATTCTTTCCTTGATCCAAAAAATCACAGCGTTGTAGCTTCTTTTGCCAATCCGTCAAAAGGCAGCGTCACCACCAATGCCGCCAAAGAAGCTCTGGCCGGCAACAACGGCAGTGAGATTGTTATTGACTATAATGGCAATCCGGTGCTGTCTGCCTATGCTCCTGTTGAGCTGGGAGGTTTTACTTGGGCGATTTTGTCGGAAATTGATGAGGCCGAGGTGCAAAAACCGATAAAGGCCCTTATTGTGAGTATTGTCTCTACCGGAGCTGTTCTGTCAGCTGTTGCAGCAATACTGGCATTTTTTGTTGCCCGGCAGATCTCGCTGCCCTTGGTTCAAGGAGTGCAGTTTGCAGGAAAAGTCGCGAATGGTGATTTGTCCTCCCAGGTTGCAATCAATCAAAAGGACGAGATAGGTCAACTTGCCACGGCACTTAATGAAATGGTGACAACACAGCGGCAGGTTATGGGCAATATTACTGAAAACAGCAATCAGGTGGCCGCCGCTTCCGAAGAGTTATCCAGCACCTCCGAGTCCATGGCTGCCGGGGCCGAGGAATTGACCGTACAATCGGCCACCGTGGCGGCGGCGGCTGAAGAGATCAACGCCAATATGAATACGGTGTCAACCACGTCGAACATGATGTCGAAAAAATCAGGGGACATTGCCGCATCGTCCGAGCAGATGGCAAGCAATGTCAACTCCGTGGCGGCAGCCA
>DAOUUW010000109.1 GCA_030667965.1 Deltaproteobacteria bacterium
AACTCTTCGTTATTTTGAAAAAATAATGCTCGTAGGTAAGCGAGTTTACGAGACTCCGATATCACATATATGACTGCGCTTATTTTTTCAAAATGCCTCGATTTGAGAAAAAATTGCTATTCTCGGACAACCTCCTAGAAATAGATTTTTTCCCACGTTCTTGATAAATAACTTTTTGCTCAAGTTGTTTTGGTTTTTCACTTTGTCATGTGACGGCCACCTTATCCGAGTCAACCTCTCGCAGAACAAGAGAAAGCGGGCCCTGGACGGCTTAGGAACGGCAAATTCAAGATTCTGGTGTGCACCGATATTGCTGTGCAGCAGATGAGAAGCAAAAGAGAGGAAAACAAACAATGACCATTGAAACAAACAAAACAGCTGGAGACGATGTGGATTCCCGCTGTCTCAAGTGTAAGGTCGTAACCAACCATACCATCATCGCCATGACCGGCGACACCATTGCCAAGGTCCAGTGTAACACTTGTGGAGCCAGACACAAATACCGGCCGCCTGTGGCGGAAAAGAAGAAGACGCCATCCACCACTCGGCGACGGCGAGACGGCATAGTGACAGTGAGCAACCAGGGCACCCTTAAGGCCAAGACAAGCAAGACTCCTGTCAAGAAGGTCTCACGGGGGGTAGTCAAATTCGAGGGCCTGATCCTGGATAAGGATGTCAGCACCGCCATCCCCTATACCATTGACACCATTCTGGCCGACGGAGATCTGGTGAACCATTCCGTTTTTGGCCTCGGAATGGTCATGTCAATCATGCGCCCCAACAAGGCGCAGGTCATTTTCCGGGAGTACGGTGACAAACTTATGATCTGTAAGCTGGGCTGACGACGAGGAAGCACTCAAATTCCAGCCACAACAAGGATACGAGAAAACAGGTCAATGAAAACGGCAGTATGGCGGCGAATAACAGCCTCAGCTACTGTGGATAATTCTGCTGATTCTTTTTCTTGTGCCACATTATGGCGCAAGATGTGGAACGTCTCTGTGAGAGATAATGTGGAAAAAATATTTCACCTGGAAGGTCCGGTTTTTAATTGAATTTTTATGTTTTTTCTTCGAGCGCTTCGTGGCCTTCGTGGTAGATAATCACCTTTTTTCAGGTTGTTAAAGCTCATTTTGACATGGCGTGCCCTTCATGTGAATGTTTCTTCGGGTGCCTCATCTTTTTCCATTTTTTCCATGAATTCCTGCAAGTCACCCATCAAGCTGTCCAGCGTTTCCAGGGACAGGCTTTCGATGTCTTTGTATTTTTCCAGCAAGAGGGCGATAAACTCATCGATCTTCTGTCTCTTTTCTGCAGAAATTTTAGGGTAATTGACCCGAATCCACTCGGAAATGCGGTGAATCATCTTTTTGCTTACTTCGCTTGTAATGCCGGTCGTGTCTTTAAATAGAGTGAGAAATTCATCACTTAATCTTCCTGCATTTTCCTGCAGGCGTTTTTTTTGCTCTTCGGTGATCAGGGGAGGAGTGGACTCTGTTTTTTCTTCTCCGGCAATGTTCTGTTGATATGAAAGGGCGTCAGTTGGATAATTGCAGGAAAAAAGGGTGACGATACTTAAAATTGATACAAAGAATCTATAGGGTTTCATAGATGATTCCTCAGGTAATGGGCTGATTTGATTCTGTAGAGCCTGCTTCCAGCAGGCTACATACTCAGCCTGCTGGAAGCAGGCTCTACGGTAAAAGTAGAAGTTTCTACGAAAAAAAATAAATTATCAAAGAAGTCGTTTGTTAGTTGGTTCCTTCCTCTGCTATACTAAATTTTGGGGAATTTGCAAACCTGACCTTTTGTGATGTCTTTGTAAGGAATGTTACTATGAAATTATCTCACAGAGATCACAGAGGCACTGAGAAAAATTTTTATACCTCGTTTTGGCTTGGTGTGGCCATGGGTGGATGAGTAAAGGGAGAGGGAAAATGTTTCAAGGGTTAAAAAAATACAAGGCGTTGTGTTTTCTGGCCTCGTTCGCTTTCTTGCAGCAGCCGGGTATTTCAGGCGCCGAGGATCTGGATCTGACCGGATTAAGTATTGAGGAGTTGATGGGTATCAAAGTCACCTCGGTCAGTAAAAAGGTGCAGAATCTCTCTGACAGCGCTGCAGCCATCTTTGTCATTACCAATGATGATCTGAGAAAATCCGGCGTGACAAATATCCCCGATGCCCTGCGCATGGTGCCCGGTGTCAATGTGGCGCGTATCGACTCAAATAAATGGGCGGTGAACAGCAGGGCTTCCACCAGCCGTTTTGCCGACAAGCTGCTGGTAATGATTGACGGTCGCAGCGTTTATTCACCCTCTTTTTCCGGTGTCTACTGGGAGGTGCAGGACGTCATGCTGGAGGATGTTGATCGTATCGAGGTTATCCGCGGCCCCGGCGCCACCCTCTGGGGCGCCAATGCGGTGAACGGCGTTATCAATATTATTACAAAACATTCGGCTGATACACTGGGCGGCCTGGTGACCCTGGGCGGCGGTGACCAGGAGCAGGCCTTTGCCGGCGCACGTTATGGAAGCTCCCTTGGTGAAAACACCTATGGCCGTTTTTACGCAAAAGGTTTTGCCAGGGACGAGTTTGAATATGAAACAGGCGACGATGCCAATGATGACTGGGATATGGTGCACGGCGGCTTTCGCATTGATTCTTCATTGACGGCAAAAGACAGCCTGACTGTGCATGGTGATATCTATAAGGGAAATATTGACCAGCAGATGGATTTTGCTTCCTATACCTTTTCTTTTCCTGATGGTTACTCCAGTTTTGGTGAGGATGACACGGAGGTTTCCGGCGGCAATATTGTTGTACTTTGGGAGCATGTGCTGTCGTCTGACTCCACATTTACCCTGCAGGGTTATTATGACTGGACTGAACGGAATGAAGCCTTTGTGGAAGAGAGGCGGGACAGTTTTGATGTGGATTTGCAGCATCTCTTTGCCGTCGGAGAACGGCATGATTTTGTCTGGGGGGTGCGCTACCGCTCAACCGAAGATGATTTCAGCGACGCTGATGCGCCCTTGGTGCTGACATGGGACCAGGATAGCCGGCGGGACGATCTCTTCAGTGTTTTTTTGCAGGATGAAATTATGATTGCCCGGGATCGTCTCTGGTTGACCCTTGGTTCAAAACTGGAGCATAACGACTATAGCGGCTATGAGGTGCAACCCAGCGCCCGTCTGCTCTGGGCTTTACGGAATAATCATAAACTTTGGGCCTCAGTCTCCCGGGCAGTACGTACACCTTCAAGGGTTGAGCATGACGGGAATGTCTTGAACGCCATTTGGCCCCTTTCTGACAGTTTCGATCCGACAAGCCCTTTTTTCAATCCGCTCAACCCCGTGCCGGTAGAAATACGAATGGTGGGTGATGAGGATTTTGAGGCGGAAGAACTGACAGCCTATGAATTTGGCTATCGATTCCTCTCTTCCCATGATTTCTCAGTTGATATAGCTTTCTTTTATAATGATTATGACAAACTGAGGGAATTTGAAGAGCAGGATCCGGTATTTACTGGAACCACCGTAGTGCAGACCTACCTGGCCAACAACAACATTTCCGCCGAATCCTACGGACTTGAGCTCGCCTTTGCCTGGCAGGCCACCGATTGGCTGAAACTCGACCTGGCCTACAGTTATCTTGATAGCGATATGAATGGTGGAGAACAAGTTGGTGAAGAACCCCGGCACCAGGCTTCCTTGCGGGGATTTGTCAATCTGCGGGACGACCTGGATTTGAATATCTGGCTCCGTTATGTGGACAATGTCACCGCTGTTTATGTTCTGTCAGAGTCAGGTGACGGCTGGTATGATATTGACGAGTACGTAACCCTCGATGTCCGCCTTGCCTGGCGGCCTGCGGCAAATCTCGAGCTGTCGCTGGTCGGCCAGAACTTGCTTGACTCCAGTCATATGGAATTTGTTCAGGAAAATTTCACCCGGCCCACCGAAGTTGAGCGGGGTGTGTACGGCAAGCTGACCTATCAATTTTAAGACATGACCCTGCCTGTGTTCAAGCAAATAAAACAAAAAAGCTTTGAAGTGAAAATTGTCCTGTGGCTTTGCTTCTGGTTGTTGGGCACAGGTCTGCTTCTGCCAAACGATATCTGCGCCCGGGAAGGTGAGGAATACGCGGTTAAGGCGGCGTTTGTGCTTAATTTTGCCAAGGTCACCCGCTGGCCGGACGATGCCTTTGGCGACACCTCTGAAACCATTGATCTCTGTCTTGTCGGAGATAAACAACTTGTCGAGCACTTCAAATCAATTGATGGGAAGCAGGTTGGTGAGCGTACACTTCGTCTACACCACAAGTATGAAACAGAAGACTGTCGGGAGTGTGAAATCCTTTTTGTCGGCAATGATGTCGACCGTGCCGCCCAGCTCAGGTTTTTTGCCGCAGCAAAAGACAGGCCTGTGCTGATTATCGGCGAAATGTCTGGCTTTGCCAGAATCGGGGGGATCATTAATTTTACCAGCAAGAAGGGCAGGCTGCATTTTGAGATCAACCCCAAGGAAGCCGAGCGGAAAGGCATTAAGATAAGTTCCCGCATCCTGCAACTGGCAACCATCGTGGTGAGTGACTGAAATGGGCAGCTTTTTCCAACGTCACGATATGTCCATCAGGACAAGGCTTCTCCTGCTGATGAGTCTGACCGCCGTGCTGGCCCTGGCTCTTGTCACAACAGCACTGGTCTTTAATGAGAAAAACAATGCAAGGAAAACCATTGCCAGGGAGTTGAACACAATGGCAGGAGCGGTTGCCTTGAATAGTGGAGCCGCCCTGGCCTTTAATGATCAGGAGGCTGCCCGGGAAATGCTGCGAAGCCTGCGGGTCAAACCTGACATCGTCTATGCTGATTTGCATAATATGCAAAATGTCTTATTTGCAGAATATATCCGAGATGCCGGGGTTGATATAAATTTTTGTGATGAGATACATTTTTATATTGGCGACAAAAAAAATATGAAAACTGACAAATTGCAGGTTGGTCCCATAAGCTTTATGTCAGGCGGGTATCTGCATATCATTCTGGATGTCAGATTTGCCGATAGCACTGTAGGTACCATTCACCTGGTCGATGATATGGGCCAGCTCCGCACCAGGCTGCATTCCTTTTATACAGTCATTTCATTCATCGTTGCTCTTACCCTTATTGTTGTCCTCATTGTTGCCGCCAGAATGCAGAAAGTCTTTACCGACCCGCTCTTTGAATTGATGCAATCAATGGGTGAAGTGACACGGGGGAAAAATTATTCAGTCAGGGTGGAAAAGCAGAGTAATGATGAATTCGGCGTTTTGATTGACCGTTTTAATGATATGGTCGCTGAAATTCAGTCCAGGGACAATGAGTTGCTGGAATACAGCACGAGCCTGAAAGAGATGGTTGCTTCCCGTACCGGGGATCTTTCAGTTGCCAAGGAAGAACTGGAAGAAATGGTACAGCATCTGGAGAAAGCCTTTGTCGTTGCCGAGGCCGCCAGTAAAGCAAAAAGTGAATTCCTGGCCACCATGAGCCATGAGATACGGACGCCGATGAACGGGATCCTGGGCATGACCGAACTGCTGCTCGATACCGGCCTGAAAGAGAGACAACGTCATTTTGCCGTAACAATCCAGCGTTCTGCCGATTCGCTCCTGGGTATTATTAATGATATCCTTGATTTCTCCAAGATAGAGGCGGGTAAACTCGAACTGGAGGAGCATATTTTTGATCTGCGCGAATTGGTTGAAGATACGGCTGATATGCTGGCGGAACGGGCCCACACCAAGGGGCTTGAGCTCATCCCTGTTTTTGAGGGCTGTATGCCCACCGCTGCCAAGGGAGATTCAAACCGTTTGCGCCAGATACTGGTCAATCTGCTCAGTAATGCCATCAAATTTACCGATTCAGGTGAGGTGGTGGTGCGTGTTGAAAAGATAGCAGAAGAAGGAGACGAAAGAGCCTTTCGTTTTGGCGTGGAAGACACCGGCATAGGCATAGCGCCACACGTGAAAGGTCATATTTTCAAGGTGTTTTCCCAGGCGGACAGCTCAACCACCCGGAAATACGGAGGCACCGGGCTTGGGCTCGCCATATCGCGCCAGCTTGTGGAGCTTATGGGTGGTGAAATTGGTGTGGAAAGTGAGCCGGGGCTGGGTTCTGTCTTCTGGTTCACCGTGAAGTTTTCTTGCCGCCCGGATTCCGGGGAAAAATATGTTGAAAAAGGTATGGACAATCTCCTCGGCATGCGGCTTCTCATTGTAGATGATAACGCCACCAACCGTGAAATTCTGGAAAACCAGGTACGCTCCTGGGGGGTCACGAGCGCTGCTGTGGAAAGCGGTCCTCAGGGCTTGGAGTTGCTGAGAAAGACTGCTGCCCAGGGCGCACCCTATGATGTGGTTCTTCTTGACTGGCACATGCCTGAAATGGATGGCATTGAGCTTGCTCGGCAGATACGTAACGATAAATCAATCAGTGATATCTGTCTGGTTATGTTGAGCTCGGCCCCTTTTGATGATCAGGCTTCCCAGGCGACCAAGGAGGGCGTTGATCTGTATCTCACTAAGCCGGTCCGCCAGAGCCTTCTTTTTAACGCCCTTCTTTCGCTGATGGAAAAAAATGAGGATGGAAGCAGGGCGTACCAGGATGGATCAGCAGGCCTTTCATCGGGGCTTGTTGTTTTTGATGCCCATATCCTTCTGGTTGAAGATAATTTGATCAACCAGGATGTCTGCCGGCAGATGCTTCGTAAAATGCAGTGCCGGGTGGATACGGCGGAAAACGGCATGGAGGCGGTGGAAGCAGCGTCCGGGGGAAAATACGATCTCATCCTGATGGATTGCCATATGCCGGAAATGGACGGATTTACCGCCACCAGGGAAATACGAAGAATCGAAGCCGATGGCGGAAAAGTGCGGGTGCCTATTATTGCCCTGACCGGAGACGTGCAGATGGGTATCAGAGAGCAATGCCAGGCCGTCGGAATGGATGATTATTTAAGTAAACCTTTTTATATGGATGATCTGCAGAAGATGCTGGGGCAATTTTTACAATCCAGCATCATGGCAAGGAAGGAGATTGAAGAGGAGGATGAGCCGGAAGAGGCGCCCCGGGAGAAATTGCTTCTCGACCAGGCGAGACTGGATATGATTCGTTCCCTGCAGCGTCCTGACAGGCCAAATGTGTTGAAAAAAATTATAGGTCTGTATCAGCAGAATTCCCCGGCTCTCCTGCGTACCATTCGTGACGCTGTCATCAGTGGAGACAGCACCGCCCTGCGGGAGGCAGCCCACAGCCTGAAGACGGCAAACGCCAATCTCGGGGCAATTAAACTTGCCGCGATCTGCAAAGAGCTGGAGGATCTGGGACGCCGGGAAAAGGCCGGAGCGGCAAAGGAGTTGCTTGACGATCTGGACGAGTCATTCCAGAAGGTTCTTGACGCGCTTTTAGTTGAACTGGAGAAAATACCTGATGGACAATAACAAAGGTGGCGGGGGACAATCGGTCGTTCTCGTTGTTGATGATGATATGGCCGAACGGCTGCTCATGGTTGAAACCCTTCTTGAGAGCAACCTGATTGTGGAAGAGGCGGAGGACGGCGTGGAGGCGCTGGAGGTTTTCCGGCGTATTTCCCCTGATCTTGTTCTCATGGATGTCAAGATGCCGCGTATGGACGGCTTTACCGCCTGTACGGAGATGCGAAAGCTGCCCGGCGGCATTGACTCGGCTATTGTCCTGGTGACCGGTCTTGATGATATGGCTTCGATCCAGCGATCCTTTGATGCGGGTGCCACCGATTTTATTACAAAGCCGGTAAACTGGCCGCTGCTTAACCATCGGGTGCGTTATCTGCTGCGGGCAGGAAAGGCATTTCGCCACTTGCGCCAGAGCGAACAGCGTTTGTCCATTGCCCAGAAGATAGCAAGACTTGGTAACTGGGATTGTGATTTTGACACGAATAATGTGTATTGTTCAAAACAGATGTTTACGTTGTTCGGGCTGGATCCTGTTGAAGGCGGGGTCAGTTATGGGATGTTTCTGCAATGCGTGCACCCTGATGAAAAAGAAGCGGTTCAGGTTGCCGTCCAAAAGGCCCTGCAGGAGAAAAAGGCATACCGGCTGGAATACAGAATAACCCTTGAAAACGGATCTAGCCGTATCATTCACGAGCAGGCCGAGGTTGAGTATGATGCCTACGGGGCTCCTCTTTGGATGCACGGCACGGTGCAGGACATCAGTGAAAGGAAGCAGTCGGAAGAAAGGATCCGTTTTCTGGCGTATTACGACTCCCTGACCGGCCTGCCCAACCGTCAGCTCTTTAATGAATATGTGGGACAGGCGCTTTTTGCCGCCCTGCGCGACAAGAGCAAGGTGGCCCTGCTCTATCTCGGTGTTGACCGTTTCAAGCGTATTAATGATACGCTTGGCCACAGTGCAGGGGATGAGTTGTTAAAAAAGGTCGCAACCTGCCTGTCGGATTGTATTCGCTGTTCCGATATCTTTGGAAAATTTGTTTTGCCCAGGGAACCCAAGCTTTCCCTGTCACGCCTGACCGGAGATGAATTCAGCATCCTTCTCACCGGGCTTGCCGAAGAGGAGCACGCCGCCCGGGTGGCCCGGCGTATGCTGGAGATGCTGCAAAAGCCCATTTTCATCAACGGCCAGGAAATTAATGTTTCCTGCAGTATCGGCATTTCCATTTTTCCGGGGGATACAGAAGAGGTAGAGGTACTGCTCAAGAACGCCGACGTGGCCATGTTTCACGCCAAGCAGAGCGGCGGCAGCACCTTTAAATTCTTTTCGAATGATATGAATGATCGGGCTGTTGAAAGGTTGAATATTGAAATCGGCCTGAAAAAAGCTCTTGAAAGAGATGAGCTTGTTCTTTTTTACCAGCCGCAGATTGATCTGCAGAGCGGAAAAATTGCCGGTCTTGAGGCGCTTATCCGCTGGCAGCATCCGGAGCTTGGCCTGGTCGCTCCTTTTAAATTCATTCCTGTTGCGGAAGAATCCGGTCTTATTGTTCCCATTGGTGAATGGGTTCTGAGAGAGGCCTGCCGACAGGCTTATGAATGGCAGCAGGCCGGGCTGGCGCCGATACGCATGGGTGTCAATATCTCCAGTCACCAGTTCCGCCAGGCTGACCTGGTTCCCATGGTCAAACAGGTCCTGCTTGACAGCGGCCTGTCATCCTTGGTACTGGAACTGGAACTGACGGAGAGTTCCATCATGCAGGATCTTGATAAGACTATTGAGACACTGGCCCAACTGAAAGAGGTCGGGGTGAATCTTTCGGTGGATGATTTCGGCACGGGATATTCCTCCATGAGTTACCTGAAACGCTTCCCGCTGGATACATTGAAAATTGACCGAAGTTTTGTCATGGACATTACCACGGACCCCAACGATGCGGCCATTATCAAGGCTATTATCGCCGTGGCCAAGACCCTTGGCCTGAAAACCATTGCCGAAGGGGTGGAAACCGAGGAGCAACTTGAATTTCTGCGCCACAATCTCTGTGATGAAATGCAGGGGTTTTTCATCAGCAAACCCAAACCTGCCGATGAAGTTGAACATTTCTTGACGCCGGGCCTGAAATTGTGTTAGAGTAGCTATCAACTATCAGCCATCAGCTATAAAGCTATCAGCCATCAGCCATCAGCCATCAGCTATAAAGCTATCAGCTATCAGCTATCAGCTATCAGCTATCAGCCATCAGCTATAAAGCTATCAGCTATCAGCCTGCCACTCTGAAGGAAATCGGAGATAGATATGAAAAAGTTGTGCCTCATACTCTTTGCCTTGCCACTTATCTTTGCGGCGTGTTCCTCACCCCACACCTTGATGCTGAAAGACGGCAGGATTGTTGAGACTGCCGATGAACCGGAGTTTGATC
>DAOUUW010000110.1 GCA_030667965.1 Deltaproteobacteria bacterium
AAAACGGGGTGAGTTGATGGACCGTTTCCGTGAAGACGACAGTGTGCAGGTTTTTATCTCCACAGATGCCGGCGGAGTAGGGTTAAATCTGCAGAGCGGTTCGGTGTTGGTAAATCTTGATGTGCCCTGGAATCCGGCGGTGCTGGAGCAGCGAAACGGCAGGGTGCATCGTCTCGGTCAGACCAGAAAGGTGCAGATTATCACCATGGTGGCATCGGATTCCTATGAAGAACAGGTTCTTGGACTGGTCAATACCAAGCAGAACCTTTTTGACAATGTCATTTCCGTGGATGCCACCGAGGATGTGGTGGGAATTTCTAAAAAGCTGCTGGTGAGCCTCATTGAAGACCTGAACAGCCCGCAGCCTCATGTGGGCCATGCTCCAGGGGAAATTACAGAGGAGCAGGAGTTGCCTCTTGCCGTGCGTGAGCAGGGTGGAGGAGCGGATAGCGGCAGGGAAAAAGACACCTCCGTGGAAGAGGCACTTACCTTTTGCATTGAAGAGCTGCAGAAGGCATTTGGGGCGAGGATTGAGCGCATTCTTGGCTCCGGCGGCGGCCTGCTTGCCGTTCTTGATCACGTCGATGGCGAGGCGGACAGCGTTGCCATCCGTTTATCGGATATCGTGCCGGTGGCGCTGATCGACCATCGGACATTGAAAGGACTGAACCGCCTCGGCGCCGCTTCACCCCTGGCAGAGTCCCAGACCTACTATGATGCCTCCAAGGATGGCAATGCCGGCGGAGTTTCACGTCTTACAACCCTGGCTGCTGAAAAGCTCAAGGCGGCCCGGCTTCTTCTTGAACAAAACATGGTGGACAGTGCTCTTGATCTGCTCGTTGCCGCCCTGCTTGCCGCCGCCTCGGGGAGGGCGGAGCTGGATAGCCCTGTTACCCTGCAGGAGGCCGGGGTATGGGTCTATGGGGAAGCCATTCCAAAGGGAATTTTGAGCCAGGAGAATGCGGGGCTTATCATGCGCGGCATCAGTCTGGCCCAGAGTCAGGCGGTGCCGGAAAATCTGATAACCGCCCTTGCTGATGATGCTGAGGGGTTTGTCAACAGCTGACAGGAACGAGGTGTCCGATTCCCTTGCTGCCGCTCCTCAGCCGCCTTTTTTCACATTTTCAAGTATTTCCACCAGAGAAACCATTTTTGTCTTTGGCGGCTTAAAAATACGTAGCTGCTCTTCTTCGGAGTAATGTTCTGCAATGAACTGCTGGATGGGGATCATCTCGAACCAGCAATCAAGAATCTTAGTGCAGGGTAGCCCTTCATTCATGGTCCGACAATAATTGAAGGGTAGAAAATGGCCGAGCATGCGGCAATAGCCTTCTTTTTCATCAAATTTTTCAATCAATTTGCTCACCTGATTATCACAACCTTGATGGATTCGTAAAAAGTACATTTTGTCGTCATTCCCGCGTAGGCGGGAGGTAAGCGAAGACTCCGATCTATAACGTATTGAAATTACTGGATCGAAGTCTACGCTTATCTCCTGTTTTCACGCGAATGACAAAAATCAATCAATTTTGACTTTTTACGAGACCATCAATCTTATAGCGATAACAAAAATGTATGGATTTAAGACATGCGACCGGCATTCAGCACCTTAATCGGTTTTCTTTGATGATGCCAGTTGCATGTGCAATGTGCAATTCTGATATTTTCACAAAAAATTGATCGAAACAATTCTCACGAAGTTACCACAGGTATGCCAACCACCTCCCTGGCGTCGGAAAAACCCGAAGGGATTGGTGGCATTCTCTCTGCTGCTGCCGTGGGTCTGTCCATCAAAGCCGTGGCAAAGGAGTATGATTGTGCCAGCCGGCAGAAAGATTCCACTTCCTCCAGGGCTTTGCCGGAAAACATGGCCAGCATGGCCGGCAGGGAACAGGCCGGCAGTTCTCTTTGTTGCCAGCCTCCGGGCAGGGCCAGCATAAACCGGATGCCGCTGCGCTGCAGCCGGTTGCCCATATAAATTTTCTGCCGCACTTTGCCTGGATCAACAGCTGGCCTGGAAAAATCAATAATAGCTGCATGGGGCGAAGCAATATGGTGAAAATTGCCGTCAAGAAAGTCATCACCTTTCGGCAGCAGGTTGACGATAAGGTCGGACTCCTCCAGAAAGATTTGACTTTCTTCTTCTGTTAGGGGCAGGATTTTCCCACGTCGGGTAAAACGGACAGCCAATGTCCGGCTCAGATAGCCGCTTTTTTCTAAATACTGTTGCAGGCTCAGGCCCATTTCACCGCCGCCGAGAATGGCAATCTTCCGGGGTTTCAGGGAGGCGTTACGCTGCCTGCTTGCCCAGCGGATAGCTTCATGAATACTGAATATATTGCCGTTGATGCTGCTGAACAGCGGCGGCGTCATGTCAATATTATGACGGCGGGCAAAAATGGGGCCAAGCTGACCGGCCAGGCCGATGGTCTTTGCCCCGGCAAGGCGACGGATCCACAGCAGACGGGAAACAATGCTTTCGACAAGAGGACGATTTTTTTTGCGTGCCAGCTCAATCGGCAGGTTCGGAATAACAAAGTAGATGCCCATGGGCCGAAATCCCTCCATGATCAGCCCGCCCGGTGTCGGTCTTCCTGAGAAGAAACGCCGTAACGGCTTGATATTCGGGCAGAATGCGCTGCATTCCAATTCATCAGTGGGGTAGACCAGAAACATCATGCGAAAAAGGCCGAATCTGCCAAGCACGGCTATGACTGCCCAAAGCGGCCAGCGCAAAACAAGACCAACAAAGAGAAAAATAAACTGACGCAAAAACGTAATCATAGCATCCTCCTGAAAATGATTTGAAATGTGCGCCGCAAGCTAGACATGCGACATTGAGAGAAAACAGCAAGGAATAGGCCAAGAGTATTCTTCTCGTGAAAAGATCATTTACTGAGGTGAAATTAACGATTCTTTTTTTGATTATCTTTTCGACGGAATTCCCTAAAAAGTTAAAGTTTTTTTAAAAAAAAATGACGCATCTGAAGAGGGTGCTCTTTCAAAAACCTTGAAAAAGCAGTTTGAGAAAGCAATCGCTTTATGGGTTAACGAAGTGACTTTACAGTAAAAAGAAAGGGGCTGAATGAGTGGCAAACTGAAGTTGGATACGATGGTAATTAAAAGTAAAAAAGAAGGCCTTCCTTTCCTTTACCCCCCCAGATAGGCTTTTTTGACATCCGGGTTGTCGAGCAGGTCGGCGGAGGGGCCTTCCAGCACCAGGCGACCGTTTTCAATGACATAGCCGCGCTGGGCGAATTTCAGGGCCAGGCGGGCGTTCTGTTCAACCAGCAAGATGGTTGTACCTTCTTTGTTGATTTCCCTGAGGGCATCGAACATGGACAGCATGAGCAGCGGCGCAAGCCCCATGGACGGCTCGTCCAGCAGCATGATTTTGTGGCCGCTCATATAGGCCCGGCCCACGGCCAGCATCTGCTGTTCGCCGCCGCTCAGCGTTCCTGATGCCTGGGTCAGGCGTTCCTTGAGCCTTGGGAAAATGGCAAAGACCTGCTCCATGTCCTTTTTGATCTGCTCCCTGTCTTTGCGGGCAAAGGTTGCCAACTGCAGGTTCTCCAGGACGGTGAGGTTGCCGAACAGGCGTCTCCCTTCGGGTACATGAGAGATGCCCAGTTCGCTTACCACCCTGTCGGGTTGATAAGTAAGCAGATCTTTTCCTTCAAATTCCATGACCGAACCTTTGTCGGCCGGGATCAGCCGGGAGATGGCCTTCAGGGTCGTGCTCTTGCCTGCCCCGTTGGCGCCGATGATTGTGACGATTTCTCCCTTGGCAATAGTGAAATCAATGCCGTGCAGTACCTTGATCTTGTCGTAGGAAACCTGCAGATTTCTAATAACGAGCTGCATCAGGTGACATCCTCCTTGCCCAGATATGCCTCGATAACTTCAGGGTTATTCTGAATTTCCGTAGGGGTTCCTTCGGCAATAACCTCACCGAAAACAAGGGTTTGGATTTTTTCGCACAGTTCCATGACGAATTTCAGCCGGTGTTCAATCATTAGAATGGCAACCTCAAAATCTCTGTGAATTTTACGGATAATGTCAATCATGCGGTTTAGTTCATCCGGAGTCATGCCGGCCGTTGGTTCGTCGAGCAGCAGCACCTTGGGATTGGTGGCCATGGCCCGGGCCATCTCCACCCGTCGCTGGGCTCCGTATGGCAGATTACTGATGAGCCGGCTGCTGTAATCGGCCACGTTAAATGTTTCCAGCAGATGCATGGCTTTGGCGGTGATGCGTTTTTCTTCCCGGCGGCAGCGGCGCGTACCGAAAAAGGCGTCGAGCAGACCGTATTCAAGCTGGGAATAGCAAGCCATCTTCACATGCTCCACAACATTCATGTGCCGCCAGAGGAGCAGATTCTGGAAGGTGCGTCCTATACCCATGGAGGCGATTTCGTGGGGACGGTGGCCGATGAGGTTGTGGCCTTCTATCTCAACATTGCCTTCGGTGGGGGTATGGATGCCGGTTATCAGGTTGAAGACGGTGGTCTTGCCGGCGCCGTTGGGGCCGATAAGACCGGTGATATGACCCGGCTCAAGGACGAGATTATAGTTGTGCACGGCACGAAGCCCGCCAAAATAATGGGTCATGTTGTCAACCCGCAGCAGCGCCATGTTTTATGTCTCCTTCCCTGAATGTTTTTTCATTCTTTCGGCCGCATCAACTCCCGTGGTTTAAACTCGGTAAAGGCAATGAGGCCGGTGGGTCGGTAGAGCATCACCAGAATGAACAGCAGGGGAATAATAATCCATTTATACAGCTCCAGGGGCCGCAGGGCTTCACTAAGCAGGTTGAAGCTCACTGCGCCGACAATGGAGCCGGTTACCGAGTTGAGCCCGCCGAAATAGAGCATGGCCAGGATTTCCGCCAGCCGCTGGACGCCAAAGGACCCGGGATTGACGTAGCGCAGCACATGGGCGAACAGTCCCCCTGCCACTCCGGCCCAGAAGGCGGCGAACATGAAGGTGACGATTTTGGTCTTGCGGGTGTTGACGGTCATGGCCTCGGCGGCAAGTTCATTGTCCCGCACCGCGCACAGGGCCTTGCCCATGGTGGAGCGGACAAAATTATTAATGGTCCAGACGCAGAGCACCATGACGATAAAAACAGTGGGCAGTCCCGCATAATCGGGTTGACCGGACATGCCTCGGGGGCCGCCGGCAAATTCCAGATTCTCGATAAGGCTCTTGACGATAAAGAGAAAAGCAAGGGATATAATGGCCAGATAATCGCCTCTGGTGCGGAAGGAGGGTATGGCAATGACCAGCGCCCCCAGGGATGCAACAATGCCGCCGACGATCAGGGCCAGGGGAAAGAGCCATGGACCGGCCGCGGCAGGCAGCAGGGCCGGACCCATGAGTTTATCATCAACACAGAGCAGCAGAGTGGTGATGGATGCGCCATAGGCGCCCAGGGCCATGAAGCCGGGATGGGAACAGGAAAATTCCCCCATATAGCCGTTGATAACATTGATGCTCAACGTCAGCATGACGGCGATCATGGTCAGTTTCAGCACCAGCAGGCGATAATCACTTATTTCGGCCCAGAGATGCAGGATCAGGTAAAAAAGACCAAGGTGAATGAGGGTGGCAAGTGACACCGGCCTTGAGGCAAGCAGTCTGGCAAGTCTGTTTGCCGGTCTTGTCATGCTTTTGGCAATGAGCGACACCGGCAGGGCGTAGACCAGGAGCAGGTAGGCCAAGGCGCCCGGAATGAGAGCCGGTTTTTTTAATATGATGCTGCTACCGAAAAGCACGGGTATCTTGGGCAGGCCAAGATAATAGGAAAGGGCATCGCCCAAAAAATATTCGATCAGTACGGCCCCCAGGCTGCCCATAAGCCAGCCGATCAGGGGAATCCTGCCGAAAACCCGGGCCAGCCACGCTTTTACGCCCCGCCCTTTGCGCTGTGATGCCTTTTTGTTGACCATGTTTTTAGCGCTCTCTCCTTTAAAATCCATTAGAGCCGCAACTGGGTGCTGTGCGCCTGGCCGAAAAAGCCGTGGGGTCGGAAGGTCAGAATCAGCAGGATAATGGAGTAGGCGATAAGATCCCTGAAGGTGGAGGGAAATATCCAGGCCGCGAAAATCTCAATGAAACCAAGGAGAAACCCTGCCAGGGCAGCGCCGAGAATGGAGCCCCTGCCGCCGAGGATGGCTGCCACAAAGGCTTTCCAGCCCAGCAGGATACCCATGTACGGATCAAGCACCGGGTAGGCCAGTCCGTACAGGATACCGGCGGCCGCGGCCAGGCCCGAGCCGATGGCAAAGGTGAGCGGCGCCAGCTTGTTGATGGAAACACCCATCAGGGGCACGGCCTGAAAATCATAGGACATGGCCCGCATGGCCATGCCCCATTTTGTTTTCTGGATAAAGAGATGCAGCCCGAACATGAGGGACAGGGAGACCGCCACAATAAAGATTTTTTTATTTGTGACGTAAACACTTCCTATCTGGAAGGTAACCGTATCGATGAGTGACGGGAAGCTCAGTCTCCTGGCCCCCAGCAGGGCAAGATTGCCTGTTTCAAGAATAATGCCGATCATCAGGCCGGTGATGGCCGCTGAGGCCCGCGGCGCTTCCCGCAGAGGGCGGTAGCCGACCCGTTCGATGAAAATACCGACAAATGAGGTGAGAAACATGGATATGATAATGGTCAGGACAAGCACCAGCCAGCCGGGCACCGGCAGGCCTGCCATGGCGGCTAGGGCCAGCAGTCCGGTGGCGATGCCGAAGCCGATGTATGCCCCGACCATGAAAATATCGCCATGGGCAAAGTTGAACAGCATGAGGATGCTGTACACCATGGAGTAGCCCAGGGCAATGAGGGCGTAAAAGCTACCCCACTGCAGTGCGTTGACGATATTTTGCAGAAAGAGATCCATATAACGTCAGGTCGGGCTTAATTCGGGCAGACTGATTTATAGAACTCGTACTCGCCCTTGTCGCTGATCCTGACAATGACGGCGCATTTAACAGGGTCGCCTTCTTCGGTAAAGGTCATGTTGCCGGTGATGCCCTCAAAATTCTTGATGCGGGCCATGGCATCCCGTACCGCCTTGCGGTCTTTTTTGATTTTGCCGGTGATCTTGCCGGTATCTTCAATGGCTCGCTGCGCCAGACGGAGGGAATCCCAGGTAAGCGCCGCCACGTCATCGGGAACATAGCCGTGTTTTGCCTGGTAGCGGTCGATAAAGTCTTTTGTCGCACCCTGTGCTCCGGCGGCAGCGTAATGGGTGGAGAAAAACTGGCCGTAGCAGTTTTCGCCGCAAAGACTGACGGTTTCAGCCGATCCCCAGGAATCACTGCCGACAATGGGGCCTTTCCAGCCCAGTTCATTGGCCTGCTGCACAATAAGGGCAACCTCGTTGTAATATTGGGGTGTAAAGAGCACCTGGGCGTCGCTTTTGATGATCTTGCTCAGCTGGGAGCTGAAATCGGCATCCTTGGTGGTAAAGCTTTCAAATGCCACCACGGAATCGGGGCCGTGCAGATTTTCCCAGGCTTTTTTGAAAAATTCGGCAAGCCCCTTGGGGTAATCGCTGGCAACGTCATAAAGCACTGCGGCTTTGGTGAATTTGAATTCTTCGGTGATGAAGTTGGCCAGCACCGGACCCTGGAAAGGATCGAGAAAACAGCCGCGGAAGACAAAAGGGCGATCCTTGGTGGAATCGGGGTTGGTGGACCAGGGGGTGATCATGGGTGTTTCGTAGTTGTTTGCCACGGCGCCTGCAGGGATTGCCTGCTTTGAAGACTGGGGTCCGACAATGAACAGCACCTCGTCTTCAGTGATCATTTTGGTGTTTGCCTTGACCGCCGACTCGGCTTTGGACTCGTTGTCTTCAATCACTACTTCAACCGGATACTTTGTGTCACCCACAGTAAGGCCGCCTGCCTTTTCAATGTCCTCAAGCCACATCCGGGCGGCATATTTCGTACCTTCGCCCACCTTGGGGATGTCGCCGGTGATCGGGGCGTTGATGCCGATTTTGATCACCGTCTTGCGGCCGAAGCACCAGCCGTTTGCCGCAAAAACCAGCAACCCGATCAGTCCTATAATAAGGCCCGTTGTCATTTTTTTCATCTTTGTTCCTCCTCTTTCATTTTCGTTTTCAGGCTTTTCTCAGGAATACTGAACAAATACCTACCCTTGACACATTGCCTCTCATCTTTTACAGCCTGTATAGGATGCTGTCAACATCTCTGACAAAAACATGATGGTGCAGCCGAGAAGGGATCAACGAATAAATTCTGTGCAACAGCCAAGGAGAAAACCTCATGGACGAATAAATTGAAAAAATGCTGTTTCAGGTCTTTGCAGAACTGTCAAAAGCATCTGCCAGGAAAAAAATCTATGCGCAAAAGGCCTTTCGAGATGGGCGCGAAGATGTTGCCTGTTTCCTGCGGGCGGTGGCGCAATCTGAAACCATCCAGGCCCGCAGGCTGTTTAATAACGTGAAGGGCCGGATTGATATGTCGGAGGACTATCCGGCAACGCGGTTTTTGAGCAGGAAATACCGGCGATTATTGAGGCCTATGGCGCTTATATTCGCCAGGCCAAAGAGGCAGAGCTTCCTGCTATAGCCAATGTATTGAGCCAGCTTCGCAAAGCGGAAATGATTGCCGCTTCGTTTTATTCGCGCGAAAAAAAAGATGTTTCAACAGACCGGCAAGATCGTTATTTCGTCTGTCCGTTCTGCGGCTATCTCAAGGTAAAAGAGCCTCCGGAAAGTTGTCCTATCTGCGGGGCCATGAAAAAAAGTTTCCGGAAAGTATTGTAATGAGGAATAAAAATTATTAGCAGATTGTTTGACAGTTCCATGAAATGCCCATTATATGACAGCATAACCGCTTTGTGAGAAATTTAGATAAGATCGACCGCGATTTTGACAGCAAACTCATCCACACCATCCGTGGCTTCGGCTACGTCCTGCGCCGGGAATAGTTTTCGTTAAAGTAAAATCCTGATCTTTCCTTTTTGTAATCTTGTGGACATATTACAGCAATGTGGTTTTGTTAGCCTGATGCCATACCGTGGATCCGGCCATGCTGCACTCGGGCCGAAATGAAAAATCTCTACATAAGGAGAACGCTATGGGATCAATCGGAATTGAAAAAAAGAGCAGGAAAAGAAGTAAATGCATGAAAATTGTGTCAACAGCCTCCCTGCCGGCAATGGGTTTTTTTCTGCTTCACCCGGCAGATGCATCCGCCTCGGATAATGAAAAAATTTGCAGTAAGACGGCAAATGCCTCAATATTGCTGATGAAGTGGATCGGGAGGAATGCACTGATCAGGTGACTGAAGAGCGGAGCGAGGCACGGGAAGAATGCGCAGAGCAGTATGAAGCACGGTTGGATGTTTGTGAAGACCTTGGAGAGGCTGCCTATGATCCCTCAATCGATCCGGATGATTTTGTCGACGATCCATTAGCGATAGGGGCAACTGTGGATGCCAACCCTTATTTCCCGCTGAAGCCGGGTACGGTCTGGGTATACGAGCACCAGTCTTCTGACGAGACGATTACCGTTACGGTAACTTCCGAAATAAAAGAAATCCTGGGGGTGAATTGTGTCGTGGTGCGCGATGTTGTCAAAGAAGATGGTGAACTCATCGAGGATACTGATGACTGGTATGCCCAGGACATGGATGGCAACGTCTGGTATTTTGGTGAAATTTCACGGAACTATGAAGATGGAGAACTGGTTGATCTTGAAGGCTCATGGAAAGCCG